>NZ_JBFTQG010000065.1:0-29673 GCF_056398885.1 Cupriavidus sp. 01T418
TGGATAGCCTTTTATAATCACCGACGGCTGCATTCCACGCTGGGTTATCTCAGCCCCATGCAATACGAGCAACGCTGGCATGCGGCACAGCGTAAAAAGGCCGCATAACCCGAAAGCTAAGAGCTACACCAAACAGGGGCAACATCAGTCACGCCAGCACTTTCCTTAGATGCAGAGGGCTTGCGTTACCTGCAACGCGGGCCGGCTGGCAAGAACGATGCGAGCTCGACATTGCTGGTCGGACGCGTGAATTACCTGCTATCGAAGCGCAGCATGGTGTACACGTCAGTCGGGTACATGTTCAACAGCGCGCTGGCGGCCAAACCGGTTGCAGTTGGCGGTACTGTCGGAGCTGGCATGGATCAGCTTGGCGTCATGGTCGGTCTGCAGCAGAAGTTCTGATGCATAGGAACGAGGCGGGAACGGGGCATCTCGCGACCGCCTCGGGCATGCGGCGATACCGATTGATCGGCGCGCAGTCGGCGCCGATTGCGTGTGCGCTCTCATGCTCGAAGAACCGTAAGGAGTCCGCCTGGATTCAGGATCAGTGAGTCATCCGCACCAGGGTTGTCACGCCAGATAAAAGTGCCTAATACGTTCTGGCGGGAGGCGCGCTCTCGTTGCCTTCAATCACGGGGGCGCCAAATCAGTTCAGCACCTTGCCACATTCCGCTGTCAATTCGCGTAGTTATCAGGCGTAGCATGTGCCGCCATGCGATAGCGACGGTGCTGGAGTTCATGCGATTCCGATTCATAGCGACAACCCACGTCAGAATCATGCCTCGTATGGGTGCCGCGCGAAATTGACTACCTAATGGGTGCTCGAACAAGGCGCAAAACGGCATGACGGTATACCCCAGTCCACGTACCACCAAATCCAGACATAGGGACAGCGTCTCCGCTTCCGCGGCGTTGCGGTATCTGCGCTCACTGCGCCGCAGCTGGCTCTCGACCATCTGGCGGACGATGTTGGGGCGTCCTGGCAAGACCATCCTTAAGTCGGCGATCTCGGACGCCGTCACGAACCGGTCAAGTTCGAGGCCCGACCTGGAGTCGCCAACTAGATATAGCTGCTCGCGCAGTAGCGGAGCCTCGTCGTACAGGGGGGACGCCATAGGGGAGAACGCGACGACGCATAAATCCGGTAAGCCGTTGCGCATCGTCTCCCGCAGAACATTGTTAATGCCCTCGTAAGCACGAACCTTAATATCCGGATGCTCCATCACAATTTCCGCGACCAGGGGAGAAGTGACGCTTCTCTGCATTGAAAGGGGCATTGCCAAGCTCACGGTTCCGAGCGTCTTGGCACCTACCTCCTCTCGCAATATCTCCGCCTGCAGCAAAAGAGTTCGAGCTTGCTCGGCCAGCTCGGCGCCAGCGTCCGAGAGCTTGACACCAGACGAATCTCTTAGAAACAGCTGAACGTTCAATTCGTGCTCCAAGGCACCCATGTGTCGGGAAAGCGCGGATTGAGAGAGGGCGAGATCCATTGCTGCCCGGCTGATGCTGCCGAATTCGGCCACACGGAGAAAATACTCAAGCAGGCGCAATTCCATCGATGTGATATTCCATTGACTTGCGATATATCACGATACTTTCATGGGGCGCAGTTGGCTATTGGTAGAAGCGCTTATGCCAGACGACCCTCAGGGAGCCGTTCGACCGCGTCAATGGGAACCGTAGCGTGACCTCATTATTCGCTGGAGGAATAACGCCGACTAAACGGGTCCGCTTGAGATGAAGGCATTCCGGGAACATAATCCGCCAACGGATCACCAAGCACGCCACAGCCCCGCGATGGCGAACTCGGGCTCGTCCTTCAACCAGATCCGCCAGCGTTCCGACTTCTTCTGCCCTTCCGCATAGTACGGTTCGTAGAAATTGGCGGTGGGTAACGGTAAGGTGCAGCCCATGGACGCGCACACCTCAAGGTACAACTTATGGACATCAGGGATGGATGGAGTTAGATCCCCCGACAGGCTGTTGTCGACCCGTTACAGCCGTTCGATGTGCAGCGCCCGCACGGGCCGTTCTCCGACTCGTTGCGGCCATTGGTGGCGTCACTTTTTGCCTATACTACCGCCGAGTTCCTCAATCTCTGACAGATCCACGAGATTCCACGGCATCCCCGGATTGCGGAACATCCGTTTGTTTTGACGGGGAAGGTTCATCGTCTGCTCTTTGTTGGATGGGTCGTGATCGGATGCTGCGGCCAAGCCAGAGATCCCGGAAGACGGGGCCTGTCACTATCAGTCGTTCCTCGCAGGAATGGCGTTCGCGTCGAAGACAGTCGGCTTGCTCCATTCGTGCCCCCGCATGAAATCATCATATTCCGTACGGACAATATGGTTTGTGTAATTGCCCAAGATCTTCGCCGCCACACCGAGCAACACCTCTAGCACGTTTCGGCGAAAGTAACCCGCCGCCAGAAAGGCGTTAGTGTCCGCTTCAGCAACGAAACCACGTTCCCGTACTACGTGAGTCGTGAAGCGACGCAACGCTTCAAGCTTCGGATCCGCAAGTGGCTTGCCTTCACGTAGGGCAGCGACGAGCGTCTGATCCATGCCAACCTGCAACGCGCGAGCGCTGTGTCCAGCCATCGAATAGTGGCAGCTGTTCTCGAAGTTTGCAGTCATCGATACAACTTGCTGTTCCACTGAACTCAACGTGCTCTTAGAGAAAAGTTCGAGAAGTGTGAAATAGCCGGACAGTGTTTCCGGCGACTCTGCCAAATGCGCCTGAAGATTCGGCACGACGCCAAAAATACGTTCTGCCTGTTGGAGGCCCGGTTGAGACGCAGCAGGGGCGGATGCTGCTGTATATGCGAGAAAATTGGCCATCGACTGCCTCGAATCAAAAACAATAGTCACACGAGTATCGCTGATGCGGCACCTTCGCAGTAGGCGGCGCCGGAACATAAGAGCTATTCCMAACTTGCATAGAGCGTCAGTGCTCGGCTCGGTTCGAAAGTCCTGAATCGTCAGAGAAAGCGGCTCACCTCTCCTCGGTAGCCTCGCACCTCCTCCTCGAAATGCTTGACGGACTGACTCAGGGCGTGAAACGGTCGAACCGGGACGGTTGCGTCGAACGGCTGCTTTGGACGGTGAAGCCGACATCGTCAGGCGCTGCAGCGACTGTCACGGCTGGTAAAGAGTGATCTGTTAGCCACCGCCAACCGCGACCGTCCGACTTGTGAGATTGCGCGCCTTTTCACTGGCGAGAGACAGGGTATTCTGCGTTATCTCTTCTGGCAACGCAGGTACGAGACCATCAACCCAGCGCTGCTACAACGGTCGCATCATGGGAACGGTGATCTTCTGCGGCGCTGAGGGCGCGGTCCATTCCTGCGAGGAATGACTGTTATCGATAGCGCCCGTCTTCTTCTCGCGCGCCTTGCGCCTCATCATCTGCTCACCGTCAACCAACGAGGCGCAGATGATGAATTCCTTCCAGTCCTACACGATCGACACCGCACCCGCAGCGTCAAAGCCCACCCTTGAAGAAGCGAAGCGTACTTTCGGTTTTGTACCGAACCTCCAGGCGCACATGGCCGAATCACCGGAACTGCTCGCCGGCTATACGGCGCTGTGGGATCTCTTTGCGAAAAGCACACTCACGCCTCACGAGCAGCAGGTTGTCTATCTGACGTCGAACTTTGAGAACGACTGCCACTACTGCATGGCGGGCCACAGCACGCTCGCGAAGATGATCAAGATGGATCCCGCGGTGATCGCCGCGCTTCGCGCCGGCACGGCGTTGCCGGATGCGAAGCTGGAGGCGCTGCATCGCTTCACGACGATCGTCGTGCGCGAACGCGGATTCGTTCCGGACGCGGAAGTGGAAGCCTTCCTCGCGGCCGGCTATACACGCCGCAACGTGCTCGAAGTGATTCTCGGTGTCGCAACCAAGGTCATGAGCAACTACACGAATCACGTCGTCCATACGCCGTACGACGCTTTCATGAAGGGCAACGAGTGGACGAAGCCCGAGCACGTGCCTGGTATGCCCTCTGCCGCGTGATTCGCCCAGCCTTCAGGAATCGATGGAGAAGTGTCATGTCGATGCGGGAGACACTCGACGCCTTGAGGGCCGACTTCAAGGCGGGCAAGCATCCCCGTACAACGCAGCGCCGGTAATCCATCCGGGCATGGTGCGCGCGACTGCCGAACCGATCGCGAGCGGTCAGGCGGGCGGCACAAAATCCGTCCAGGCGAGCGCGTCGACATCGCCGTTTTGCGAGGAAGCATGTGGAGGGCTTCTGGTTGTGCATCTTGCAAGAGTTCGGCCCGACTGAATCGGTGTCGCCGAGGCCGGCAGTGCGAGAGGCGCGCCTCGTTCGTTTTCTACGTTCGGTAGCCGGGGTCGGCGTGGCGCACCTAGCCAATACTCGCAAGCAGTGGACGGCAGCGATCTGCCGGACTGACAACGGACCTTCGACTCGAGAGCCACATGAAAGCGATTGAATTGCGTCAACTGCGCTACTTCTCGATTCTTGCGCGGGAACTCCATTTCGGCCGGGCGGCCGACAGCGCGTCGATAACGCAATCTGCGCTTAGCCAGCAGATTGCGAAACTGGAAGAACTGGTGGGCGCGCAATTACTGAACCGCGACCGGCGCGGCGTGACGCTGACCGCTTCGGGCGAGGCTCTGCAGAACAGCGCCGACGCCATCTTCGCTCAGGTTGAGCGCGCGTTGCGTGAGGCGCAGGATGCCGCGGGCTGTAGAGAATCTAGGATCTCGATCGGTCTGGTCGAGTACGCGAATCTGCCATTTATTCCGCCTGCGCTCATTCGGCTGCAGGCACTATATCCGGACATCACGATAGAACGCCACGAGATGAACACGGCGCAGCAGATCACCGCGCTGACTAAGAAACATATCGACATCGGCTTTGGCGTATTGGTCGACGCTGCACCAGACAACGACGACGTACTGGTTCAGCCGCTGTTCGAAGCACACTGGGTCGTGTTGATGCGCAACGATCACCGGTTGGCAAACGTCGACTGTCTGAACCTTTGCGATCTTGCGCAAGAGCGACTGATCGGCTCGGCACGTGCGGTCAATGCGCCGCTTTATGACTCGATCGTTGCTCGGTTCCAGCAAGCTGGCTTCACGCCAAATTTCATCTATGAAACGACGCAGGTACAAGTTGGCGTCACGCTCATCGAACAAGGGCTCGGCGCAATGATCGGCACCACATACCTATTCTCGTCGCTTCCAAAAACATTGCACTACCGGCAGATCAACGGCCTCGAGCCCGTAACGGTCCAGATGCTGTCGCGCACAAGCGAACGCAATTCGCTGATACTTGACTTTCTCGATCTGGCGGCTGAAGAAGCGCGCGTTGCGCCGGCGCCTCGCACCTCCGGTCGATAGGCAGCGCTTAGGTGCGCCTGCTCAACCGTGATCGGCGTGGAGTAACGTTGACTCTGCCAGGCGAGACACTACGCGACAGCGTCGATGCCATCTTCCAGCAAGTAGAGCTGGCGCTACGGATTACTCGGGACGCGGCGGGGTATCAGAGTTTCAATATCTCGGTGGGCCGGCCCCCGCGAAAACAGGACACGAGGTAACGCTTAAACTATGAGGTAGTCTTACGCCTATGTTTAAGCCCAGTTCTAATGTGGAACCCATCGAAGTTCTGACCCAACCCGAACAGCGCCGTCGGCGCTCAGTCGAGGAGAAGCTCGCGATAGTGCGCGAGACTTTCGAGCCCGGAGCGACCGTCTCTGGAGTCGCCCGTCGTCATCAGGTGAACGCGAACCAGGTGTTCGCGTGGCGCAAGCTGTATCAGGACGGGAGCCTGTCAGCAGTCAGCGCCGGCGAACAGGTGGTACCCGCATCCGATCTGGCCGAAGCGATGGAGCAGATTCGTGAACCCCAGCGGCTGCTGGGCAAGAAGACGATGGAAGTGGAAATCCACCGCGAAGCAGTGGAGTACGGTCGGGCAAAAAAATTGATTGCGCGCTCACCATTGCGTCCGGGGGACGACCGATGAAGACGGTTTGCGAAGTCCTGGGTGTGTCGCGCTCGAATCTCGCAGTCAAATCGAAACGACAAGCCGAATGGGTCGACCGGCGCAAGACGCCCGCTTTGGACGACATGCCGCTCGTTGCTGAACTTCAAGGGCTGGTTGCCGATTTGCCTACGTATGGCTACCGGCGTGCATGGGCGCTGCTGCGGCGAAACCGGGACGCGCAGGGTCAGCCTCGCGTTAATGCAAAACGGGTTTATCGGGTCATGCGTACCCACGGCCTGCTGCTCGAACGCCGCCCTCGGCATCCCGAATCCACGCGCCGGCACGACGGAAAGGTCGCCGTGGAGCAAAGCAACGCCCGCTGGTGCTCGGACGGGTTCGAATTCCGTTGCGACGATGGCGCCCCGCTGCGCGTCATCTTTGCGCTGGACTGCTGCGACCGGGAGGCCATGAGCTGGGCTGCGACGACGGGAGGCTACACCGGCGACATGGTGCGCGATGTCATGCTTCAGGCCGTCGAGAACCGCTTTGGTGGCGCGCTGAAGGCCGACAATGAAATCGAGTGGCTAAGCGACAACGGTTCCTGCTACATTGCCGACGAGACGCTGACGTTCTCGAAAGAAATCGGTTTGAAGCCTGTCACGACGCCCGTCAGAAGTCCGCAGAGCAACGGAATGGCCGAAAGCTTCGTCAAAACAATGAAGAGAGACTACGTTTCGTGGATACCCAAGCCGGACGTGAGAACGGCGTTGCGGAACCTGGCCATCGCGTTTGACCACTACAACGAGTCGCATCCGCACAGCGCCCTGAAATACCGCCTACCACGCGAGTTTCGCCAGCGAGAAAATTTACCAAACTAAGCGTGACCGCGTGTCCGGTTACGCATGGGCAAGTCCACTCGGTTGGCCGCATTGAAGATGCTAATCTGCCGTACATCCCGCTCGCGTTGATTCGGTTTCAGGCGCTATATCCGGACGTCACGGTTGAGCGCCACGAGATGAACACGGCGCAGCAAATCGCCGCGCTAAAAAGAAAGGCTCGTCGGGGAAATCTGTGGGTGAAAGAGGATGCGCGGCTAGCCAAGTGAAGCCCGATTGAGGTACTTATAGAGCTTGCGACACGTTGCATCAAAGGCCTTTTGTTCGGACTCGGAGATAGCTGGCCAAATGAGAGGACCGCCGTCTTCCTCAATGATCTTGTCCAGGAGGGTTGCCACAGGAAGAGTGAGGAGATCGGGATCTTCATGGCGTCGTCGGATCATTTCGCCGCCCAGCATCCAGATGTGATCGCGGTGCCGAAGCAATGTCTTGCGCGTATCTCCCAACGTTGGGAGATGCTCCAGGAAAGGCGTGAGTATTGCTACGATTGCCTCTCCAGTCGAAATATCTTCGTCAACGACTCGCCACGAAGTAGGCCAGTTATGCAGGTCTGGAATGTACTGGGCGAGCGTTTGCTGTTCGGGGACAATAGCGGTTTTTCCCTTGTCGCTTCTGCTCCTGCTAACCATGTTGCTGACCCGCCTGCTGAATGCCTGTCATCATATTCCAGGTTTCGTTTATGAAGGTGCGCGGCTGTGCGAGGCAACCCAGGCCATCGAGATCGACGTGCGTCCGCGCAAGGGCTCGAAGCCGATCTGCTCATGCTGTAGCCAGCCTGCGCGAGGTTACGACACGCTCGCACAGCGCAGGTTCGAGTTTATTCCGGTCTGGGGTTTTTCCCTCTTCCTGCTCTATACCATGCGGCGCGTCGATTGTCGTGACTGTGGCGTCAAAGTCGAAGCCCTGCCGTGGGCCAACGGCAAGCACACGCTCACCCGCGCTTACATGCTGTTCCTGGC
The DNA here is from genome assembly GCF_056398885.1 of Cupriavidus sp. 01T418. Taxonomy (NCBI): domain Bacteria; kingdom Pseudomonadati; phylum Pseudomonadota; class Betaproteobacteria; order Burkholderiales; family Burkholderiaceae; genus Cupriavidus; species Cupriavidus sp. 01T418. The sequence goes on from NZ_JBFTQG010000065.1 coordinate 7,815, forward strand.
GCAGTGGGCACGCAAACTGTCGTGGAAGGAGACGGCACAAAGCTTCCGCACCAGTTGGGAGAAAGTCTTCAATGCAGTGGAGTGGGTGGTGGACTGGGGGCTGGCCCATCGCGAACTCGGTACGATCCGTGCCATTGGCGTCGATGAGATCCAGTATGGTCGTGGACACAAGTACCTCACCCTGGTCTACCAGATCGAGGCCGGCTGCACGCGTCTGCTATGGGTGGGGCAGGAGCGCACGAAGGCAAGCTTCGCCAAGTTCTTCGCCATGATCGGCAAACAGGTATGTGAGAAGGTTGAGTTCGTCTGCTCGGACATGTGGAAGCCCTACCTTGAGATGATAGCGCTGCATTGCCCCAATGCGCTGAATATCCTGGACCGCTTTCACATCGTTGCGAAGATGAATAAGGCCATCGATGAGGTCCGCGCTGACGAATCACGCCGCATGGTCCGCGATGGATACGAGCCGGTGCTCAAGAAATCCCGCTGGTGCCTGCTCAAACGCCCGGAAAATCTGACCGACAAACAGCGACTGCGCATGCGTGACTTGTTGCAGTACAACCTGCGCACCGTCCGCGCCTGGCTGCTCAAAGAGGAATTCCAGCAGCTCTGGGATTACATCTCACCGGACTGGGCCGGAAAATTCCTCGACCAGTGGTGCACGCAGGTGATGCGCTCGCGCATCGAACCCATGAAGAAGTTCGCCCGCACCGTGCGTGCCCACTGTGAGCTGATCCTCAATTACTTCCGTGCGCGCAAGCGGTTCTCCAGCGGCGTCGTCGAGGGTCTGAACAACAAGGCAAAAGTCACCATGAGAAAATCGTACGGGTTTCGAACCTTCAGGGCGACGGAAATCGCGCTATATCATGCACTACGGAGCCTTCCCGAGCCTTCGTCAACCCACACATTTTTCTGACGAACCAAAAGAAACAGCATCGATCTGGGCTTTGGTTTGCCAGCAGGCAGCTTGCTCAACGATGCGGAGATTCTAACGGAGCCACTGCTCGAATCGAGCTGTGCGCTGGTGCACAGCGACCACCGACTCGCGAATGTCGGCTGCCTCGACCTTGCCGACCTTGTGCATGAGCGTCTGATCACCTCGGCGCGCGCGGCAAATGCTCCGCTCTACGACTCGATCGTAGCGCATTTCCAAAGCGCCGGCCTCAGGCCAAATTTCATCTACGAAACCTTCCAGGCGCAGGCCGGAACTACGCTGATCGAACAGGGACTAGGAGTAGTGACCGGTGCGATAAACCTGTTCACATCATTGCCGCAGACAATCAAATATCGGTTCATCAATGACATGGAGCCGATGTCGGTTCAAATGTTCTCGCGTTTGAAAGAGCGCGATTCGCTGATTTTCGATTTCGTTGAAATGGTTACCGAAGAAGCGTGTCGCTGGCAGGCTCTGAACCTCCAGCCGGGCGCATCTCGCGATAAGTACGCGGTTCGCTTCACGTGTCGGATCGATTAGCACTAGTAATCGGGCTTGCAAGTATTTCGAATTGGCTAATACCGATGAAGTCATCCAAACTTCTCCTCAACGCACGAGCGGCTTGATGAATAGGTGGACCACCGTCGAGTTCATCCGCCGGCATGCGTTCATGCACCGTCTGTTTCATGCGTATCGTGAGAATTCGGAAGTGGATGTGACACGAGAACGCATGCTAGAGATTGCAAAAAACCGCGCAACCAATGTATTTCGCGCATTCCCAATCGACTGGAATATTGAAGATGACCCAAGCACAAGCGAAGCCCGGAAAGACCATTTTGTCCCCTAACGATCACACGCTGATCATGATCGACCATCAGTCGCAGATGGCATTCGCGACGAAGTCGATCGATGCGGTTCTTCTGCGCAACAATGTCGCATTGGTCGCGAAGGCGGCCCGCGAGTTTGGCGTGTCGACGATTCTGACTACCGTCGCAGAAAAGACCTTCTCCGGTCCGATTTTCGAAGAAATCAGCTCGACATTTCCTGGCGAGGCGACGATCGATCGGACTAACATGAATGCGTGGGAGGACCCTCGCATCACAGCTCGCGTAAACGAAATCGGAAAATCACGCATCGTGATGGCGGGTCTCTGGACCAGCGTCTGTATCGTCGGGCCGGCGCTTTCGGCGCTTGATCAGGGCTTTGAGGTGTACGTGATCGCTGATGCGTGCGGCGATGTTTCAGACGAAGCGCATCAACGCGCACTAGATCGCCTCGTCCAACAGGGCGCACGCCCGATGACGTCGCTGCAGTATTTGCTCGAGCTGCAACGCGATTGGGCTCGGACCGAAACCTACAATGAAACAGTTAAAACCTCGGTAGCGCATGGCGGCGGTTACGGACTAGGTCTGATCTATGCGAAGACGATGTTCGGCGGTTCCGAGGGACACTGAACAAGATTTGTCATACCCGCTCGGCCTTGGTCGATTATCGCCGCCGGTCGAGCCGGCGGCGATAATCGAAGTGCAGGTTGACCGGCGACAGCGATTGGCAACACGGCGATCATTATATATTTAGGATAACGATAGATTTGTCATATTATCCACGCCGCGTGGCTAAATCAATCGTCCGATTTTTTGTCTGTGAATAGTCGTAGGTTGCCAGGGTCTTTGATTGGCGATGCAGCCAGTCGATCTCGCCGCTTTGCGTAATTAACTCGAGCGACTGGCGCGCTTCAATCCGATACTTCGACGTCAGGGCAGGACCAATGAAACTCTATCTGTTATCGCTAGGCGCCGGCATCCTGGTCGGCATTATCTATAGCCTGATCAATGTACGTTCGCCAGCACCTCCGCTTATCGCACTGTTGGGTCTGCTGGGCATGCTGATCGGCGAGCAGGCGATTCCTTCCGCGAGGCAGTTGTTGGGTTATTCGACGCCACCGGCCCTATCGCATCAGGCGAGCGGAACCGGTCGTCTTTCCAGCACCCGGTCGGGTCATGCCGTGTTGCAGGCAGACCGGGGGCTTGTTGGCAACGAGGAGGAACACTCATGAGCATTACCATTACTCAACCGGACCTGATCCTCTACAACGGCCGGGTTACGACGCTGGATCGTTCGAACCCGACGGCAACGGCTGTTGCGATCAAGGATGGCAAGTTTGCTGCGGTGGGCAGCGACGTCGAGGTCCTGCTGCTCGCAGGCTCATCAACCCGGGTGATCGACCTGAAGGGGCGCAGAGTACTGCCCGGACTGATCGACAACCACATTCACATCATTCGCGGCGGACTGAACTTCAACATGGAGCTGCGTTGGGATGGCGTGCGCTCCCTTGCCACCGCGATGGACATGCTGCGCGAGCAGGTTGCCGTCACTCCGGCGCCGCAATGGGTGCGCGTGGTGGGTGGATTCACCGAGCATCAATTCGACGAGAAACGCTTGCCCACGATCGAAGAGCTGAATGCGGTTGCGCCCGATACACCCGTGTTCATTCTGCATTTGTACGATCGCGCGCTACTGAATGCGGCGGCTCTGCGCGTGGTCGGCTACACGAAGGACACGCCGGAGCCCCCGGGAGGACAGATCGTGCGAGACAGCGCCGGCAATCCGACCGGCCTGCTGCTCGCGCAGCCGAATGCATCGATCCTGTACGCGACGCTGGCGAAGGGTCCGAAGCTGCCGTTCGACTATCAGGTGAATTCGACACGCCACTTCATGCGCGAACTTAACCGGTTGGGCGTGACCGGTGCGATCGACGCGGGCGGCGGCTCCCAGAACTATCCGGACGATTACGAGGTTAGCCAGAAACTGTCCGACGAGGGCCAGCTGACGATCCGTCTCGCATACAACCTGTTCACGCAGAAGCCGAAGGCGGAGAAGGAAGACTTCCTGAACTGGACGAAGACGTCGAAGTACAAGCAGGGTAACGATTACTTCCGCCACAACGGCGCAGGCGAGATGCTGGTGTTCTCGGCGGCGGACTTCGAGGACTTCCGTGTCGCGCGTCCGGATATGCCCCCGCAGATGGAGGGAGAGCTGGAAGAAGTCGTGCGCGTACTGGCGGAGAACCGTTGGCCGTGGCGTATGCATGCGACCTATGACGAAACGATAAGCCGCGCGCTCGACGTGTTCGAGAAGGTCAACAGGGACGTGCCGCTTGCCGGCATCAACTGGTTCTTCGATCACGCCGAGACGATTTCCGAGAAGTCGATGGACCGAATTGCTGCGCTGGGTGGTGGCGTCGCGGTGCAGCACCGGATGGCGTACCAGGGAGAGTACTTTGTCGAGCGTTACGGTGCGAAGGCAGCCGAGGCCACGCCGCCGGTTGCGAAGATGCTGGAGAAGGGAATCCGGACTTCGGCCGGTACGGACGCAACACGGGTCGCGTCGTACAACCCCTGGGTATCGCTGTCGTGGCTGGTGACGGGCAAGACGGTGGGTGGTCTGCGGATGTATCCGCAGCGGAACTGCCTTGATCGCGAAACAGCCCTGCGCATGTGGACCGAAAATGTGACCTGGTTCTCGAACGAGGAGGGCAAGAAAGGCCGGATCGAGGCAGGTCAGTTTGCCGACCTGATCGTCCCGGACCGCGACTTCTTTGCGTGCGCTGAGGACGAGATTGCCGATACCACGTCGCTGCTGACCGTGGTGGGTGGCAAGGTGGTATTCGGCACGGGTGAATTCGCGTCGTTCGACGACAGCGCACCGCCGCCCGCGATGCCGGACTGGTCGCCGGTGCGTCGCTTTGGTGGTTTCGCCGCGTGGAAGAACGCGAGCGGCAACGGCGAAGCGGCGCTGCAGCAGGTCGCAGCGGCGTCGTGTGGTTGTGCGACGGCATGCGGTGTGCACGGTCACGCGCATGCCCGCGCGTGGACGGCCAATGCGCCGACCTCGGACCTGCATGGCTTCTGGGGCGCGCTCGGCTGCTCCTGCTGGGCGGTCTGACGTGAGGACAGGCGCGCTACAGGGAAATCCGTCGTGGGTGGCCGCGTTGCTGGCACGGTCGTGGGTGCTGCCGCTGGCGCGGCTCGCCCTCGTGTCTGCGTATCTGATCGGGGGCATCGACAAGCTCGCGCATTTCCATGACGCCATTCTGGAGCAGGAGCATGTCGGCCTGCATCCAGGGGCGCTGTGGGCGACGCTGGCGATTGTCGTCGAACTGGGCGGCTCCTTCTGCGTGTTTCATCGCATTGAACGGTTTTTTTGAGCACCTTGGGCTGATTGCCGCCTTTATTGCCGTGACGTATTTGGCCAGCGGCCCACACCGGTCCCGTGGTTCTTCGCACGGCAAGGTCGTGTCCGATGACCGCAAGGCGCCGGGCATCGAGATTGGCCGGCCGGCCGACACGTATCGTCGCGTCCGGATCGAATCAGGCTTCGGCAAGATCACCGTCCTCGTGACCGACGGCCATCTGCCTTACCCGTTCGGGCACGAGTTGACCGGCTACGAGGTGAAGGATCTCGCCGACACGCTGAAGAAAGCGCAGGCGGCCGGCGCGACCGTACTCGTGCAGCCGTTCACCTCGGGTGGCCGCGACGCCGCGCTCGTGCAGTTCCCGGGCGGTTACGTCGCCGAGATTCACGCGGCCGCGCACTGAGCCAGGCCGGATGTACCGGCCGTCCCCGCCCGGGAAGGCTCATCTCCGTGCTCTCGCGGCCAAGCGTCCTGGTCAGGAAGTGTGAGGGGCCCATCCAGTGCTTGAGCGTGCCGAAGACACGCTCGACAGTACTTCGGCGGATGGTCATCGCATCGCGTTTCCGGTCGCGCCGGCGCTGCACGGCCGGCTATAGCCTGACGCGATAGGCTCGTGTCGCCGATGAAGCGACCCTTACGCTCGCGAAGTGAATGACCGCTTCCTGGGCGGAAGCGACGTCTGAATGTCCGGCCGACGTTACAAGCGAATGTCGCTTCATGGCCGACTGCCGACGGATGAAGGGAGTGCTGTCACTCTGTACTGCATGGTACATTTTGGATCCATCAGCATTTTCCTGAAATCGAAGATAAGGATGCCAAAAACCAAAGCCTCGCCGCCCGATCGCTCAACTAGCGAGCAAGCCATTCAATTGCTCGATGCGGCCACCGCCCATGTTCTCGAGAACGGACTCGGGGATCTGTCCTTGCGCAGTGTGGCGGATGCACTGGGGACCAGCCACCGGATGCTCATTTACTATTTTGGCTCCGCCGACGGCTTTTGGCAGGCATTGCTGTTCCGCGTGCGACATGCCGAACAGCAGGCACGTGAGCAATTGCGCGTGGAAGGGCTGGATGCTGAAGCGACCATGGTGGCGGCATGGGACCGCTATTCCGCGTCGAACTACCTGCCCATCATGCAGTTGCTGTTCGAAATCTACGGAAGAGCCATCCGTGATCGCGAACGATTCAGTGGCTTTCTTGACGATGTCATTGGTAGTTGGACTGCAGTGATTGCCGAGCGATCGCAGCAAGCCATGCACATCAGCGCGGAGGAGGCGCGGTTGCTCGCACGCGTCGAAGTGGCGACGATTCGCGGCTTGCTGCTCGACCTGATCACGACAGGCGACCGCAAGGGCACCACGGCCGCGCTCAAGTATTTCGCCAGCAAGATGGCCGCGCCTGGAAGGACGAAAAAGGGCGGATAGCCCCGCCTGACCCCCGAAGCACCCTCATCCAGCACTGTCCTCGCGTACTCGCGTAAACCCCAGTTTCGCCATATCGTGTACCACATGGTACATTTCGGGTCATCGTCGCTATCGGTAGCGACGAACAGATGATTTCAGGGTGCGAGATGAACGTGCAAAAGTTATGGGGATGGACTGCTGCGGCGGTAGCGTCACTGGCGCTGGCGGCCACCGCCGGCGCGCAAGGCTTCCCGACAAAGCCCATCCGGTTGGTAGTGCCGCAGGCGGGTGGGACGGGCAACGATGTGTTGGCACGCGCATTGGCCGAGAAGCTCGGGCAGGCGTGGAAGCAGCCCGTTGTCGTGGAGAACAAACCGGGTGCCAACGGCACGTTGGCCATCTCGTACGTACTGGGGCAGCCGGCCGATGGCCACACGCTGTTCTTTGCAGGGGTGTCCAACCTGAGCTTCAATCCCTTCCTCTATCCGAAGCTGCCGTACTCGCCGACCAAAGACCTGACGGGCGTGGCCATGCTCGCCAATTCGCCGTTCGTCTTTGTCGCGGCGCCATCACTGCACGTGCAGACGTTCCAGGATTTTGTGCGCATGGCCAAGGCACGTCCTGGAGAAATCAGCTTTGCGTCGGGGGGCATCGGCAACTCCACGCATCTCGCCATGGAACTGGTGGCAGAACGCACGGGCATCAAGATGCAGCACGTGCCCTTCAACGGGTCGGGGGGATCGACCAGCCTGATGAATGGACAAACGCCCGTGATGATGAACGTCGTGGCTGGCGTGCAGCCGTTCATTGCGGGCAAGAAACTGCTGCCCTTGGCGGTCACCGGTGAGCGGCGCCTGGCTGCGCTGCCGTCGGTGCCCACGTTCAAGGAGTTGGGCTACGACGTCGACGTGCCTGGCTGGTACGCGATCGTGGCGCGTGCCGGCACGCCGTCGGGCGTGGTCCAGCAGATCAACGTGGATATCAACCACGTCCTGGACGATCCGCAGTTCAAGGAAAAGCTTGGCTTCCAGTTCCTGGATGCCATCAAAGGGCCGCCTTCGGAAGTCGAGCGCTATATGAAGCGCGATGCCGACGCGTGGGGCCCGATCATTCGCCGTCTCAACATCTCTCTCTAGGCGACGTCATGCCTCATCTCACGAACGCTGTACACGAATACCGGCTGTCGGCGATGCGACGCTTGATGGACCGCTTGCGAGTGGATGCCCTGGTATTCGGCACGCCCGACTTCTTCCAGTACGCAACGAACTTTCAGCTCGATGTGTGGCCATGGGAGCGGCCCGTGTTCGTTGTCGTGCCGCGCAATGGGGACACCTTTGCGGTGATGAACGAGCTCTCCACCAACCACATGCGGTTTGCCACGGAGAAGGGCACGGTCTGGCTCTCGGATGTGACTTACTATGCCGAGCACCCGCGCTTGGCCAACCGGCTTGCATTGCCATCGCAACTGCCGGAAGTGGTTGCAGCATTGTTGAGCCAGAAGGGCCTGGCCATGTCGCGCATCGCCGTTGACGTTCCGCATCCCATTCTCGCCGGGGCGCAGCGCCACCTTCCCGAGATGACGCTGCGACCGGCCCTTGCCGAGATGCGTAGCCTCCGGTGGGTCAAGCACGGCGAGGAACTCCAGAACATGCGGGCCCTGGCCAGCCTGACCGACTGGGTCCAGGACCGGTACAGGGAGAACATTCGTCCCGGCCGCCTGGTTCAGGAACTCGACCACGCCATGGCGGCGCTCATGGTGGAAGAAGCGGCGAGGCGGTTTCCCGGCGAGGATTTCGAGATCCTGAAGTGTTGGACCCTCACTGGCGCTGCATCCGCGTCCCCGCACGGCGATGGTGCATCTTGCGGCGCTCGCATTGCGAAGGGAGACACGATCGTCAACCTCGTGCTACCCAGGCTGAATGGGCTCTATGTCGAGAATGAGCGCACCTGGTTCTGCGGTCAGCCGACCGACGAGCAGGCCAGGTTCTATCGTGTGGCAGCGCAGGCGACGGACGCTGCGGTTGCCACTGCCGTGGTCGGCCGGCGCGTCTGCGACATGGATGCTGCCGCCCAGGCCGTGATCGAAGCAGCGGGATGCGGGGAATTCGTCTTCCACAGGACCGGCCACGCGGTGGGCCTGATGCTGCATGAGTATCCTGAAGATATGGCATTCAACACGCGGGCACTGCTGGCCGGGGAGGTCTATTCGTCCGAGCCGGGCCTGTACGTTTATGGCCTCGGCGGCTTTCGCCTGGACGACACTGTCATTGTGGGCGATGAACCTGAGGTGATCGTCCAGACACCCAAGACGTTGGCGTACGCCACGGTTGGATAGGTTTCCGGATGTATTGCGTTCAGCGGGTAGCGACCTGGGGTCGCCGTTGCCGCCCTTGCCGGTCATTCGCAGGCAACAACGAATGACCGGTGCAAGCCAGTCTGTCCCTACATCAACGATTCCACCGAGTAGGCGACACCATCGCGTCCGGGATCGGCGCCGCCTTCCAAATAGCCGTTGCTGATACGCACAGCGTGCACCCAGCTGATGGTGTAGTTGTAGGGGTTTCGGATGACTTCATAGCCACGTTGCTCAAGTTGCCGAGCCACTGCCCGTGGTACCCGATTGCAGATGTCGATGGCGTTGCTGGTCGACGAGAACCGAGGCGCCGACACCGCCTCCTGCATCGTCATGCCGCGATCCACCACGTTCAAGATGGCTTGAAGCACGCCCATGGCGATCTGGGTGCCCCCGGGCGCGCCCAGGACAATCTCGGGCTTGCGGTCCCGGAACACAATGGTCGGGCAAGACGACGTGAAACGGCGCTTGCCCGGAGCGATGCTCCCGGCCCGACCAGGCCGGGGATCGAATACGCCCATGCAGCCGTTGTACATGAACCCCAGTCCGGGTGTGATCGCCCCGGCCGGCATGGCGAGCGAATGCGTCAGCGAAACGCAGTTGCCGTCGCCGTCGACCACCGAGAGATGCGTGGTGTCGCGCGGCACCGCATGTCCCGGATTTACGCGCGTCACTTCGACACGATGACCGCTCCGGACCGCGTCTGCCGTCGCCGCCGCCCGCTCGGCCGACAGAAGGTAGTCGAGCGGCACGTCGACATAGGCGGGGTCGCCGATATGGCGGTCCTTGTCGGCGGTGGCTTGCTTCATGATTTCGCACAGTATCGTGATGTACTCGGGCGAGTTGTGCGGCATGGATGCCAGGTCGAACTGATCGAGCGCGTGCAGCATCTCGAGCAGCATTGCGCCGCCGCCGGGGGGCTGGTTCGTCGCCACGATGCGGTCGCGGTATCGACCGAATAGCGGCTTTTGCCGGATCACCCGATAGTCATCGAGGTCCGCTTTCGAGATCAGTCCGCCATGGCGCTGCATGTCTTCGACGATAGCGGCGGCAATTTCCCCGCGATAGAAGTCGTCGGCACCGACGCGACCGATCCGCTCCAGCACGTTGGCCATGTCGGGATTGGCAATTGGCGTGCCAATGGATTTGGGACTGCCGTCGGCCTTGCAGTAGAGCATGCGGCCCGATGTGCTGAAGGCCAGCCGTTCCCGGTTGCTGGCGCGGCCCAGCGTGGCATCGTCGTTCCAGAAGGCATACATGCCGGGGCGGACGAAGTAGCCGTGCCGAGCCCAATCGACGGCCGGGGCGACCACTTCTGCCCAGGGCAGGTGGCCGTGCGCGGTGTGCATCGCCTCGAGGCCGCGCAGCGTGCCCGGGGTGGCGATGGACTGATAGCCGATGTCGTTGAGCCGGTCCTTGATGAAGAAGCCGAAGCCGTCGCGGGCTTCGCCTTCGAGAAGGTCAGCCCACATGTCCGGCCGGGCATTGCCCGGCGCGGTCGCGTGGAAATCGAAATACTCGTGCACGTTGCTGCCGGGCAAGTAGACCGCTGCGGTTCCGAATCCGGCGATACCGCACATCAGCGGATCTACCACGGTCTGGGCGAGCGCGCACGCCACCGCGGCGTCGACGGCGTTACCGCCGGCTTTCAGGATTTCCGCGCCTGATTCCGCAGCTTCCGGCTGCGGGCACACCACCATTCCTCGCGTGCTCATGGTCAGTTCGCCTTGAAATCCACGTCCGACATCGCACTCTGCAGACGGGCGGTATCGCGTTCGGTCAGTTGCATCAGCATGTTCGACGGCCCTGGCATCGGGATAACTTGCATCGTCTTCATCTTCTGAAGCACGGCTTTGTCGGTCAAGAATATCTGCGAGGCGGCGTGCAGGCGCCGGATCGTTTCGGGCGGTGTGCCGGCCTTGGCAGCAATTCCCATCCAGCCGAGGTCGTCGAACCCCGTCAGTCCGAGCTCAGATGCGGTGGGGACGTTGGGCAGTTCGGGGACACGTTTCGGCGAGAAAAGCACGAGGGGAACCAGCTTGCCTGCTTGAATCTGCGGCGTGGCGGTGGACACGGTGGGCGCCATGACCTGGGTCTGTCCGCTGACCGTCCCAACGACGGCATCGGGTTCACCCTTGTATGGAACGTGGGTCATCCGGAGCTTCTGGTTTTTCTGAAACAACTCCACAATGACGTGCGTGGAATTGCCATTGCCCGACGATGCAAAGTTGATCGCGTCGGGCTTGGCCTTTGCCATCGCCTCGAGGTCCTGCAGTTTGCGGATACCGGATTGCGGATTGGCTACCAGCACGAAAGGCGTGGTCGTCAGCACCGCCACCGGCGCGAAGTCGACTTCGGGCTTGTAGGAGAGCGGCGCATAGGCAAACTTGTTGAGCACCATCTGCGACACGCCTGCCAGGAAGAGCGTGCAGCCGTCGGCAGGTTGGCCGAGCACGTACTTCGCAGCGATGACACCGCCAGCGCCGGCCTTGTTCTCGACGACGATCGTCGTGCCAAGTTCCCGCCTCGCCATTTCCGCCCACATGCGTGCCAGCGTGTCGGTTCCACCGCCGGCCTGCTGCGAAACCACCAGGCGGATCGGGCTGGTGTTTCCGGCCTCCCCGCAGGCCCAGGCTGGCCCCGTTGCTCCCAGAGCCAGCGCGGCAGCCAGCATCCTCCCCCGGATGGAGATTTCTCTCATGTCGTATCCTTATCTTCAGTCGTGTCGTGGTTGCAGTGCGGCCGCTGCGACAGCATTATTGCCACGATTCCCCCACCGTCGCCAATGAAAACTTACGAACCTACTATGAGGAAATACTCATGTTCATCACCCCAGGACGCCGTAGCGTGGGCCCGGCGGCTGCGCATGCGCCATTTGGAGTCGTTCCTCGTACTGATCGAAGCTGGGACGCTGACGCTGGCTGCCGACCGGCTCCACATGACCCAGTCAGCCGTCTCGCACTGGCTCAGTGAGATGGAGGAATTAGTCGGCGCCCGGCTCGTGCTACGGGGCAAGCAGATGCGGTTGACACCGGCGGGCGAAGCCGTGCGCAAGCTGGCGTTGCGAGTGCTTGGCGAAGTCAGCCGGACGAATGACGAACTCGTTTCGCTCGAGCGAGGCGAGGTGTCGCGGCTGCATATTGGCAGTGTGACGGCGGGAATTGCCCATCTATTGCCGCGTGCCATACTCGCTTTCCAGAAGGACGAAGGCAACGTGGCCTTCCAGGTTTCGGAAGGCGTATTCAATAGGTTGCTGAGCCAGCTCGAAGAGCGCGAATTTGATCTGATCGTGGGATCGATCGATGCACGCGCCTATGGGCCCGCGCTCGAGCACGAAGTGCTGTTCGAAGACGATATTGCGATCGTGGTCGGGCCCAAGCATCCGCTGTCGGGCGTCACGCAGATTGGCTGGACGGACCTATATGCCTATCCATGGGCAATGCCGCCGCGCGATACGCTGATGCGCGTGCGCCTGGACAACACGCTGCTGGAGCGGTGCGGCGCGGGAATCGTGCCAGCGTTGGAGACGGGATCGGTCATGGTTCTCGAATCAATTCTCCATGCCAGTCATTACTAGGGCGTCTGTTCGGGCGCGATGGCTCGGCACCTCGTGGACCGTTCGCTGGTGCGGCGCCTGCCCCTAACTGACGTGGGTTCGTTCGGCCCAGTCGGCGTGGTGTGGAGACGTGGCGGCCAGGATGAAACGCTGCTGAAGTTCGTCTCGATCCTGCGGCGCGAGGCGAAGAAGACGATGCGGGGCGAATAGGAAAGCGTTCCGGCGGTTCACCGGTCAGTGCCCACAGTCGGTTCTTGGCACGTTCCGGCCGGTTGCCCACCACAGGGATCAGATGTCCGTGACCGACCCGAAGCTGCCCTTTGAGTTTTGATTGCCGATGTCTGCTTTTCGGCCTTATGAGAAGCTTTGCATAATCTGCCGAAGCGGAAGTTCGCGGGGGGCGCGAGGTGCTTGGCGCCGTTCTTAACACGGCTGTGTGCGATCATCCGCGCGGCAACTTGGCGACGTCGCCCATGGGCGCCACGCAAAGTGCCAGTGAGTAGGAAGCCAGCAGCGATCAGCGTCGTGATCGCTTCAGGGCGATTTGTTCGATGCCCAGCTATCCGGGACCGTGACGGGAACCGTCCGAGCGGAGCCGTCCCCCGAATGCCATGCCGAGAAGGGGAAGGGCGACGGCGGCGGCAGCGAACAGCCATCGCTCTCCCAGGGTGCCGGCGACGGCGGCGGCGCAGCTCATGCCGATTGCCTGTCCAAGGAACAGGCTCGCGGCAAACAGCCCCACCGCCGTACCGCGCGATGGCGCGAACACCTCGGTCGCCTGGGTTTGCAAGGTGTTATGAAGCATGTAGAAGCCGAGTCCGCCGAGGAAGCATCCGATCACGCTCCATTCCCACCGCGGTCCGACCGCCACGATCGCAAAGGCGACGCCCAGCAGCATGCCTCCCAGGACGGCCAGCGCGTCGGACCCCAGCCGCCTGATCAGCACGCCGGACAGCGTCACATACGCCAGGCCACCGATGCCATACATCGCCATCACCGCGCCGGCCGCGCCCAGGCCGAGCCCAAAGCGGTCGTGCAGGTAGGTCGGCACGAAGGCAAATCCCGTCAGGGTGAACAGGCCTTCGACCGCCGTCACCGCGAACACCAGCCTGGCGCGCGGCTGATCCAGCACGCTGCGGTACTGCTCCCAGAATGAACGCCTCGCCATCACGCGCGGGGCCATGCCCGATCCCTGCATCCGCACGGCGAGCGCCGCGAGTCCGGACCCCATCGCTAGCACCCAGAAGACAACGCGCCAGTGCAGCAAGTCGGCAATCAGGCCGGACATCCACTGGCCACCGATCATCCCGCCGATGGTCGCGAGGAAGAAGCGGGCAAGCACCCGCTGCCGCTCCCTGACCGGAACCGTATCGCCGATCATCGCCATGCTCATGGGAATGACACCCGCCGCGGCGGCGCCCGAGAGTCCGCGGGTCAGCGCCAGGGCGGTCATGGTCGGAGCCACGGCGGCCATGACGTTCGCCACGGCGCAGCCAATCAGCGCCAGGGTGACGATGCGGAGCTTCCCGAAGCGATCGCCGAGCGGTCCATATACGAGCTGCATCAGGCCATAGGCCAACGCGAACGCGGAGATGGACCGCGCCGCCATGGCGACGGGTACATCGAAGTCCGACGTGAGCGCCGGAAGCAAGGCGTCACAGGCCCGCATGGCCGCCATGCTCATGGCCGCCGCAATGGCGAGAGGTACGAACCGCCTCACTCCGCCACCCTTGCCATCGGATACGCGTGCCGGGGCTTCCCAATCATGAAAACCGACCCTGCCGCGAGCAGCGCCGGCACCGCGAGCAGGCCGAAGACATCGCCAAAGCCCCAGCCAAGACCGAGAAGCCCCGCACCTATGAAGGAGCCCGCCATGCCGCCGATCCGGCCGATGCCCTGCATCCACGCCACGCCCGTCGTGCGCGCCTCGGTCGGATAGAGGCTTGCGGCATAGGTGGACATCGAAGTTGCCGCGCTCGTGACAAGGGAGCCGCAAAGGAAAAGCGAGATGCCAAGGTACTCCGGATGGTCGACGCCACGTCCCACCACGATGACGAGCACAGCGGCCAGCAGGTACGCTATGACGATGGTACGGTTGGCATTGAAGCGGTCCATGAGCCAGCCCGCAACAAGGTTGCCCAGCAAGCCGCCAAGGGGAAACAGGGAGGCCAGCAAGGCGCCACGCTCCACGCCGAATCCGGCTTCACGGAACAGCGTCGGCATCCAGTTGGTCATCAGGTAGTAGATCACCAGCCCCATGAAGCACGACAGCCAGAGCAGGAGGGTGCGCCGCCGGCATCCGGCCGACAGGACGAGCGCCAGTGCCGGAGCCTTGCCAGCCTTGCTCGCCAAAGCCATCGGCGCGACAAACACGCAGTGCTCCAGCGATTGGCGAGGCGCGATCCGCTTCAGGATGCGTACGATTCGCTCAGGCGCCCCGGAACGTACCGCCAGGAACTGGGCCGACTCCGGAAGCAGCACAAGAAGCAGCACCGCGAGCACCAGCGGCGCGATGCCGCCAGCCGTCAGCACGCTACGCCAGCCGAAATGGGGAATCAGCCAGGCCGATGCCGCACCGCCCGCCACCAGGCCACAGGAAAAGCCGCAGTACATGGCATTCACCGCAAGCGAACGCAGACGCGACGGCGCATATTCCGACATCATCGTGATGGTCGTCGGCATGGCCGCGCCGAGTCCGAGCCCGGTCAGGAAGCGCAGCGCGGTCAATGCGCCGAGGGTCTGTGCATGGGCGGCCACGAGCGTCCATCCTCCGAAACACGTGACAGCCGCTACCAGTACTGTTTTCCGGCCGACGCGATCCGCCACGGGTCCCGCGAAGATCGCGCCCAGGCTCAGTCCAGCCAGTGCGGCGCTCATGACAACACCGAGTTCGCTGCGGGCGATGCCCCACTTGTGCGCCAGCGACGGTGCGATAAAGCCGATGGCTGCCGTGTCGTAGCCGTCGGCCGCCACAATGAGGAAGCAGAAGGCGAGGACCAGCCACTGGCAGGGGGAAAAGCGCTCGGCGTCGATGAAGGACTGCACGTCGATCGTACGGGGGGCCTGTTTCATCGTTTGTCTCCTGGATGGGCGGGCAAGCGCGCTGTCCGCGCTTGCCTCGTTTGCGAGGGTCAGGCGGCGAGGTATCCACCGTCCACGGGTAGGGTCACGCCGGTCACGTAGGTGGACATCGACGAGGCGAGGAACAGCACTGCTCCCACGAGCTCTTCGGGCTTCCCAACCCGGTTCATCGGGATGCGGGACATGAAGCGTTCGAGCTTCGCCGGGTCCGTGCGCGTGGAGATGGTCATGGGCGTTTCGATGACGCCCGGTGCAATGGCATTGACGCGCACCCCGTCGCGTGCAAGATCCGCTGCCAGCGACTGGGTCAGCATCTTCACCGCGCCCTTCGAGGGCGAATAGCCAAGCGCATTCGGCTGGCCGGAGAATGACGCGATGGACGCGACATTGACGATGGCGCCCCGGGTCTGGCGCAGGGCCGGTAACCAGGCGTGGCAGACATTGAATGTCCCTTCGTGGTTGACCTTCATCACCCGCTGCAGATTGGCGAGGGCGTTGTCGCTGTCGACGCCTTCGCGGATCAGAATGCCGGCGTTGTTCACCAGCACGTCGACGGAGCCGACGCTGGCGGTGATCTCTTCGGCGACGGCGCGGCATTGCGCGGCATTGGTCACGTCCAGCGCACGGGCGCGTGCCGCGTGTCCACGGGCATCGATCATCGCCGCTGTCTCGTGGGCATTGGCCTCGTTCATGTCGGTGACGACGACCGTCGCGCCGGCTTCGGCGAGGCCAATGGCGATGGCCCGGCCGTTGCCCTGGCCCGCGCCGGTAATGAAAGCGACCTTCCCGGTCAGGAGTTGGGGAATCATCATGATTGCGATCGAAGGAAATTTGGGATGAACGCCGCCACGCGGCCGCCGCAATGCGGCCGCGTGGGTGACAAAAATCGGGTAGGGCAATCAGTGCACGGCCAGAAGCTCGCGCGCGGTAGCCGCAATCGCCTTCGCCGGCGTGGCGTGGACGTGATCGGCGATGTGGTTGCCAGCGACATAGCCGAAGGTCAAGCCCGGGCCGAGCGTGATGCCCGCGCCGCTGTACTCGCCGCCCATGATGCTTGCCGCATCGTTGCCGGCGGCGTAGAGGCCGGGAATCGGCTCGCCATCGCGGGAGACGACCTGGGCATGCTCGTTCGTGCGGACTCCCATGAAGGAGCCAAGATCGCCCGGCACGAGCTTGAGGGCATAGCACGGGCCGGTAGCCAGCGACGCGACGCATGGGTTGGGCGTATGCAGCGCGTCGCCCTGGTATCGGTTGTACGCCTTGCTGCCGCGCCCGAACTCGGGGTCGCGGCCGTACTGCGCCGTTTCGTTGTACTGGCGAACGGTCGTGGCGAGCGTCGCCGGATCGACGCCGATCTGCTTCGCGAGGTCCTCGATCGTCTTGCCGCGCTTGAGATAGCCATTGCGCAGATGCGGCCCCAGCGGCATCGGGAACGGCTTCACGAAGCCGAGGCCGTAGTGCCGGATCGCCGCATGGTCGGCGATCAGCCAGCATGCCGTCTCCGGCTTGCCCTTCGAGGCGGCGATCATCGCCTGCACGAGATCGTGGTACGAGTTTGCCTCGTTGGCGAAGCGCTTGCCGTCCAGGCTGACGGCAATCACGCCTGGCTTCGCCCGGTCAATGAAGTGAGGCATGATGCCGGTCGTGCCGTCCTTGCGCGGCACCAGCGACATGGGTGTCCACGCAGCGGCATTCGACAGGGTCTTGTCGAACACACCGCCCACTTCTTCGGCCATGCGCACGCCATCGCCCACATTTGTCTGTGGCGTCGGCGAGAAGTGGCCGTGGCCGGCCTTCACGTGCGGGTAGGTCTCCTTGCGCCGCTCAAGGTTATGCGGGAACCCGCCGCTGGCCAAGACGACACCATGACGCGCCATCACATTGACGCGCTGCCCGCTGCGCTCCACCACCGCCCCCGTGACCCGGTCGCCGTCCTGTAGCAACCGCACGGCCGGTGAAGACAGCCAGACTGGAATCGACAAGTCAGCCGCGGACTTCGCCAGCCTCGCGGCCAGCGCGTTGCCGTTGGTTAGCGTCATCCCACGTCCGTACTTCATCACCTCGAGGAAGTGTTTGGTAAGGCGTTTGGTGACATACCACGCAGACTCCAGCGATCGCGTCACCCGCATGAAGTGGACGATCTCCTTGCCGGAGCCGATCGTCACGCCGAAGACCGTCAGTTCCGGCAGCACGGGGCCCAGGGTCTTCAGCAACGGGCCAAGTTCGCGCGCGTTATACGGGCGCGTCACCATCGAGCGGCCGCCCTGTGCCGCGCCGGGCGCCTCGGCGTGGTAGTCGGGGAACGTGAGGGGCATGTCGAACTGGACGGCGGTCTTCGACATGAAGAACTCGATCGCCTTCGGGCCGTTCGCCAGAAAGGCACGCACACGCGCCTCGTCGAACCCGGCGCCAGCCTGGTTCCGGATATAGATCAGGGCCTGGTCCGGCAGTTCGTGGTGACCGTAGGCCTTGGCCAGGTGGGTATTCGGAACCCATAGCCAGCCGCCCGAGCGGGCGGTCGTGCCGCCGTAGTAGCTCGCTTTCTCGGCCACAATTACCTTCAGTCCCCGGCTGGCGGCGGTAATGGCCGCCGACATGCCGGCGACGCCTGATCCAATTATCAGGACGTCACATTTTTCGTCTTGCAGTGTAGACATCGACTTCTCCATTTCAAGTGCGGGCGGTATGGCCGAGGGAGGCGGCGCCGCCATGCTTGCTAGATTAGTACTAGCGCGCTTGAAATTATCTACACGTTAACCCTACGCTTCAGCGTTAGATAACATCTAGTGCTATACTGCGCACTATCCATCTCATGGCAGGGACATACCGTGGACCAGACCGAGTCGGCACCCGAGCGGGAGCGCCGCGGCATCCAGTCGATCGAAGTCGGGGGAGAAATCCTGAAGGTGCTGGCCTCCGAGGCCAGGCCAATGGCGCTACGCGACCTCGTGAAGGCGGCGAACATGCCGTCCGGCAAGATCCATCCGTATCTGGTGAGTTTCGGGAAGATCGGGCTCGTGGCCCAGGATCCGGTCACGGGTCACTACCTGCTCGGCCCGATGGCAATCCAGCTCGGACTGACCAGCTTGCAGACGCTCAACCCGATCCGCGAGGCCACGCCGTTCGCCGAAGCGCTGTCGGAAGAAACGTCGCACGCGGTCGCGCTCGCTGTTTGGGGAAATCTTGGGCCGGTCATCGTGCGGCTGATCGATGCGTCCTATCCGATCCACACGAACATCCGCACCGGCACTGTCATGTCGCTGGCCAATACCGCGACCGGCAGGGTTTTCTCGGCGTTCCTGCCACGTCAGTTCACCGAGAAGCTGTTGCTGGACGATCGCATACGGCTCGGCTCGGATATCGCGCATCCGCTGGATGCTGCCGTGGTCGAGGAAATGATCAGGGAAACGCGGGCGCGCGACATGTCCCGCAGCATCAACCATCCCACGCCAGGGATCGTTGCCTTTTCCGCGCCGGTGTTCGACTACTCGGGAAACATTGCGCTGACGATCACCATCATGGGACCGACCGGCACGGTTGATACCGATTGGGACGGGCCGGTGGCCAAAGCGCTGGATACTTGTGCGCAGGCAGTTTCGAAGCGCCTCGGCTACCGGGGCAAGTAGCAGTGCTTGCAAGGCGCAGCGCCCGGGCTGTTTAGTTAACCGGTTTAGCTTCTTGCGGCTGGATGGCCGGCTCCGGGAGCGGTCATTTCCTGTGCCCAGGCAAACCATCTGGCTCAAGGCTTATCCGATCCGGCGGCTTAACGAACGCCCCCGCAAAACACTAAACTTTGATACACCGCTGAACGATTCCATCAAGCTGTTGCGTTGACCGGTTGAATCCACAGCCGATCTCGGCCGTCCGCCTGCCTTGACATCCACCCTGCTGACCCGTCGTTCGGGGCCCGCGGAAAGGGCCTATTCTCTTGCCAGCCGGGGTCGAAAAAAAATGGAGCCTCGCGGGCTCCATTCAGTCAGCAGGTCGGTACGCCTTACAGGGCTGCGTCCTTCAGTTTCTTCAACGGGCGGACCTTCACCTTGACGGTCGCGGGCTTTGCAGCGAACCACTGATCCTCGCCGGTGAACGGGTTCTTGCCGAAGCGCTTCTTGGTCGCCGCCACTTGCAGGGCGGTGACCTTGAGCAGGCCGGGGAGCGTGAACTCGCCCGCGCCCTTCTTGTGCACCGCGCTCAGGACGGTATTTTCCAGATGGGCCAGCACAGTCTTGACGGTCTTGGCGTCCAGTTCGGTCTGGGCGACCAGGTGGGCCAGCAAGCTCGCCTTGGTGAAGGTTTCCTTCAGCGGCTTCGCCACCGGTGCAGCCGCAGCGGCCTTCTTAGCCGGTGCTACTGCCTTCTTGGCCGGCGCTGCCTTTTTGGCGGCAGGCTTGGCCGGGGTCTTTACGACAGCTTTCGCTTTGGTTGCCATGGATTTCTTTGTCTGGTTACTCGTTGATATTTCGCCGTAGAGGCGTTCGCGAGAATAGCAAACTCTATGCGGTATGTGGGACTTGGGGACACCAACACTTACAACTGAGCATCAATGGTGGCCCTGATCCGGTCACAGGTTCGCGTGCTGGCCAGCCCAAG
Source organism: Cupriavidus sp. 01T418 (assembly GCF_056398885.1). Lineage (NCBI taxonomy): Bacteria > Pseudomonadati > Pseudomonadota > Betaproteobacteria > Burkholderiales > Burkholderiaceae > Cupriavidus > Cupriavidus sp. 01T418. Next base: position 27,927 of record NZ_JBFTQG010000065.1, read on the forward strand.
CAGCTTGCCCACGTCATCACGGTTGCGCCCGGCAAGTAGCAGCCGCCGGCAGTAGGTGTTGCGCAGCACCCGCGGGCTCATGTCTTGAGCTTCGAAGTCGATCGCGAGGAGCGCCGCTCGCACGATCTTGCCAAGACTCATATCAGTAATCGGCTCGCCGCTGGCCTGGAGTGAGAACACGAGGTCGCCAACGACCGGAAGGGTCTGCCGGCGAACGCACCACTCCGTCAGGATTGGCACCGCGAACGCGGCGAGGGGGATCGTGCGGGTATCACGCGCGCCGTGGGCTGGCACGCGCAGGTAGGGCGGGGCAGCATCGGGCTGCAGGTCCTCCCGGCGGGCCGTGCGGCCTTCCAATGCCGTGACGCCGGTGCCGAGGAAGAGCGCCACGATGGCGCGGTTGCGCAAGGCCGCCGGATCATCCCCAGCGTGCGGCTGCACCCAAGCCTGCAGGCGGGCGTCCGCGTCCTCTGGCAGGTAGATGGGATCCGGCTCGGCCTTCGGCCAATGACCGTCACGGACCAATTGACCGGCTGGATTGCTCTTGCGCACGCCGATGGCAACCAAGTGGCGGCACAACCGGTCCAGCAGTTTCAGATAGCGCATGCGCGTGGCGGTACTGTAGCCGCGCGCGTCGGGCGCCTGCCAGAAGGTATCGATATGGTCTGGGCCGAACGTGGCCACGGTGGCGTCGGCGTCGAGCAGATGACGCCGAAAGTGCTCGAACATGGCCTGATGCTGGATGATCGAGCGGGCCGCGAAAGGGCGCCGGTCCGCGCCGGCCGCCTCTCGGCGCTGCCAATCGGCGTAGGCGAGGGTGGGATTGGTGAACCAGAGGCTGTCGACGGGTGTCATGACCGCATTTATATACTGAATTCCGCTTTCCCCGCACCCCCACCGCCTCTTCGAGGCGGGACATAGCCTTCAAGTTCGCGGGGTGGAACCAGGCGGACAAGTGCTCGCCGCCGTGTGACTCTGAAGAAAACGTCGCCACCATGCTCATGCGCGATGCGGCATGCGCTTGAGGCGCGGGCATAGCGCGGATAGCGGGCGTCGAGCATCTCTTCTATCACCTGCTGGCGGTCTCCGTCTTCAGGGTCGGGGGGCACTCCAGCAGGTTTGTGTCTGCACAGAAGCGCATGATCTCCAACAGCAACTCTTCGCGCCGCGGCGGTGGGAAATGCAGGCGCCTGGCTTTGGTCCAGTAGCGGTAGCCGCGATGGGTGAGGGCGAGCAGGGCCTCGGGAGTTCCATCGAGGTTGGCAGCGAGGGCCTTGGCTTCTAACTGCAGGGTGATGGTGATAGTCATTGGTTCGGCTGGAGATTCTTTAGGGCGATCCAACGGGAAACGATTCGCGCGCGGTTTCCCGTCCCCTCCTCGACATCGGCTTCGACTGTCAGGCCACTGGGTCCTTGGAAAAGGCTCCGGACGGTTGCCCAACGGGGCGCAATGCCGGGCAGGTTTCGGTAGGCGTGGATGACGCGCTCGCCCACCGTGAACGGCCCAGCGTGCCGGAAGTAGGGCACCCCGTTGGGAAAGCGCCCGATCTCTTCGGTTAGTTGGCAGGATAAGCCGTCCAGGTACTGGCCGAGCTGGGAGCAGGACGCCGCAACGATTTGGGTCAAAGTCGAAGCGGCGGTGAGCGCCTGGCGCAACGTAGGCTCCCAACTGGGCATGAGCAGCAGCGCATTGGTTGACTTCATCCCTGCCATGGAGCTCCGCTAGCGGCGCCGCTGCGAAAAGAGT
>NZ_JBFTQG010000066.1:0-28343 GCF_056398885.1 Cupriavidus sp. 01T418
CGGGCGTCACGGCCAGCATCGTCAATGACGGCGGCGCCACGCCCTATCACCTGGTGCTGACCTCCAACACCACGGGCGAAAAGTCCAGCATGCGTGTCTCGGTGGCAGACAACGGCGGCGGCGACCCCAGCACCATTGCCGGCCTGCTGACGTACGATCCGGCCGGCACCAGGGCCATGACGGAGAACATCAAGGCCACCGATGCCAAGCTGACCATCAACGGCCTGGACGTGACCAGCCCGACCAACGTCGTGCAGGGTGCCGCCCAGGGCCTCACGCTCAACCTGCTCAGCACCGGTGTCAGCACGGTGACCGCCAACACGGACACCGGCGCAATGGCCAGCGCCGTCAAGAGCTTCGTCGACGCCTATAACACGCTACAGGCCACGGCCAGGAAGCTGTCTGCCTTCGACAAGGATATCGCCCAAGCCAACCTGGGTGCGGCCGAGGCCGACAAGATCGCCCAGTCCCCCCTGCTCGGCGACGCCACCTTGCGCGCGATCCAGAACCAGTTGCGCTCTGTGTTCAATACACCGCAAGACTCCAACGGCAACGCGAGCCTTGTCAACCTGACCCAGATTGGCATCTCGTTCAAGGCCGACGGCACCATGGGACTGGATACGGTCAAACTGGACAAGGCGCTCAGCGAGAACCGGACCGGTGTGGCGCAGCTGTTCAGCGGTGCCGACGGCAAGTCCGGCTACGGTAACCAGCTGTCGGACATGGTGAAATCGTTCAGCGCCCCCCAGGGCGTGCTGACGACCGCCAGCGACGGTATCAACGCGACCATCAAGGACCTGAAGGCCACCTACGACCGGACCTCGGTGGCGATCGACGCCACGATGTCGCGCTACCGCGCTCAGTTCCAGCAACTCGACCTGGTGGTCAGCCGGCTGAACTCCACCGCCGCCTACCTCACGCAGCAGTTCGCTGCGATGAACAACAYGAACRRCAAGTAGGCCGTGTGGTTGCCGTCCTGCCCGCCAGGRCGGCGYGGCGGCGGACCGGTCGAGAGAACGGTCCGCCGCGCTTCGACATGACGAGCGACGAGGATGGCTGATATGAAATTGAAAAGCAAATTGATGTTAAGTACCGTACTGGTCTTCGTGCTCTTTATTCTGTCCCTGGCGGTGGCACTGGCCGGCATGCACGGCACAAAATCACGCTTTGAGTCCTTCCTGGATGAGGACCAGGCGCTGCAGCAGTCGGTCTCGACCATGTATGCCCAGGGGCTTCAGATGGGACAGGCCCTGCGCAATATCGTAATGAACCCCGCGAACAAGATTGGTTATAAGAATCTCGACGATGCGAGCAAGGCATTCGAGCAAGCCACCGTATCGGCCATGGCACTGGCGAAGCCGGACCCGGCCGCGGTCGCCACGCTGAAAGAGGTGGTCGCCCTGCGTGAACGACAGAAGGCGCTACAGGCGAAAATCGTCACGGTCGCCGCGCAGGGCCAGGCGCAGGCAATCATGATGATCAGCAACGAGGAAACGCCCGTATGGCGTGCCATGCGCTCGCGGCTGATGGATTTCATCAAACTAAAGAACGAGGCCATCGCCGGACAGAAATCCCGAATGATTGCCTCTACTCGCGAAGCACTGGCCACGAGCCTCGGACTTGCCGTGCTGGCCGTGGTCGCTGGTGTCGCAATGATGATCTGGCTGACCGCCAGTATCATGCGACAGCTGGGTGGGGAACCGGAATACGCGGCGAATATTGCGCGCGACATCTCCGGCGGTGACTTCTCTACCCCGGTAGCAATCGGTCCGAATGACAAGTCGAGCCTGCTCTTTGCCATGGATACGATGCGGGGGAATTTGAACCTGACACTGAGCGACATCAGGCATTCGACGGACATGTTAGATAGGGCAGTGCGTGAAATCGCCGCGGGCAATGCCGACCTGTCTGAGCGCACCGCATCGCAAGCATCCAGCCTGGAAGAAACGTCGAGCTCGATGGAAGAATTTACCACCATGGTGCGACAAAATGCCGATAATGCGCGGCTGGCTAATCAGTTGGCCGTCAAGGCATCCGATATCGCCGTGCAGGGTGGGGGCGTGGTGGCACAGGTAGTGAACACGATGGGATCGATCCGGGAAAGCTCGAACAAGATCGTTGACATTATTGCCGTGATCGACAGCATTGCCTTCCAGACCAATATCCTGGCATTGAACGCCGCGGTCGAGGCGGCCCGCGCGGGGGAGCAGGGGAGGGGCTTCGCCGTGGTCGCCGGCGAAGTGCGGCAGCTTGCGCAACGCTCGGCGGGTGCCGCGAAGGAAATCAAATCGCTGATTGTCGACTCGGTGCAAAGAATCGGAACCGGCAGCGGCCTGGTAGATCGGGCAGGTCACACCATGGACGATATCGTAGCCTCGGTCAAGCAGGTAGCGGACATTCTGAGTGAGATCACTGTCGCAAGCCAGGAGCAGAGCGCGGGCATAGAGCAGGTCAATCAGGCGGTCACGCAGATGGATCAAACCACGCAGCAGAATGCCGCGCTGGTCGAACAGACTGCTGCCGCTGCGAATTCGCTTGTGGAGCAGGGGGCCAAGCTCAGGCAAGCGATGTCACAGTTTCAGGTTGTGGAGGTGCTGCCGAACCACCGTCCGACGTAAAGCGTAGCCCCAAGGCCGCCTGCCCAGCTTATGGAGGGCAGACTTTGCAAAAATCGAATCTATTCGACTTTGGCGTCAACCCTTGTACTGTCGCGACAGTGGCGGTATTTAAAATCCGGGAGGTAACATGAATATCGGAAACATGAAGGTCGGGGCACGTCTGGTGGCCGGTTTCGGTGTGCTGGTATGTTTGATGATTGCGGTGTCTCTTATATCTGTCACACGCATCAACAGCATCAATTCGACGATGGACAAAATATTAAACGACCGATATATCAAGGTCGCCATGGCAGTGCAAATTCTCAACCAGGTTAATGTCGAGGCGCGCTTCCTGAGAAATGCAATAATTGGCGCCAATAACCATACCGAGATCGATTCGTCTCTTGCCAAGCTGGATGAAAATTCCAGGAAAAACAGCGAATTAATGGGTAATTTGAAGGATCGTATTAATACACCACGAGGGCAGGAATTGTTCAGAAATATGGCTGATGCCCGCGAATCCTATGAAAAAACGCGCGATGCCGCGGTCAAGTTGTTGCGCGAGGGCAAGTCCGAAGAGGCGGGATCCTATATCCTGGCGGAACTCCGTCCGCCGCAGAACGCCTTCTTTGCAACTTTGGAAGCGTTGGTTGAATTCCAGCAGGAGTGGATGAACAGGGTAGCCAGTCAGGCGGCGGTCGAAGGGCGCGCCGCTGTCACCTTGACACTGGTGTTGACCGGCATCGCTACCCTCGGCGCAGTCGTGATCAGCCTGTTGATCGCGCGTTCGATTACCCGCCCTCTGGGCGAAGCCGTACAAGTTGCGACCAATGTATCGGGGGGCGACCTGACAACCCAGATCAACGTCAAGACGCAAGATGAAACGGGCCAATTGCTGGCGGCATTGAAGGCGATGCAGGAAAGCCTGGTCAACGTGGTAGGCACGGTACGCCAGGGGAGCGAGTCGGTGGCGGCGGCCAGTGGCCAGATCGCGCAAGGCAATCGGGACCTCTCGGCACGTACCGAAAGCCAGGCCGGCGCCCTGGAAAGAACTGCCGCTTCGATGGAAGAACTGTCCTCCACATGCACGCAAAACGCCAACAGTGCCAAGCAAGCCAACCAACTAGCCCAAAGCGCCTCTGGCGTAGCTGTGGACGGCGGCAAAGTCGTCTCGCGGGTCGTTGATACCATGAAGGGTATCAGCGCATCAAGCAAGAAGATCTCCGACATCATCGGCGTCATCGAAGGCATCGCCTTCCAGACCAACATCCTTGCCCTGAATGCCGCCGTGGAAGCGGCCCGCGCTGGTGAACAAGGCCGAGGCTTTGCCGTGGTGGCCGGCGAAGTGCGTACCTTGGCTGGACGCAGCGCCGATGCAGCCAAGGAGATCAAGGCCCTCATCACCGACAGCGTGCTGCGGATCGAGCAGGGCAGCGCCCTTGCCGACCAGGCTGGCACCACCATGAACGATGTCGTCGCCAGCATCTGTCGGGTGACCGACATCATGGGCGAGATCAGCGCGGCCAGCCATGAGCAAAGCAGCGGTGTGGCGCAAGTGGGCGAAGCCGTCACCCAGATGGACCGTGACACGCAACAGAACGCCGCGCTGGTGGAAGAGATGGCGGCCGCGGCCAGCAGCCTGAAAGGTCAGGCGCAGGAACTGGTCCGGGCGGTGGCGGTGTTCAAGCTGAACCAGGGAGCAGCGTTCGCCTCAGCGCCGTCGACACCCCGTGCGCAGCCTGTGCCTGTCGCCACGCCAGGGGCCAGAGCCTCTTCCAGCCTGGCTGCACGTGGAGCTGCCACGCAGCCGGTTTTGAGCAGCCAGCGCTCGTCCCCGGCGGTACAGCTCCTGGCTGCCACGGGCGACAAATCCGGCGATTGGGATAGGTTCTGAGCATCCCAAGCCGATGCATGCGCCCGGCGCCCTTGAACTCTGCCGCATCAGTGTGGTTCGGCATCCTCCATATCGTTTCGTCTTCCCTTCCGTCCCGGGTTATCCGGGACCTGCTGGAAGACGAAACCTCGAACGAACATCAACTGAGCAGCCTGGTTCGCATCATGTCGTGACACGAAGCTCACAACTTTCACTGCCCCACGCATTCCTAGCGAATAATGGACTGCCGCAATAAGGTCCTTGCCCTATGCACACGCGATCGAACCGTCCCGATAGGAACGCTCAGTGCTACAGCAACCTGCTGATAGGGAAGCTCCTGAACGCAGGCGAGATCGAAGGCACCGCGGAGATCGGCCGGCATCGTCGCTATGGCCGAACACAACCTGTTCAAAACTTCCGACAATTCTGCGGCGCGACATGGACCGTGTTCATCGGCGGACTGCAGCAAGTGTACGGCGAGTGCGTCCCAGGTTGCCTCCTCTTCAAGCAACGAATGAATGCTAACCATTATTGTGGCCATCTTTACACGCTTCGCAACATGGTGACGTGCCACATTCGCCGCGACGCCATAGACCCACGCGCGCGCGGAATTCCGTATCTGTGCTCGGTCGCCACTGCTTAGTGCTTCGACAAATGTGTCTTGAATAATGTCGTCAAGGTCATCTTCATTGCGCTCAAAGCGGGACAGGAAGCGCTTCAGGCGCACAAATTCGTCCTTTGCCAATAGCGTGATCTGGTCCGCGTCTATGCCACTCTTTTCGATCCACATATAATCCTCCTTCTAGTTTTACGTATATATGCATCTTGACGACAACCTCAGGCGCCTATGCATCAGACATGTCAGCCTGACTGACCCGGATAAATTCCCATATGACATAAAACCCGAAATCTGTATCGCCGGTTTGAATGGACTAACGTGTCGCCTGTTGGCCGTGCCGATATTGCGATTGCCGCGCCGGCCGATTCCGATGATTGATCAGCTACGCAACCGTACCGCGTGGTCTGTGCCGTCGGTTTCGCGAACGCAACCGAGCGGCGATCGCAAGGGGCGGGTTGGTCTCCACAGCATGGAAGTACGGTTGTCCTTGCACAAGGGCGCGGCAGCGTATGGCGGCTGGTGGCAGTTCTCCGCTGTGAGCAAATGGATCCCGTGCAAGCCTCGTCGGCGCTCGACCGGCGTGAGCAACTTCTGGCGGCAATCGAGAGCCCAGCTCGAATTGCGGACGCAGATCCGCTCTGGCGCGTAGACAACGGGCCACCCGCTCAGTCTGGCGCTTGCCGTATCGATCCGTAGCTGAAGACTGCTGAACGTGGCGAGGCAGACATCGGTACAGCTAAATATCAGGTATGCAAATCGGGCAATGATCTCAGAGATACGGGATAATTCGCTGTTTCCCATCTGTTACCCACTTTGTGATAGCGCGGATTCTGCGATTCTGATAGCGGTCCTGGACCGGATACGTTCCCACGCCGCTGGCTGATTGTCTCGCGATCGCACAGGAAACCGAGTAGGAAAATCGGTGCCAAGAAGAAAATCCAAGAAAATACTAGTGGCCTGACGAGAGCTAACTTGAAGCAGGTTGGAGAACGCATCATCGATGCCCAGGCGGATCCGCCGCGAGAAACCGCGCCCGACTAGCGCCAGGCGGATTGGCTTCGCGCTGCGTTAGACGGAAGCTGTTTGCGCACCAGATGATCCATAAGTATCTTCTTGCCATCCGTCATCGTCCATACGGCAGGCGGCCATCGCCTGACCTGAAGGTGCAGGGAGGCAAAGAATGCAGCTTTGGCTGTCTCGTCGCACTGTCCGAGGACCATAGTGGCGAGCTTATCCAAAAGCCCGGAAGGGACGGACGAATTTCCCAGATCGATCAAATGCCTTGTCACTCTGATGGGCTCCTCCGGATCTCTCAAATCGCGGCGCGCAATTTGCCTGATCAGTTCGTGTCCGAATCCGCTCATCGTACGGACAATCTCCACCAGGCGGCTAACGGCCAGAAAACAACCGATCTGCTCCAGGCGTGCTGAGGGTGCCTGCCAGTTGCCTGCCAGCTGAATGTCCTCCAGCGATCTCGCGACGTGCTGCAGGCCTTGTGCCTCGGTGGCCGCATCAAACACCGACCGCACGGATGGCTGGATGGCCAGCAGCTGGAAGTAGGACTCGCGAGCGCGAAAGTCTGCAGGAGAGGCTCGATGCTGGGTACCAATGCCGGATGCAGCCAGCCGCATCACCTTGTCCTCGTGGCCACTGTCGAGCAAGGGCTGCACGCGTGCATGCCGGCGCAACTGTTCGCAAAGCTCGGGCCGGCCGGAGCGGCCCAACGCATCGATCGCCAGTGTCAGCAGCGTGTATCGGCATTCGCCATCATATTCCGCTGGCCGAAGCAGCTCCAATGCGCGCTCGGGATTGCGAGCAAAAGCGTGCGCGAATTGCCGCGCCTGCGCACGAATGCTTGCATAGCCGTCGTGTCCCTCCATCAAGGTCATAATTGCATGAACTTGCGTTGTGGTTAGCTCCGCTGCCTGCGCTCCAGAGGTCTCCATTTGCTGCTCCAGGGATGTCTCTCGCGCTTCGACCACCTCGCTAAACTGGAACGTTAGCTCTTCTGCGGCATCGGCAAGGCATGCCTGAAGATCAAACGACGACGCTGGTGAGGTTCTGTCTGAAGATGACGCGCTGAGCGAGCTGGATGCGGCGTCACGCAGATCACGCGCTTCATTCGCTCCGCCAGGCGAGGAGTAGGTCAAGGGAAACGTCATGATATGTGGGGTTCCAGCAGGATGTTATGTGGATCAGGGGTTGGCTTCCGTTTGCTCGACGACCACCCGCGCAGTAAGAATGACAAGCCGCTCGCGGTTGCTGTGACCGGCTGCTTCCGTTTGAAACAGTCGGCCAATTACCGGCAGCGTACCGAGCACGGGCACCGCACTCTTCCGATCTTCAACATGGTCACGCCGATAGCCCCCGATAACGATGGCCTCATTCGTACGCACGACCGCTTCGGTAATGATCGAATTTCGCAGCACCTTGGGAGTGGCTCCGTGGTCACCGGCGTTCTGGATCACACCATCCTCGATCTGGACGGCGATGCGTATTGCAGTGCCTGACCTGCCATCGAAGGTGCGGGGCGTAACTTTCAACATCGTCCCCACTGTGACGGCCTTCAAATCCGCTGTACGTTCGCCCACAAGACGGAAATACGCGGACTGGCTCAAGTCGAGCATGGCCTCCATGTTATCCATGGTCAGGATGGATGGTCTGGCAATTACGGTGGCAGTTCCATTGGATTGAAGTGCCCGGATTCGCAACGAAAGATGGTCAAGGGACCAGAGCACGACAGTGGGATTTGCACTTCCGGCATTGACGGCATTGGCCCCCCCCAGTGTCTGGTAGTCGGGATGGATACTCGCGGAAGCCTGCGGACCACCAAGTGTCAGCCCTACTGACCACTCGTTCATCTTGTCCGTATCAATGTCCACAATCGTGGCCAGAATCTCTACCTGCCGCGAAGGGACGTCGAGCGAGGCAATCAATTCCTGGTAGAGTTGCTTCTTGTCGGGAACGTCTCGTATCAGCACTGCATTCAGCGGCGGGTATGCCTCGATCGTAGGCACTGTCGGAGATCTCGGGCGTGGATACACTGCACCGCCAGATCCCCCTGCAAGTCCCGGTACCGCCTTTGACAGTGTGATCGGTCCGGGTCCCTTCAGGTCGTCAAGGATAGTCCGGCCGATACTTGCCGAAGCGCGTTCCGCAATGACCTCGTTGGAGGCCCCTCCCTTGAGGCCATCGGGGATGGCATTCAGCGATTCCGCTGGACCGTGCACTGTAGCCAACATGTTGCGAAGTGTCGTCGCGACTCCAGGACGGCGCTCGGAACGTTCACGAACTGAAGTCTCTGCATCCGCAGCCGTGGCGTATCGGAGGCGAAACACCATCAACTGTGGTTCCGCGGAGTCGTTGCGTGGGGGCACTTTCCCGACGGCTTTCCTGACAAGCTCGACATAGGCCGATGGGCCAGAGACCACTGCGACGGGAGTTGACTCGTCGAGTTCGCCCCAGCCGAATTTCGCCTCGAAGAGACCCAGGCCCTGAAGTGCCGTCCTGGCGGCCGCACCGCCCGCGGTGCTCAACGCGATCCGTTCCGTTTTAGTGTGCTGTACTGTCGACACATATAGCGATCCGCTGTATGCAAACCACTGGAGTTGATGCTCCACGGCAAGTCGATCCATATAGGCTGTCGGACTCATGCTGCCGCTGGATTCAACTCCCGATGGGGTCTTGAGGGGTACGTCTTCGGCGATCCGGAGGTCCATACCCATTGAGCGGGAAAAGGCGAGCAGGACATCACGCAAAGGTGCGGCTCCCCCACGGTAGCTATACAGTGTGTCCTTCCATGCCTGGGGTGTTGTTGCATGGCAGAGGCCTGGTTGCGTCACGCCAAGAAACAAAAGGACAATGACGCGCAGCACGGCGTTGACGAAGAAATGCGATCCGTGCGACCTTATTGCGTTGCTCACGGACGTCTCCGAGGGACGCCACTCGCGCCAGGCGAAATGGGGCCGGCAAGAACCTGATCCCATACTCCGACCTGGTTGAGCAGGCTTTCGATCGCCTGGAACACGGCATCAATTTGCAATTGGTCAAGCCGCTTGGAAAGGACAAGTCTTCCCGTCCTGGAATCAACCAGTGTGACGGATGCAAAATGTCGAAAGCTGGGGATTGCCCACTGACAGATCTGTATGAGGTCGTATTCTTTAAACTGGCCGCGAAAATGACATTCGCAGCTCAACCATCCGTGCCCGCGGTCCATGCGCAGAATCATTGTCCGTCCGAGAACGCTTAGCCTGTACGATCTCTCGCAATCCCGGGACCCATCCAGTGCAGCACCGATGAGCTTTCGCAATAATTTTACGTTAGTCATTCAGGATATCCGATCAGCTGGAACCGGTCGACACGATGCTATCTGATTTCGTCCATTACCTTTTTCACCAGGCCGTGTCGACGAGTGACGGCGATTTCGGCCGCCCAGCCTGCCATCTGCATCTCTTGCAGGGCAATCAGGTAGGCCGCCGACGACTCGTGGTCGCGAAAATCAAGATTGCCGGCGACATCATCAAACGCCTGCAGGTGGGTGCCGTAGCCGGATAGAAAACGATCGATGGGGAGGCTGCCTGACATGGATCAACTCCTGTGCATTCAATTTGAGATGGATGAGAGCGGCCGACTAAACGGTTGACGGATCGTTACTACTCCGCATGGCTTCGATCAGTGAATCCACGCTGGCTGAGTAGCTGGCACGCAATTCGCCTTGCGCGCAGAGCAGCACGCAGTCTCCAGCCTGCATCGACTCGTCTGCGACGATCGCCAGTTGGGCAACGTTGCCGAGATAGCTGTTAATCGCATCGAGCGCGTCGGGACGGACCCGGAGTTCGGCTTCGGTATTGCCTTCCCACTCGCGCAATACAAGGCGCACGCTGGACAGCAACGGCCAGTCGGGCGGAACATCTAGAAGAAGCCGTCTCAGCGCGGCTTGTGCGACATGAGCGAGCATCGATTCTGCTTCGCGCAGAAAGGACTCATGCGACTGGGCTAACCGGTTCAAACAAGCGGAGGCGGCCTGCCATACTCGCCTCCGCGCATCCTCCTCGGCTGCAAGCGCCACCTCCCGGGCGACTCGCCGCGCCTCATCGAGGATGGATTCCCGCTCGCGATGTGCGGCGGTGAGAACCTGGCCGGCATCCGAGAGGCTGCCGAGCATGTGCCTGGAGACCACCCGGCGCGCAACGTTGCTGACATCGAGACCGGGGAGTTGATAGCGCTTTGTAACGACAGAAATCATCTGCGTAAGCCCGTTGAGTTTTGCATTCGAGAAGACACTTGCGGCAAGAGAGAAGTGCGATTCGTGGTGGGATCGGTTCCTTGCTAAATGAAAGATCCATGTTTCGACCACGAGAGGGCAATATTGTCGTGAACCTTTCATCGACATGCCACCACTCTCCCGATATGGACCAGAAATCATCACAGTTCGCTCATGCTCAACGGCCCATGAGCGAGCGGCGGCATTCAGGAGCGAAGCGACTTGTGTTGCGATCGGTCTCACGACACATGGCGCTATTACGGCAGCGAGTAGGGTTGGGGCTGGCGTGGCTCCTGATCGACAGCGGTAGCTGGAGCCGGATCGAAGTGAAAGGCCCGCACGTCGTTGACTGGAATGGGTGCGATGGGCAGCGCGATTGGCTTCTTCTGCATACTGTTGCGGGACGCCTTGAGTTCTCTGCCCGGGGTTTCATGACGCTTGTGAGTGGTATGGTCCTTGATTCAACGTGGCCGGATGACGTGATGGCTGATGTGGCAAGGCTCGCTGTCGCATGTATCGATCCTGAGCTGATACTGGCCTTTGGCGGGGCGTTGGAATGGACGAATCCTGCTGATGACACGGCGAAAGAAGCCAGTGCAGCGGCGATGGACCGTGTCGAACTGGCGCTGACGCTGGTATCCCGTGCGAATGGGGAGCACCATACATTTACAGTGCGCACAAGCGTGGAAACCGCGTTAGCGTGGCTTGGCAATGAGCGCTGGCGCAAGCCTGACTTGCCCGCGCTCCCGATCCGGTTCGAGAGAATCCCATGCACTGGCCATCTGCTATTGGGGCGATCGTGGCTCAGCACGGCTGAGGTTTCAGGATTGGTCGCGGGAGACGCGATTGTCCCTGGGGAATGCTTTGCTTCCGGAGCAGGAACGTGCGCCGGACAGTTCGGCGCCGTTCTCGTGAGCATCCAGGCGGATGGTTTGACACGGATCAGATGTGAATCAATGAGGAGGGAAAACATCGTGGAATGGCGCGCGGTTCCGGATGCAGGCGGGGAAAGCCCGGTCGACGAAGTGCCGGTGACGATGTGCTTTACAGCGGGGCAGATCACGATGACACTTGCGCAGTTGCGGTCTCTGGCGGAGGGGGGCATCGTCGAGCTGGATCGCGAGGCCTCTGCCGAGGTCAGTCTCACGGTGAACGGGGTGTTGATCGGTATCGGCGAGCTCATCGACATTAACGGTCGCCTCGCGGTAGAGATCATCGCGCTGTCGAGAACGTGATGGCCATTGGCAATATCGATCCGATTGCACTTGCCCTGCTGTTGGCGGCGTTGGCCCTGATGCCGGTAATTCTCGTGTGCACGACCTGCTTTTTGAAGGTGTCGATGGTTTTGCTCATTGTGCGCAATGCGATAGGCGTTCAGCAGGTTCCGCCGGGTATCGCCATACATAGCATTGCGCTGGCGATCACGGTGCTCGTGATGGCACCGGTGTTCAAGGAGATGTCATCGGCATTGACGGCGAGTGAATCGCAGACGGCCAGGGCAGGTGTCACTCTGTCCGATCTGGCCGTCGCAGCCGAGCCATTGCGTCATTTCATGATGCGTAACACATTGCCGGAACAGCGCGCGCACGTCCTGTCCGTTGCCCGAAGGCAGTGGCCAGCTGCAGCCTCGTCAGACTTGCGCGATTCCGACTATGTTGTGCTTGTTCCTGCCTTCGTGATGTCGGAATTGCAGTTGGCGTTTCAGGTAGGCTTTGTGCTGTATATCCCGTTTGTCGTCATCGACCTGTTGATATCGAATCTGCTACTTGCACTCGGTATGCAGATGGTCTCTCCGATGGTCATCTCCTTGCCTATGAAGATGCTTCTGTTTGTCATGCTTGACGGCTGGACGAAGTTGTTCGACGGCCTTGTTCGCTCATACGCCTAGGAATCCGATATGAATGGGACGATCTATTTCTTCCAGAAGGGACTACTTACAGTAGTCTGGCTTTCTCTGCCAATCTTGTCCGTTGCGGTAGTCGTGGGTGTTATCACCTCAATGATTCAGACGGCGCTATCGGTACAGGACCAGGCATTGCCCTTCGCCTTCAAATTGCTCGCCGTGGGCCTGACTATCGCCATGATCGGCAGATGGGTAGGCGTGGAGATGTTGGCGCTCGGGGAGCAGGCGTTTCAGTCGATTGCGGGAATTAGCAACCGGCACTGATCATTCCGGTGCGCATGGGGCGCAGTCACCCATGTAGTGCCGCCATCCTCAAGACTGCGGGAGAAAATGCATGATTCCAATGATGGTTGCAGGACTGGCGGCGCCGGCTCTCAGTAGCGTGCTTGGCGGCGCTGTGCAGGGGAAATCCACGGGTGGTCCAGCACAGCAATGCAATCTGGCGTCCGTGATTCCTTCGATGGCGCAGTCAATGCTGGGAGCATTGGGGCTGAACCTGGGCAGGATTCTTTGAATATTGTCGGGACGAATTCCACGCAGCTTGTGGTCCGGCCGGTTGGATACCTGCTGCCTGGCAAGCGAAGTTCATACTGCACGGCAGGCAGCGGGGTACCAGGATTTCACTTTAAAAATCAGGAATTGGTGTGAACCGCGACTCGGCTTTGATGCACTATAACAGTGGGTACTGTGAGAGATTGGTGCTATCGAGTCATGCGCTCGTCGGAGGTTTTGACGATTTGCGGTGGAAGCCTTGCCGATAGCGGGAAGTCTTGCCGACAGCGCTCCTTTTTAAACCTGTTTATAAGGATTGTTACCATGACATTAGGCGAAATCAATACGAGATACGGCGCATTTGACACGCAATCCGGCAGCGATGCCTCGGTGAGGGAGGCCATGGACGAAGCGAGAAGGATGAATAACAAGTCGCAGGTGGCCTTGTTTCAGAACCAGGCGGAGCAGCAGAAGAACCAGGCGCTCCTGGCGGTTGCGTCGGCCAAGGTGGATGTGTCCAACAAAGTCGGTCAAATCAGCGGCAAGGTCCAACTCTGACGCTGACCTTCTTGGTGGGGTGCGCTTGGCGCACCCTGGAACAGCCTGTCTAATTAACTCGGAAGGTGATGTTAATGGGTACGACCGTATCAAGCCAGAATGGGCTGGATCCTCAAACGTCGAGGCAACTCATTGAATCGATGGTGAAGGATCGTCAATCCAGCATGGAGACTCTGCAGCGCGATCGTGAGTCATCGGACAAGCGATTTTCGCAAATGTTTAGCGATGTCACCAGCTTCATGAGGACCACTGTGATGAGCATGCAGGAAACGCAGCAGCAAATGCAGCGGATGATGACGTTGCAAAGCAGCGACTATTTCAGCAGCATGGCGAGGATAACGCCCCGGCTCTATTAGGTCCGGGCCTGCGGAGTGCTTTTCGCACGTCACGAACCGGTGCGAGATGTTCGTCTGGTTCGTGGCGCATCTTGACTGTCGGATATCAATCAGGGAGAGGTTCCGTGATCGCGCTCGGTGAGTCGGAAGTGGATGTTAATAGCGTGAATGTCTTGCGCAAGCGTATTCTGGCCGAATTCATGGCCGAAAATCCGGCGACGTTTCCGTCGCCCACGGGGGAGGTATCGTGGGTGAGGGCGATTTGCAGCGACGTCGCACTGGGAGAGGTTGATCGTCGCGTGGTAGAGCGGGCCCTGGGGATGCTGGCGGGCATCTTTCGTTCAGCGCAGCTGTCGCTGGACGAGAGCCAGCCGCTAAGCGAATTGCTGTCTGCAGACCGCATACCGGGGATCGACAGTATCGAACCGGACGCACAGGCAATCGTAGTCGTCGGTGGCGAGGGGGCGGATGAGGCGAGCACGCTGGCGTTCGCGCGATCCATCACACTTTGCAAGATGCTGATGGAAGGAGGTGTGTTCCACGGCGATCAACTGCGTCAGACGATCGACGGCACGCTCGATGCCTTGCCAGGGAAGACGCCGCTGATGCGATCACTGATAGAGACTGCCCGGCGTATGGCGCAAGCTGATCTTGACGTGATGCTGAGCTGATGTTGTCCAACAGCCTGCGCACGCCTGACATATTGTGGAGGGATATATGACGTTTCCGCCTGTTAGATCCGTCGACGCCGGAGGGCTTGCGGTGTCCGACAAGAGTTCATCACAAGATGAGACGTCGGCCGGTGTCTTCGCGTCAAGCGCGGTAGCGGCTGATTTGAGCGTCTTTCATCAGACGATGAACAATCTGGCATCTGCGGCGTCCATAGTGCGTCTTCGTGAGGCAACATCGGAGTCGTCACTGGCCCAGTTGTCGGACTACTTGCGAGATCGGCATTTGGACCTGATACATCGGATTGGTGCAGTGGTCGCCACCCGGAATCCTCAGTCGTTGCTGCAAGCTACCGCCGCAATGGTTGATGCAGGAGTCGAAGGCACGCTGGTGGCGAAAGTGCTGGGCAAGACCGTGGCGGGGATCGATAAGCTAACCAACCTGAATTAGCCGATGGTGTCAAGGAATTCACTGACCGTGATACAGCAGCGGGCAAGCGCAATCGTTGCCAGCCTGCTTCTGCTCGGCGCCTGCACGCGCTCCGTGGAACTGTACTCAGGCCTCAGTGAGGTCGACGCCAATGAAATCGTGGCTACCCTGGCCAGGCATGGATTGCAATCGAGCAAGTTGGCGACGAAGCAGGGTTTCGTCGTTTCGGTGGAGAATCGTGATCTGGGGGCGACCGTGTCACTTCTGCGGGCTGAGGGGATTCCGCGCCATGCGTATGCCGCGATGGGCGATGTGTTCAGGAAGGATGGAATGATCTCGACGCCAACGGAGGAAAAGGCGCGCTACCTGTACGCACTTTCACAGGAACTGGAGAGGACTCTGTCGAATATCGATGGTGTGGTTCTGGCGCGCGTACATCCGGTATTGCCCGAGCGGCTTGCGCCGGGAGAGCCTATGCTTCCATCCTCCTGTGCCGTATTTATCAAGTATCGGCCGGGGTGGGACATCGATAGGTACGAAGGGCGGATCCGACAACTCGTTATCGCCAGCATTCCGGGACTTTCCGGGGGCGGGAAAGTTTCCACCGTATTCGTCGAGGCCTCGATCGCCCACGAACCGAACGCGATTGGCGCGCGGCGAGTCGGGGATCCGGCAGGGGGGCGGGTACATGCGTCCGTACCGGTAGCGGCTTGGGTCGCGACCGTTCTGGGGCTGGCGGGAGCCATAGGGGCTGCGGCCTGGTTCCTCCACTTCCGCAACTATTGGCCGCGCCCGGTTTCGAAGCCCGTTCGCAAGGGCGAATGAGGATGTCGGCCGACCTCTCAAGACTGTCACGACCCGATGCCGACCTGCTGCGGCTGTGGTACGAGCCGTGGCTGGACGCTGACGCAAGCTGGCTGCAGCCAGACGTTGCTCCGCCTTGCTGGGAGCAGTTCTCCCGCTGCTCGGCCGTTGGCCGACGGCTGGCGTATTCGTTGTGGGCACATCATTTTGCACTGGAAAACTTCCCGGCTCCGGTTCTGAAGAATCCGGTCCTCGACGCGCTCCCGATGAAAGCTGCGGCATTGGAGCAGGGGGCCCTCTTCGTGGGCATGGTCGGTCTGGCAAGTCAGGAGCGTTTCGCGTCATGCTGGCTGCGCTCGCGCAGGCACTTGGTCGTGCTCGCGGCTCCACATCTCTGGCATTCCGCGATCCGCTTAGCCCGCGGACGGCCGCTGTGCAGCAGTACGATGCCATGTTCTCCGGAAGGCGTAGACCGCAATGGTCTCATTCTATGGGGCGTTGCCCATCTGAAGGCGGCAATCGAATTGGAGATGCCCCAGTTGTGGGGAAGACTGAGGTTCCGGCTGGACAAGTCGACAGTTGACGCGGCACAGGAAAGGACATGCCGCGGGGAGATACGCGTCGAGGGTGATGTCGACGTTCGGCAAATTCGCCGGGCATGGCGAATTGGCGCGGTGCCTCAAGGGTAGCGGCTAATGCGAATGCGAATGCGTATGACGTCCAGGAGGCGTTGTCACGCATCTACTGGACCATGAATATCGAATATGGAAAATCCAAGGACGTTTACGTGGCGAAGGGCGCAGATCTCCGATGCACAGATATTCACTGATATATACAACGAAACAATCGATGGCGGCGGTCATTCGCCCAAACTGCGTGCGGCTACGGTCGAGGCGATGCGACACACATTGGGAATGGCGGCCCGGATGGGCTGGCCCATCTGGGCGATGACCAGTCACGACCAGGTCGCGGGCTGGGCATGTATCCGTCCGATGGCCTGGGGACCGGAAGTCTGCCATCGTACGGGCGATCTCTCGATCTATGTCCCCACCACGTGGCAAGGAAGCGGCGTGGCCATGCAGGCGATTCTGGTAGCCTATCAGGAAGCGCCGAGGCATGGTTTCGATGCTGTAAGCTGCTGGATCCTGAGCTCCAATTACAAAAGCGCGATGCTTGCCCGCGCGTGCCGGCTGCAGCGTTGGGGACTGATGCCGCGAGCGGCGTGCTATGGCGATCGGGTAGATGACGTGGAAATCTGGGGGGGGCGGTTCGACGACGCGCGATGGACCGTTTACATGGATGCACTGGAAGCGCGAATCACGCGGAGGCGCGCGCGGTCAGCGCGTATTCAAACGCGTGTCTGAGCATGATGGCGAGTGAGCGTCACCATGGAATCCACACTCGTCGAAAGCTTTCCGCTTGTGCTACAGGCGCTCGGACTATCCATGGCGCGCGCGGTGGGATGCGTGCTCTTCATTCCAGCCTTCGGGCGTCGCCATATGACGGTCCTGCATCGCAGCGCGATTAGCCTGGCGATTGCTCTGCCACAGTGCCAGACCCTGTGGCATTTATTGCAAGACCGTTCGGCTATGGGGATGCCGGTCATGGTTCTGGCGTTCAAGGAGTCAGTGATAGGCTGTATTCTGGGCCTGATGCTGGCGACGCCGTTTTGGGCTTTTCAGAGCGCGTGCACGCTGGTGGACAATCAACGCGGCGCAAATGCCGCGCAGCAATCCAATCCGTCCTTGCAAGCTGATGCGTCCATCCTGGGTGAGCTCGCCGAGCGCGCTCTGATCGCCTTCCTGTTCGAAGCTGGCGTGTTCGGTTCCTTCCTTGGTGTTTTGACTGATAGTTACGGACTCTGGCCGGCACTGTCGCCACTTCCCGATCTATCTCCGCACGCCCGTGCAGCAGTGGTGGCGGCATGTGCCAACATTTTTGCCGATGCAGTCATTTACAGTGTGCCTGTCATCCTGTTACTGCTCGCCATTGAAGCTGGTTTCGCGCTGGCCAGTGTGACAGTCCAGGGGCTGGATGCCTATCAAACGGCCATGCCTGTAAAGAGCCTGGCGGCGTTGATGATGCTGGCGTTGTGCTTCGGTGCGATGCTGGTTCACGCACGAGGCTCCATTGAGTCATGGTGGATCGATGGCGTGCTCAGCGCCTTTCGATAGCACAGCCCGGAATGAGCGAAAAAAATCTTCCCCCCAGCCACACGCGACTGCGCCAGGCGCGAGAGCGCGGCCAGATTGGGATCAGCCAGGATGTCATCAAGGTCCTGACGCTCGCCATCATCGCCGGGATCGTCTTTGCCTCTGAGACCCAGTGGAAGGCGTTGCTCAACGCAGCGCTGTCAACGGCTGTGAAAGGGATGGAGACGCCAATGGGAGTCCGTCTGGATGGCGTTATTTTCGCCATGTGGCCGATCCTTGCGGTTTGCCTGGGCCTGGCGCTTACCGCTGCAATCATTTCGCTGTTCGGGACGCTGGTTCAGACAGGTTTCAATGTCGCGCCGCAGGCGCTCGCCGAAGGTATGCAGAAGCTGAATCCGGTGAGCAACCTGAAACAGATCGTCTCCCCGAAAAAGCTGCTCATGTTGCTGCTAGGCGTGGTCAAGCTGAGCCTGGTTGCGAGCGTCGCGTATTTTGAAATCAGGAAGCAGTTGCCGGACATCGCCCAGCTCTTCAGGGCAACTCCGGAGCAAAGTTGGGCCGCTTGCATGCAAATGCTTCAATCCCTCGCGATAAAGTCGATCGCATGCATGTTCATGCTGGCCGTGGTCGACTTCGCGCTGCAGCGATACATGAACTACCGCAGCCTGCGCATGGATGTCCAGGAACTCAAGCAGGACCACAGGAACGAAGAAGGCGATCCACATAGCAAGGCGGCCCGGAAGAGCATAGCCAGGCAGATCGCATTCGACCCGCCATCACCTGCGGCGCAGAAACCGACTGCCGTCGTGGTCAATCCGGAGCACATTGCCGTGGCCCTCTCGTATCACTTCGAACCGGACAAGTTGCCGCTCGTCGTCGCGAAGGGGCGGGATGACGACGCCGTCGCTCTGCGTGGACTTGCGCAGCAGCTCCAGATCCCCGTCATCAAATATGCGGGCCTGGCGAGGCAACTGTACGCCACTGGGCGTGAGGGGGCACCCGTGCCGCGTGGGACGTTGCGTGCGGTCGCACTGCTGTACCAGGGCGTCAAGGAACTGAATCAGCGATCAGACGCAGGGATTCCTCCAAGCGGAATCTATGAGTTGGACGAGGAACTGGCGCAACAGATGCTGCACCCGTATCAGCCACCTGCAGCGCGAGATCCGGCCGGGATGGATTCGCGCACGGCTGCGTCATCCAGAGCCAGACAGGGAACCGGCAAAGCAGCAACGGCCACTGAGGAAGCATGACCTCCACGTTAGATCAGATTGACACATTCCCGATACCCGACGGACTGATTGCGTCGTTACGCGATGGCGTCTGCACGCGAGAAGCCTTCCAGATGGGACCGGTGGCCGTTTCGGCAGCGGGCGCGGGCGTGCTATGCATGTCGCCGCTAGGCGGACAATGGACCGCTCACGACATCGGTCGTCTGCTACAGATACAGTTCGAACATAGCTCGGAATTTGGCGACATTCAGATATCGGTCAACGTCCACGGGCGTCTTTGTTTGCTGCGACGACTGCGGTTGCAGGATGCGGAATCCGATGCCGGGTTGATGCACGTGCTGGTGAGCATGCGAACCCTTATCTCAATGATTGGTGACTCCAGATGACCCCGAAACGCCTGGTGGTGCCCGGGACCGTTGTCTCTCTGATCGACAACCTCCTGCCTCGTGGCGGGCGCGCCGAAGTGGCGGTAGCGGCGGCTGTCGTTGCGATCGTGATCGCCATGATCCTGCCGATACCGGAATGGTTGCTCGATGGCCTGATCGCATTGAACATCTGCACGGCAGCTCTGCTGGTCGTGCTGGCGATGCAGGTCAAGGAATCTGTGAACCTTAGCACCTTTCCCTCGATGCTCCTGATTACCACACTGTTCCGCGTTTCGCTCAACGTCGCCAGTACGCGTCTCATCTTGCTGGAAGGCTCTGCGGGACACATCATTGAAGCTTTCGGCAAGGTGGTTGTGGGCGGGAATCTGGTCGTTGGAATGGTCGTCTTCTTTATTCTCACGGTAATACAGTTTCTTGTTATCACAAAAGGATCGGAGCGAGTTGCCGAAGTTGGAGCTCGCTTCGCGCTCGATGCGATGCCCGGCAAACAGATGGCGATCGACATGGAATTGAAGGCATCGTCGATCACGGCCGATGAGTCGCGCATCCGGCGAGCAGCACTCGCCCAGGAAAGCCAGTTCTTCGGGGCTATGGACGGCGCCATGAAATTTGTCAAGGGCGACGCCATCGCTGGAATCATCATCGTGCTGACGAATCTGATCGGGGGGCTAGCCATCGGCGTTGTACAGCGGCAAATGTCCGGATCCGAGGCCATGCGCGTCTACTCTGTTCTCTCGATCGGGGACGCATTGGTCGCGCAGATACCAGCACTCCTTATGTCCCTCACCGCAGGGCTGTTGATTACGCGCGTCGCGAATGCCCAGGAAGGGCCACGCAACGTTGGCAAGGAATTGACTTCGCAATTGGCCGCGTATCCCAAGGCGTGGGTAATGGCTAGCGGTGTGATGCTTGTCTTTGGCCTGATTCCCGGCATGCCGACTTTGGTGTTCATTGCGCTCGGCGGAGGCAGCCTCGCATTTGGCATGAATATCGTGCGGAGGCAGATCAAGGAATCGAGCCTGGCCAATGCCGCGCAGCTGACGGAGGTGCCTGAAGTCCGCGAGTTCGATGTCGTGCGTCCTTTCCTTGTGCGCATTGGCTCACACATGGAGGACGCGCAGCGAGCAACCCGCGTGATCAATCTGGCGCGAAGCGTGCGTAACGACCTGGTCAGGCAGTATGGCTTGGTCACGCCGGCCGTTGCGGTGGAGTTCGACGTTCCAATGTCAGATGCCGATTTTGATTTCTGTCACAACGAGGTCCGTATATTTGCGATGCGCTGTCAGGATGACCTGTGCACGCTTCAGTGCGATCCGGAGCAGCTGCGGTTACTGGGGGTGGTGCCCAGTTTTGCTGAGACGAGTCCCAGGCTGGTGAATTATCGTCAGGTTTGGCTGCCGTCCAGCGAGGCGGATCGCATGCTCACAGAGGGCCATGAAGTGCAGGGCTATTGGGAGCACGTGGAGTTGAAATTCCGCACTGCTCTGCATGCTGCAGGGCCGCGTTATTTTGGTATCGAGCAGACACAGAAATTATATCGCTGGCTCGCTTCGAAGTCGCCGGATCTGGCAAAGGAGCTGGAGCGTTGCGTAACTGCAGGCCGGGCGGCAGAGATCCTGCAGCGTTTGTTGAGCGAGCGCGTGAGCATTCGTAATATCGATGCAATTTTCGAGACACTGGTGGAATGGGGGCAACGCGAACGCGATCCCGGAATTCTTTGCGAATGCGTTCGCTCAGTACTAAGCCGTGAAATCTTCGACGCACAGGCCGCGGATCGTCAGTTGCACGCCTTTGTTGTGGAGCCCGAACTGGAGACGCTGGTGCGCACCGCAGTTCGCCAGACCAACTACGGCGACTTTCTTGCCCTCGATAATGCGGCGCAGGATGCGATACTGGACGGTTTCGCGGTCCAGCTTGAGCCAATCCCCAGGAGCCGACGTCCGGTGATTCTGTGCGAACAGGGCATACGGCCCCACCTGCGTCGCCTGTTCGCAGCGCGATTCGTCGATGTTCCAGTACTTTCGCTATCCGAGGTGCCGTCCGACTATAAGACCAATGTGCTTGGCGTCATCCGTCAGGGCCATGAGATATAGAGCGCGTTCGCGTCAAGGTGCTCGATGAACCAGAATGTGCACGAGGGGCTGGAGCTGCGGGTAACGGCAGGGTTGCACGCCGGTGCTGCCTTGCCTTTGGACTGGGAGCCAATCTCTATTGGCAGTGACGAGCAATGTGATGTCGTGCTGCTCGATGCCGGCATTCTGCCTCGGCACTTGAGACTCATTTGCTCGGAGGCTGGTGAATGGCGCACTGAGCCAGACGGTGCCCGAGTTGAGATAGGGACGCCGATTGCAATCGGAGTGTCATGCATCGTGGTGGCCCCGCGCAGTGCTCCCTGGGCGCCGGCCGCAGGCAGGGCGGAGCCTGACGTGCACCTTGCGAGCGGGCTTGTACCACCGAGCGCGCGTACTTCGCGCCATCGCGGTCTGGTCTGGCTGGCATTGGCGTCCATCCTTGCCGTGATAGGCGTGATCGGCGTGATCGTCACGTGGAGTCTGGTGGGGCGAGACGACATGCAACGTGCAGTGCAACAGCCCGCAATATCCTCCATCACCCTGCCCCAGGCGGCGAAGCCATCGGACGCAAACGAGATTCGCCGGCGCGCGGCACGGGAACTGACGGATCGAGGACTGGCGGAGCTCGTGGTCCTGGAGGCGAGCCCGGGTCGAATCCACATGGAGGCGGAACTCGATGACGCCGAAGTCGATCGATTCGATCGCGCGCTGCGCGCGCTCAAAGAGCAGTTCGGTGATGAGGTAGAGATAGACTCACGCGTCAGCCCGATTTCGCACACGTTACCGTTCACCATCCAGAGCGTCGTAAGGGGCGCTGCTTCCCACGTCACCTTGAAGGATGGGCAGCGGGTATTCGAGGGAAGTACTGTAGGAGGGTGGAGACTCGAGGAAATTCAACCGCTAAAGCTGATATTCGTCAGAAAACGGCGGATGGAGATTCCATGGTAGCTATCGAGGATGAACTGTCGAGACCCGCGGACTGGCTTCGTGCAGCTGCCGCAGGGCAAGTCGAGGCATGCACCGCCGCGTTTTCGCGCGCGAACCTTGTGTTTGCCGTTGGCAGGGTAACGCGTGTGCTTGGGACCCTGGTCGAAGGTACCGTGCCGAATGCGAGCATCGGCGAGCAGTGCGACATTTACGACCGCGCCTGTCCGCATCGGTCTGTACGCTGTGAGGTCATTGGATTTACCGAGTCGTCGACATTGCTGTCGCCGCTGGGGGTTCTGGAGGGCGTGTCCTCGTCGTACCTTATTCGCCCGTTGCGGCGTTCTCACGTCATTGCGGTGGGCGGGCATTTGTTGGGGCGTGTCGTGGATGGCTTCGGAGCCCCTCTGGACGGACGCCCGCTCGTCGCTGAAGACGCCGATGCGGTGATTTCGCGCCCGGTTATCAGCAACGCGCCCAGTCCCAGCGAGCGGCCTCGTATCGCGGAGGTATTTCCTACAGGGGTTCGATGCATAGACACCTTGCTTACTCTGGGACGTGGCCAACGTGTGGGCATTTTCGCCGGGCCGGGCTGCGGAAAAACGACATTGCTGGCATCAATCGGCCGTGGCGCAGCGGTCGACGCCTTGGTGCTGGGGCTTATTGGCGAGCGTGGACGTGAGGTGAGGGAGTTCACCGAGCATGAGCTTGGTCCGGCGCTGCTCGCGCGCACGGTCATTGTGTGCGCCACTTCGGACCGCCCGGCGATAGAACGCGTTCGCGCTGCCTTCACGGCTACGGCCATTGCCGAAGGGTTGCGGGACCGGGGCCTGAATGTCATGCTGATGGTCGATTCCCTGACACGGCTTGCCCGTGCGCAGCGGGAGATTGGCCTGGCTGCGGGAGAGGTTCCCGCCCGTGCCGGGTTCCCACCGTCGGTCTATGCGCTGCTTCCTCGCCTGATCGAACGTGCCGGCAACACGTCTCAAGGATCTATCACGGCGATCTACACGCTACTGCTCGAGGGTGACATCAAGTCCGATCCGATCAGCGAGGAAGCGGTGTCGCTGCTCGACGGCCATATTTTTCTGGCCCGTAAATTGGCGGACCAGGGACACTATCCTGCCGTCGATGTGCTGCCGAGCATTAGCCGGATCATGTCCAATATCGTGGATAAAGATCATCTTCGTGCCGCAGCGGCGGTGCGTAATGTGTTGACAAAATATCGAGACGTTGAATTGCTGCTCAGACTGGGCGAGTATCGCCACGGGGTCGACCCGGAAACGGATCGTGTGGTTCAGAGCTACCCGAAAGTCGTGGAATTTCTCCGCCAGGATACGCGCCAGGCAATTGCCTGGTCCATGAGTATCGATCAATTGACGACGCTGGGCGCGGCGGCCTCCGGATGAGTGCATTTCATGCCGGCAGGCGAGCTCCAGAGGTAGCTCAGGAAAGTGTCTCGATGCATGTGGATCTGGCACCGTTGCATCAACTGCTGCATTTGCAACTGATGCGCAAGGCGCTTGCGGACGCGGACGTGGCAGCGGCCAGGAGCGTTCTGGAGCAGGCTCAGCTTTCCTTGCCGCGGATTCGCGCCGAACTGTCCGAACGGACCGCCAGCGTGCGCGATCAGCGGCGTCACGTAGCGGAGAAGTGTACGGCACAGCCCGCAAATGTCCGCACTCTGCGCCGCTGGCGGGAGCACGAGCTAAAGCTGCTGGCGGAAATCGATCACCACCAGGCGGAACTGCGTAAGCAGGAGGAACGAACAGAGCAAGCTCGGGTGGAGCTTTCGGATCGGCAGAGGCGTCAGCGCCTGATCGCATTGCGTAGCGAGAAATTCCATGCAATTCTCATCGAACTGGAAGATGGCTCGTCTCCGTAATTTGATGCGTTGATTTGCAAGATGGAAGAGATTCGCCGCGAACAAAAATGAGAGTGATGAAGGCCCCGTGTCGTTCTCGGAACGGCTCGTCGATCGGCTGCTCCGTCGAGCGCATCGGACATGCACTACAAATATCGTCGCGAGTGCCCATCATTCGGTTCGGGTCTCGTTCACCCATTGGCACTGCCCATCGGCCGCACTATGCCGGACCCAATCGAAACCCGCGGCTAGTCGTGAACTAAAGTCGTGCTCCGAATCACTGGCTGGTATCGGCCAGGTTTGTCACCTGTTTTGGCGATACGCACATATTCCGGAGCGAAGGAGAGAAGAGATGGGCATGAAAGAACCTGGGCAGGAAGTGGATCTCGCGGTTGCTCATGAGAAAAGATACGAGGAACTGGTCGAGCAACTGGCGGGAGCACTCTCTGTTGATGGCAAAGCCCTGAAGGAATCGGGGCATCTGGTGGTGGGAAGCGTGGATATCGGATTGATCAACTACCAGGCGCTGGACTATGGCCGAATCACCATGTTTCTTGATCTGGGTTCGATTCCAGCCGTACGCGAACCTGAAATCCATCGGCGACTGCTTGAGCAAAATTTCCTGCTCCCGCGGACCTTCGGCACATACGCGTTGATTCCAGACAACGGCCACGGTGCGCTCGTCTACCACTTTGATATCTTTGACGGCATCGATGGACAGGCGCTAGCCAGGATTATCTTCGATCTGGTCGATCAGTATGTCGACATCGAACGATCGCTTGTTAACGCAGACCGTGACAGCCTGTCTCGACGGGCAAGACACGCGATTTGACACAGTTGGCTCGCCAACGACCGACGGGAGAAGATTCATGCTAGGACTTTCACCAACCTCATCTCAAGCGGCAATAGAGATGCCTGCGGAGGCTGACGCAACACTGCTGGTGCCGCCACCGGAGCGAGCGGCCGGGCCGGTTTCGTTGCCGACTCGTCAGGCTGTCGCAGCCTGGGCGGGGCATACCGGGCAGCAGGCTTTTGTCAGTAGTGTCGCGTGGGGTGTTGCTCAAAAGCTGCCGGTTGCATTGGGGACCGCGGTAGGGACCGCCCTGGGAGGCCCCGTGGGAGGCGGATTTGGTGCGCTTGCCGGCAATATCGCCGGCGGCATGCTGTTGGGGCCTGCACACTATATTGCTGAGGTGGGGGCCGTGAAGGTGCGCCGGGCAATTGGCGGTGGTTGTGAATATACACCCTATGCCGGTGATGACAAGAAGGCCAAGAACTTCAGAGAGAATTCATTCATCGCAGCGACTTCGGTTGTCCAGGGAGCCAAGGCGATAGTCAAGGCAGTGGCTGTGACCGGAGCACCGTTCCCAGCTGCATTCGCGAGCTATGGGCTCGATATCGCATCCTCGCTTTGTGGTGGCGCGTTATCGCAGGGGATTTCCAATATGCGAAAAGCCATGGGGAGGCAAAGTGAGTTCAAGTATGTCGAATCGAAAGACCCCGCCGTAAAAGGGCGTGAAACCGTGAACCGGCTGGGTGCGGGATTCGGCGCTGGCCTTGTCGCCGGGAGCTTTGATCTGGCGAACAGACTTGTGGCGAGCGGAACAGCGGCGACGCCGCTGACGACTGCCCAGCTGTTTGGCCAAGGGATCCAGGGAAGCCTCAAATCGGCGGTCACGTTATTCACCTGGTTCAAGCTACGGGACACGGCAGCCGGAATTATGCCGCAAGCTCCGCAGTCAACTTCCTCCGCGGCTGGTGTCCGGCCACCCGCTGATGAGCGCCCGCCGCGGGCTCCGGTTGTGCCGGATGCGACGGGGGATATGGACCATGGGGGCGGCATGGAAGTGGACAAGGAAGACGATGTGTTTGAAGACGCTTTGGAACCCGACGTGTCAGCGGCAAGCCCGACGGCCGCATCGCACGAAAACGATCACCCGGTCGAGCATGAAAGGGCGGACGTCGCAGGCGAGGTGACCCGACTGTAACGACACGTTGAAGGGTGTGTGGCATGCGCTGAAAGAAGGCTGCGAGGAGACCTGTTGGGGGTCAGGCGGGCGCACCAGGTCAGTTTTTTATCCGGGAGTGAAGTCGTGAATGCGCGCGTGGTTGCCTTCCTTTTTGCTTCAATGCCTGTGCTCTGCCACGCTGACTGCATCGACGATGCAGCGCAGTACCACGGGATCGATCCGCAGCTGGTTCGGGCGATTGCCCGGCACGAGTCAGGCATGCGGCCGCTTGCGCTCAATCGCAATCCGGACGGCAGCGTGGACGTTGGCCTCATGCAGATCAACTCGAGCTGGCTGCCGGCGCTCGCGCGTTACGGCATTCAGCCGCAGAGTCTCTGGGATCCGTGTGTCAATGCCTATGTCGGCGCGTGGATCCTCAAATCGAATGTCCGGCGCTATGGCCCGACCTGGAAAGCGATCGGTGCGTATAACGCTGCCTCGCCCGCAAAGCAGCTGCGGTATGCGAACCGGATTTACATGCAGTGGCAGCGCATCAGTTCCACGGCCAGCCGATAAGCGTAAGCGGCCCCGCAACGTGGCGAGGAAAGGGATTCTGCTGGCGTAGTCGGCCTCAAATCCGCTGAGATCCAAGCTGCGTCGCCACTGTTCGGGGGCCTGGATGACGAAACTGTCCATGGCCTATCCGGACTCTGACTATCCCCACGGACACGGCGCAACCGGCTGGCCAATGTCTCCCGAAAGGGCGAAATACGTCGAGAAGCGCGCGGCGATTTACTGTAATGGGCAGGGCGGGCTGAAGCAAAAGCAATAGCGGCGGACAGGTCTGCCGCTATTGCTTACTTACTGATGGTTTTCTTGCGCTCGCGCGGGTGCCCTTCAGGAACCGGGCCGCCTCTTCCTCGGCCGATCTCACCGATCATGAAGATGCCCTCGGCGTCGTCGTCGGCCTGGAACATCTCCAGGCGATCGATGAACTTGACGCCATTGACCGGATTGCCAGCCGACGCCGCGATGCAGGTGCTTTGTCCGAGCCCGTCTGCGGTGGTCTGTGCTGCCACTGCATAAGTCAGCGTGCCGCCGCGAGAGACCACGCTGTTCTTTCCTGGAGTCACGCCATAGGCCTGTGCCTGCCCGGCGTGGAGGGTGCCCAGCGCCCGGTCTCGCCGGTCTGCCTGGTGACCAGCCACGGCGCTCCGCATCTGTTCCGCCTGCGCGCATACATCCTCGGCCGACCTGACCAGCCGCACGCAGCACTTGCTGGACTTGTCGTCACGAAAACCTCCTGCGCCGCGGCCGCCGGCGGCCGCAAAATTCACCAATTCGAATACGGTGAAATTATATATGTAATATATGTTAATTTAAAAGTAGCCTTTTAGGCTCATTCAGAGCTTCCTGAAACTTGTGAGGAACTGGAATGAATCCGTTAGATCCAGCAGTTAAGCTCAATTTTGCGCACAAAACAGGGCGTTTTCTGCATCGCGGCTTCAAATTAACGTATTAATCCTACAGATTCCTCTTGCTGTCTTTTGATATATCACATACTGTATGTCATAGATTTCGGGGATGAGGCATCGAGATGCCAGGACGCTGGTTCACCCCGGTCGCAAACAAGTCAACGAGGAGACCAAGACATGTCTGCAGTCGTATCCATGCGGCCCGAGACCACCACGGCCGAAGACACACTCAAGCAGAAGACGCGCGATGCCGGCGTTGTTTCCGGCGGCCACCTGGTGGCGCGCGCGCTCAAGAACGAGGGGGTGGACACCATCTTCACCCTGTGCGGCGGCCACATCATCGATATCTATGATGGCTGCGTGGATGAAGGCATCCGCATCATCGACGTGCGTCACGAGCAGATCGCCGCGCACGCGGCCGACGGCTATGCGCGCCAGACCGGCAAGCTCGGCTGCGTGGTGACCACGGCCGGCCCCGGCTGCACCAATGCCGTCACCGGGGTGGCCACCGCCTTCCGTTCGGAAAGCCCGATCATCCATATTGGCGGGCAGGGCGCCTTGTCCCAGCACAAAATGGGCTCGCTGCAGGACCTGCCACACGTCGACATGATGTCGCCCATCACCAAGTTCGCTGCCACCATTCCGAGCACGGAGCGGGTGGCCGACATGATTTCGATGGCCGCACGCGAGTGCTTCAACGGCGCTCCCGGCCCGGCGTACCTGGAGATCCCGCGCGACGTGCTCGACCG
>NZ_JBFTQG010000067.1:0-24065 GCF_056398885.1 Cupriavidus sp. 01T418
CGTCGACATGCAGCTGAATCTGGACGCCCGGCGGCCAGTCGGGGTGCGTGGGGATCAGCCACAGCGCGATGTCCCGCATCAAGTCATCGAGAAAGACCATGCTCCGCAGTGCCGCGGCTGCTGCGTTGCGGGTCACCGCATCGACCTGGAGAGGAGTCCCTGTGCACGTGGTGCCTGAAGCCTGCGCCGCTTCCGCAGGGGGCGAGTCCGCCGCGAGGGCGTTCAACTGACGGGAGACCGAAAACATGAGGTAGGCGCCGGTGGAGAAACATTCTCCTGAGTGCCTGAAAYTACGTCGAAGGTTCATCYTTCGCTTTCAGGAACTTGTTCGACTGGCTTTCCAGGCTGCCTGGCTTTGCCACTCGCGCACTCATTGGCAAGAAATCTTGCCAATGAGAAAGACCACCGCTGCATTAGCAGGGATGGCCTTTGAGGACTACATCAAGACTTTAAGCAACCGCCTGGGCTTGATGGCCGGTTTTTTCACCATCGCGCCGGAACGGCTCAGCCGCGCGGCGGATCGGTATCGATAAAGGACTGCCGCTTGCCGAGCTTGTCCTGGTACGCGGCGAGGCGTGGGTGGCGTTCGCGCCAGGGGATCTCCGGGAAGCGGAAGTCGAGATAGGACAGGGCACAGCCCACGGCCACGTCCGCCAGCGAGTAATGGTTGTCCGAACACCAGGGCCGGTCGGCCAGGCCGTCGGCGATGGCGGCCAGTGCCGCGTCGATCTTGCCGAGCTGGCGCGTGACCCAGCGCTCGCTGCGCTGCTCCGGCTCGCGCTGGGTGTGTTCCAGGCGCGCCAGCAGGGCCGCGTCGAGCAGGCCGTCGGCGAGCGCCTCCCAGCAGCGGACCTCGATGCGTTCGCGGGCGCCTTGCGGGATCATCCGGCTAACCGGCGTCAGGGTGTCGACGTACTCGACGATCACGCGCGAATCGAAGATCGCGCCGCCGTCTTCCATGACCAGGCACGGTACCTTGCCAAGCGGGTTGAACTGACCGATGGTGGTGTCGGGCGACCACACATCCACCTCGACCATCTGGTAGTCGATCTTCTTTTCCGCCATCACCACGCGTACCTTGCGCGCGTAAGGGCTGGTTTGTGATGCATACAGCTTCATGGACTCCCCTCGAGCTTGTTATGAAGTGCATCGGCGCTCCGTGGCACGGCGGCTGCGCGCTGCGGCGTCCGGCCGGCATGCCCGATGCACTTCATAACAGGCTAGCGGATTGGCGAGCGCGAGTATACCCGTGCCTCGACGGGGATGCGCTCGCGCCGCCGCCGTGGTGTCGTGGTGCCGATACGCGGGGCGGCCGGGGCCGAGAAGGCATCCACAGAGGGGCGGTCACGATGGTAAAATGCCCGCTTTGCGCCGCGCTGCCAATCGGCATGTGCGCCTGATTGGTCTCATTTTGAGCCGTTTCGATATTTTGCTATCGTTTCGGTGCCTTTCCATCTCTTTTGATCCGTTACGGTCCTGCTGCTGACCGCTTCGGCTCGCCAGGGGTGGCGTCAGGCCGCGTGCCCGCGCAATTTGCCTGCCCGGCCACGCTTGCGTAACCACTTCCCCTATCCCTCCGGTCTCCCAGCATGTCTTCTTCCTCGCTTTCTCCGCTCACCGCCCTGTCTCCCATCGATGGTCGCTACGCCTCCAAGGCCGATGCGCTGCGCGAGTGGCTCTCGGAAGCCGCCTTCATGCGCAACCGCGTCAAGGTCGAAGTGCACTGGCTGATCGCGCTGGCGCAAGCCGGCCTGCCCGACATGCCCAAGTTCTCGCCGGCTTCCGAGGCTGCGCTGCTGGCCCTGGTGGACAACTTCACCGAAGCCCACGCGTCGCGCATCAAGGAGATCGAGGCGGTCACCAACCACGACGTGAAGGCCGTGGAGTACTGGCTCAAGGAGCAGGTCAAGGGCAACGCCGAACTGGAAGCCGCGAGCGAGTTCATCCATTTCGCCTGCACCTCGGAAGACATCAACAATACCTCGCACGGCATGATGCTCAAGGGCGCCCGCGACGGCGTGATCCTGCCGGCGCTGCAGCGCGTGCAGGCCCGGCTGGTGGAACTGGCCCACGCCAATGCGCGCCAGCCGATGCTCTCGCGCACCCACGGCCAGCCGGCCAGCCCGACCACGCTGGGCAAGGAAATGGCCAATGTGGCGGCGCGCCTGGCGCGTGCCATCGAGCGCATCCAGCGCGTGGAACTGCTGGGCAAGATGAACGGCGCGGTGGGCAACTACAACGCCCACCTGTCGGCGTACCCGGCCTTCGACTGGGAGGCTTTCTCCAGGCAAGTGATCGAGACGCGCCTGGGCCTGACCTTCAACCCGTACACCATCCAGATCGAGCCGCACGACTACATGGCCGAACTGTTCGACGCCATCGCCCGCGCCAACACCATCCTGCTGGACCTGAACCGCGACGTCTGGGGCTATATCTCGCTGGGCTACTTCAAGCAGCGCACCAAGGCTGGCGAAATCGGCTCGTCGACCATGCCGCACAAGGTCAACCCGATCGACTTCGAGAACTCCGAAGGCAACCTGGGCCTGGCCAACGCGGTGCTGCGCCACCTGTCCGAAAAGCTGCCGCTGTCGCGCTGGCAGCGCGACCTGACCGATTCCACCGTACTGCGCAACATGGGCGTGGCCTTTGGCTACAGCCTGCTGGCCTATGAGGCCTGCCTGCGCGGCCTGGGCAAGCTGGAAACCAACCCCGAGCGCCTGGACGAAGACCTCGACAACTGCTGGGAAGTACTGGCCGAGCCGGTCCAGACCGTGATGCGCCGCTTCGGCGTGCCCAACCCCTACGAGCAGCTCAAGGAACTGACGCGCGGCAAGGGCATCTCGCGTGAAGCGCTGCAAACCTTCATCGGTGGCCTGGCGATCCCGGACGACGCCAGGAAGCTGCTGCTGGAAATGACCCCGGCCAGTTATATCGGCCGCGCGGTGAGCCTCGCCGAACGCGTGTAATTTTCCCGGCGCGCCAAAGCCGTTTGGAATGCCGACGGTGTTGACTCCCTCTCCCACAGCCCCTCCCCGGCGGCCTGCGGGAGGGCGGAGTTCGCCAAGGCAGATTCGACTTTGTCACCAATCTGAGCCATCCTGAGGGGTGGCTTTTTGTTGGCCGCGCGGTTTGCCTGCAAGCATGCCCAGCCGGGGCTCGCAAGCGCTGTGTACTGGATGCGGCGAAATGTCACTTCAAATCGTTTGAATGATTCCATGAATTTCAGACTCCTCCCCAGCACACCGGGGGCGTAATAATGTGGAAATTCAATGGGCATGCCTTTTTGCCTTCAGTCAAAGTTGATGAAACGCCCGAACCGGGCAGGGGTCTTCGTCCATGCATTCCCAAGCTAAAGCCAATGTCCACGCCGGCTCGGCTAGCAGCCCGTCGTCGGCGTCCGCCTACGGCGCGACCGCGATCGGCCTGCACTGGATCATTGCCTTGCTGATCTTCGCCGCCTTCGGGCTGGGCCTGTACATGACCAGCATCCCGGGCCTGTCGATGCTCAAGCTCAAACTGTTTTCCTGGCACAAGTGGATCGGCGTGACGGTGTTTGCCTTCGCCGTCCTGCGCTTGCTGTGGCGTGCCACCCACCGGGCTCCGGCGCCGGCTGCCGGCACCCCGGCCTGGCAGGCCAAGGCGGCCCATGTGGCCCACGTGCTGCTCTACGTGCTGATCGTGGTGGTGCCGATTACGGGCTACCTGTACAGCCTGGCGTCCGGCGTTCCCGTGGTCTACCTCGGCATCTGGCCGCTGCCCGCGCTGATCGAGAAAAACGACGAGCTCAAGGAAATCCTCAAGCTCGTTCACGTCTGGCTGAACTACCTGATGGCCGTGATCGTCGTGGTCCACGCGGCCGCTGCGCTCAAGCACCAGTTCATCGAGCGCGACGGTACGCTGGCGCGCATGCTGCCGTTCCTCAAGTAAGGCGGAACCGGATTCCGCCCT
This sequence comes from Cupriavidus sp. 01T418, assembly GCF_056398885.1. Taxonomy (NCBI): domain Bacteria; kingdom Pseudomonadati; phylum Pseudomonadota; class Betaproteobacteria; order Burkholderiales; family Burkholderiaceae; genus Cupriavidus; species Cupriavidus sp. 01T418. The sequence continues at coordinate 3,949 of NZ_JBFTQG010000067.1, forward strand.
CCCATCCACCCTGACTGATCTTTGACCGAGGGCCACCTGGCCCTCCTGGCGACAGGAGTTTTTGATGAAACGCATTCCCCGCCCGAGCGCGCTCCTGATGGCGGCCACGCTGGCCACCGCCGGCATCGCAGCGAATTACGCCTGGGCCCAGGTCGACGCTGCCAAGAGCTCGGTCACCGCGACGGCCCGCCAGATCGGCGTGCCGATGGAAGGCAAGTTCAAGAAATTCGATGCCGCGGTAGCGTTCGATCCCGCCAATCTGGCCACGTCCACGGCCAAGGTCGATATCGACGTGTCCAGCTTCGAGATCGGCGACGCCGAGACCACCAAGGAGGTCAAGGGGCACGACTGGTTCGACGCGGCCAAGTACCCCAGGGCGGTGTTCCAGTCGACCAGCATCAAGGCCGCCGCAGCCGGCAAATATGAGGTGACGGGCAAGCTCACCATCAAGGGCAAGACCCAGGACGTGGTGATTCCGGCGAGCTATCGCCAGGACGCCGGCGGCCAGGTGTTCGAAGGCGTGCTGCCGATCAAGCGCACCGTGTACAACATCGGCGATGGCGAGTGGAAAGACACTTCCGTGGTCGCCGACGATGTCCAGATCAAATTCCGTATCGTGACCGTGGCCAAGAAGTAAGCGCGCAGCGCGTCTTCCTTGCCGCACCTTTGCTGTTCATCCCCAACTTTTTGCCGGGAGCTTTTATGAAATTGCGTACTATCCTCGCCGCTGTCGCGGCCCTGTCCGCCAGCGCCGCCGTTGGCGTCGCATCGGCCAACACCGTGACCTACAACCTCGATCCCACCCACACCTACCCGAGCTTCGAGGCCGACCACCTTGGCGGCCTGTCGACCTGGCGCGGCAAGTTCGAGAAGTCGAGCGGCGTGGTGACGCTGGATCGCGCTGCCAAGACCGGCGCCGTCGACATCAAGATCGACCCCGCCTCGATCGACTTCGGCAATACCAAGCTGAACCAGCACGTCAAGGGTCCCGAGATGTTCAACGTGGAAGCCTTCCCGGAAGCCACCTACAAGGGCAAGTTCTCCAAGTTCAATGGCGACGTGCCGACCGAAGTGGACGGCCTGCTGACCCTGCACGGCGTGACCAAGCCGGTCAAGCTGGAGATCCGTGACTTCAAGTGCATCCAGCATCCGGTGCTCAAGCGCGAAGCCTGCGGCGCCGATGCCGTGGGCAGTTTCAGCCGTGCCGATTTCGGTATCGACTATGGCGTGAAGATGGGCTTCAAGCCCGAGGTCAAGCTGGCGATCCAGGTCGAGGGCGTGAAGGCCGACTAAGGCGAGCGACAGAGGCATCGCGAGGTTCCGGGTTGGCCCCGGGACCTCGCGCATGTGCGCGACAAGGAAAAGGGCTGGGTGGGCCGGGTGCAATCCCGGCCTTTTTCTTTGTTTTTGGCGTGGCGAGCAGGCTTGCGCGGGCTTCGCGCAGGTTGTGTTGTCCGCACCTGGCGGCCACAGTACAATGATCCGCCAGGATTCAGTTGCCAGGCTTTAGTTGGCAGGAATCAGTTACAGTCTCACTCAGCCGTAGCCATAGCCACAGTCTCAATCACCGTTACCAGGGTGTAGCCGCGTGCGTGCCTGCCATCAGGCAACGACGCCCATGCCCGCAACCGATTACCGACATGTATCCCAGCAGTACCCCCTGATACTGGTCTAGCGTAGCGATCCATCGCCCCACGAGCTGTACCCGGCCAGTCAATGCCGTACTGTTGAACTGGGCGGCCGGCAGCGTTTCTCGGATTTCTCTGGCGCAATACCGTGTACTCCCAAACGCAAATCGATCCGGTGGTCAGTTTCCGCAACTCGCAGGGCGAGCAGGTGCGGGGCACAATTATCAATCTCCAGAGAAAGTCTCTGGTGATGGAGATCTATAACCCATACTCGATCGTCCAGGTCAGCGAAGTGCTGAGCGAGCTGAGTGTGCGCATGGGGACCAAGAACGCCTACCTGGGCAAGGCAGTGGTGATGAGCCTGGTCAACACCGGCCTCACTGCGGTGGTATCGCTCACCCTGATCGACGAATGGCGCGAGTTGAGCGACCTGCCCAACGAGCCCAAATCGGTCCGGCGCGAGGCGGAACTGTTCATCAACGACTGGGACGCGCGCTTCAATATCCGGCGCGATTACCAGATCGCGGTCAATGAAATGCGCGCGTTTCTCTCGGAAGTGTCGCGCTGGGTCGAGCAGGTCGACCTGACCGAGAACCTGCCCAAGACCGAGGGACGGTTGCGTGAGGACGTGTTCTACGAGCTCGCCACGCCGATCATGCATAAGACCAAGTCCTACCTGGAGCGGCTGGAAGGCGAGGCCGAACAGGTGGATGCCGAGATCGCGCCCGTGCACCGTACCTATGCGCAATCGGCCCTGCATCCGCTGCTGCTGCGCGCGCCCTTTGTCTATCGCACCTTCACCAAGCCGCTGGGCTATGCCGGCGACTACGAGATGGTCAACCAGATCCTGAGCGATCCGCAGCAGGGCCCGACCACCTACTTCCAAATTGTCAACACGGCCTTCCTCAAGGCGGCGGTGGCGACCGCCCACCGCAACCGGATCCACCTGCTGATCGATTTCCTGTCGCGCCAGGCGGACGCGGCCCGCGCGGCGGGCAGGCCCTTCCGCATACTCAATGTCGGTTGCGGCCCGGCCTTCGAGATCCAGCGCTTCGTGCGGGAGTATCCGCAGCCCGAGCTGCTGTCGTTCCAACTGGTCGACTTCAGCGAGGAGACCCTGGCCTATACCAAGTCCTCCATCGAGAAATCGGCCGCCTCGGCAGGGCACAAGGTGTCGGTGGAGATGGTGCATCAGTCGGTGCACGAGCTGCTCAAGCGCAAGATTGCGCCGGACGACATCTCGCTGCGCGAATTCGACGCAGTGTATTGCGCGGGTCTGTTCGATTACCTGTCGGATAAGGTGTGTTCCCGGCTGCTGAGCTATTTTGCCGCGCGTACGCGGCCTGGCGGCCAGTTACTGGTGACCAATGTCCATTCGGCCAATCCGGAAAAGTTCGGCATGGAGCACTTGCTGGAGTGGTACCTGATCTATCGCGACGAGGCCAGGATGAGTATGCTGCTGCCCGAACGATCCCGCGACCACAAGCTCTATGTCGACCAGACCGGAGTCAATGTGTTCGCGGAAGCGACCCTTCCCTGAAACACCAGTTGCCGGCCCAGTCATGAGCACCAATCAACTTTACGCGGGATACCAGACCGAGCTGGCGGATTTCCGCCTGGCCTTCAGCCGCGGCGGCGCCTATACCGCCATCGTGCTGGTGCTGCTCGGCGTGGGGCTGGACTATGGCCAGTACCCGCAGCTGCAGGCGCCGTTCGCGGTGGCGCGCGTGCTGGTGTCGCTGCTGATCGCGGGCATCGTCATGCTGTTGTACAGCGCCGCGGGACGCCGCTTTGCGCCGTGGCTGACCTTGTCCTGGTTGCTGCTGCCGCAGATCATGATCTCGTGGATGATCTGGAATACCGATGGCGTCGAGTCGCCGTATTACGTGGGGCTGAACCTCGCCATCTTCGCCTCCGGCATCGCGCTGCCGTTCGGTTTGTGGCAGAACCTGGTGTTCGGGATACTCTCCTACCTGTTCTACCTGCTTGCCTGCCTGCTGCATTCGGGCGGCATCGAGCCGGCCGGCACCTTTATCGTCAATTCGCTGTTCCTGCTGTTTGCCGCGGCGGCCAGCGCGGTCTATACCTTCTTCAACGAGCGCGCGCGCTTCATGCTGTTCCGCCTGAAGGCCGAAGTGGCGGAAAAGAACGCAGAGCTCGAAGTCATCAACCGCAAGCTGGTCGATATCAAGGGCCAGATGCTGCAGCAGGAGAAAATGGCTGCCATCGGTACGCTGGCCGCGGGCCTGCTGCACGAGGTCAACAACCCGGTCAACTTCTGCCTGATGGCGATCGAGGTTGCGCTGGAGGAGCCGGTGGCCAAGGATGAACCGATGCTGCAGGAGTGCCTGGTCGATGCCAAGCAGGGCATGCAACGCATCCAGCATATCGTCTCGGACCTGAAGACCTTTGCCTATCGCAAGCCCGGCGCAGAAGCCGAAGGCACGCCCTTCCTGTTCGAGAAGGCGCTCGATTCGTCGATCCGGCTGACCGCGCACGAGTTGCGCGGGGTTGCCGTCACGCGCGAGTTGCCCACCGATACGCTGGTGCTGGGCGATGAGGCGGCGGTGATCGGCGTGCTGATCAACCTGTTCTCCAACGCCGCGCTGGCCATGCGCAAGGCCGGCACGCAGAGCCCGGCGATCCATACCACGGTGAAATGGGTCGAGCGCCGGCTGCACGTGTCGGTGAGGGACAACGGGCCGGGCATTGCGTCCGAGCACCTGGCGCGCGTGTTCGAGCCGTTCTTCACCACGCGCGAAGTTGGGCAGGGCCTGGGCCTGGGCCTGTCGATCAGCTACGCGGTGGTCGAGCGCCATGGTGGCGTGCTGTTTGCTGAAAGCGAACTGGGCCAGTGGGCCTCGTTCAGCTTCGACCTGCCGCGAGCCGACTGAGAAACGCCATGAGCGATGCCAGGCAACCAAAGCTGACCGTCCTCTACGTCGATGACGAGGAGATGGCATGCAAGTACTTCGCCCGTGCGGTTGGCACGGAGTACGAGGCGCTGGTGGCCAGCGGCGCCGATGAGGCGATCGCCATCCTGCGCCGGGAAAGCGCGCGCGTCGCCGTGCTGGTGACGGATTTCCGCATGCCAGGCCGCAACGGCGGTGACTTGCTGCGCCAAGTGGCGCTCGAGTACCCGCAGATCGTGCGCATCCTGGTGACCGCCTACGCGGACAAGGACATGCTGTTGCAGACGGTCAACACCGGCGAGGTGTTCCGCATCCTGGAGAAACCCATCGAACTGGGCCAGGTGCGCGAGGCGCTGCGGCTGGCGGCGGAACGCTATCGCGAGCGTTCGGTGCGCCACCAGCGCCTGATGGCGATCGACGAGACGCTGGCCTTTCTCGCCCATGAACTGAACACACCGCTGGCGGCAATCGCAAATTATGCCCGCGGTATCGAAAGCCGGATCGCGGCGGAATACAATCCGCAGCGCCAGGGCGAGATTGGCCAGGCGGCGGCGTCGATGCACGACAACGCGCAGTATTGCCTGGCCGTGATCTCGTCCTTCCTGCAGTCGGTGCGCAGCAGCGGCGGGCGGCCGAGCACGCAAGCCAATGCCAGCCGGGAAGTGACTGCCGGTGGGCTGATTGCCGCGCTGCTCGACACTTACCCGTTCGCCGGGCCGCAGCGCGAATGGGTGCAGGTCGAGATGCAAGCCGATTTTGCCGTGCGCACGCTGCCCAATTGCGTGGCGCTGGTCTTGTCGTCGCTGCTGTCCAATTCGCTGCGGGCGCTCGATGGCGTCGGCGCGCCGTCGCTGCGCTTCGTGGTGGCGGCCGAGCCCGAGGCCGCGATCCGCATTTGCGACAACGGCCCGGGCATCCCGCCGGAAGTGATGGGGCGCCTTCTGGTGGATCCGGTCACCACCCACGCGAGTACCGGCGGCAACGGGCTGGGCATGATTTTTTGCAACCGTGTGATGCAGTCGTTCGGTGGCGGCATCCGGATCGAGTCGACGTCCGGGGCAGGCACCTCCGTAACGCTGGATTTCCCAAATACCAAGAGTCGAATGCATAGGAGTAATCGATGAACGAACCGAATGCCACGCAGGCACCATCACCGGCGATTCTGTTCGTCGATGACGAGGCGACGGCCGTCAAGTATTTCCAGCGCGCCATCGGGGCCCTGGCGCCGGTCGTGACCGGCGGCTCGGTGGAAGAGGGCAAGGCGCTGCTGGACGCGCACGCCGACAGCCTGGCGGTCCTGGTCTCCGACCAGCGCATGCCGGGCGAGTACGGCAACGAACTGCTGCGCTACGCGCGCGAGCGCTATCCGCATATCGTGCGGATCCTGACGACCGCCTACTCGGAGATTGAACACACCGTCGCCGCGGTCAACGAAGGCCAGATCCACCGCTATATCAAGAAGCCGTGGGACATTACCGCGCTGCGCATGGAACTCAAGCAAGCGCTGGAGCTGGCAGGCTTGCGCAAGGAGCGCGACCAGTTGCTGCGCGAGAAGCTGAGTGTGCTGCAACGCCAGACCATCGCCGCGCGCATCGGCCTGGTCCGCGCGCTGTCGGCCAGCCTGATCGGGCCGGAGCGCTTCCAGCCGGTGGAGACCTACCTGGCCTCGGCCGCGCTGGCCGGCGTGCAGAATCCCGAGCCGGACTGGCTGCTGATGGACTACGCCGACCTGGTGGCAGCGGAAGGCCGGCGCAGCGGCTGCTTCGGCTACGCGGTGGCGGCAAGGCTCGCGGCCCTGCGTACGCAACTCGCCGGGCGCGGCGCGGGCGATGCGGTGGCGGCGCTGGCCGCGACGCTGGCCGAAGCCGGCACGGCGGATGCGGTGCGCCGGGATGGCGATGCTCTGGTATTGACCAGCGGGGCCGTGCTGACCGAGTACCTGGGCGAGCCGGTGGACAAGGAGGTGTCCGCGCAGCACGCCGCCTGGTTGGCCGGGTTGTTGTGGCTGGATGAAGCCGGCGGGGCGCTGAAGGCCGTGCGCGAGGGCGACTCGATCGTCTACCGCGCCGCCGAGCGCACGGGCGAGTTTGCCGCGGATCGCCTGGCGGTGTGGATCGAGCAGTTCTGAAGCGCGGCCGGCATGCGCCGCCCGGGTCGATGCGGGCAGGCGCGGCAAACAAAAATGGGCACCCGGAGGTGCCCATTTTTATTGCCCGAAACGAGGCTGGCCGTCAGGCCTGCGCGCCGTAGTTCGGGTCGTCGCGGTCGGCGTCGCCCGGCTTCTTTTCACCCTTGACCAGGTCCTCGCGCTTGACGCCCAGCCACATGGCCAGCGCCGCTGCAACGAACACGGAGGAGTAGATGCCGAACAAAATGCCGACGGTCAGCGCCAGTGCGAAGTAGTGCAGGGTGGGGCCGCCGAAGAAAAACATCGACAGCACCATCATCTGGGTCGAGCCGTGGGTGATGATGGTCCGCGAGATGGTGCTGGTGATCGCGTTGTCGATGATCTCGTGGGTGGTCATCTTGCGGTACTTGCGGAAGTTCTCGCGGATCCGGTCGAAGATCACCACCGATTCGTTGACCGAGTAGCCCAGCACCGCCAGGATTGCCGCCAGCACCGACAGCGAGAATTCCCACTGGAAGAAGGCGAAGAAGCCCAGGATGATCACCACGTCGTGCAGGTTGGCGATGATGCCGGCGACCGCGAACTTCCACTCGAAGCGGAAAGACAGGTAGATCACGATGCCGGCCACCACGCACAGCAGCGCCAGCAGGCCGTCGGTGGCCAGTTCCTTGCCCACCTGCGGGCCGACGAACTCGACGCGCTGGAGCTTGGCGCCAGGCGCAGCGGCCTGCAGCGCGCCCATCACCTGCTCGCTCTGCTGTGCCGAGGTGACGGGCTTGCCATCCGGGCCTTTTTGCAGCGGCAGGCGGATCATCACGTCGCGCGAGGTGCCGAAGTTCTGCACCTGCACGTCGTTGTAGCCGAGCTTGCCGACCTGGCCGCGGATGTGCTCGAGATCGGCCGGCTGCTGGTAGTTGACCTCCATCACCGTGCCGCCGGTGAACTCGATCGACAGGTGCAGGCCCTTGTGCGCGAGGAAGAATACGGCGGCGGCAAACGTCAGGAAGGAAATCACGTTGAAGATCAACGCGCGCTTCATGAACGGAATGTCGCGCCGGATGCGGAAGAATTCCATGTTGAATCCTGTTTAATACAGCAGCCGTGCTGCTGTTTTGTACTGCAGATCTATGCTGGTTGGCTGCCGCGCGCCCGGCGCGCGGCAGCCATGATGCTTACTTGGCGATGGTGCCCTGGCTGTCGGAGCCCGGCTTCCAGATCTGGCCGATCGCCACGCTCTGCAGCTTCTTCTTGCGGCCGTACCAGAGGTTGACCAGGCCGCGGTTGAAGAACACTGCCGAGAACATCGAGGTCATGATGCCCAGGCAGTGCACCACGGCGAAGCCGCGTACCGGGCCGGAGCCGAAGGCCAGCAGCGCCAGGCCGGCGATCAGCGTGGTCACGTTGGAGTCCAGGATGGTGGCCCAGGCGCGGTCGAAGCCGACGGCGATCGCCATCTGCGGCGAGGCGCCCCCGCGCAGTTCCTCGCGGATACGTTCGTTGATCAGCACGTTGGCGTCGATGGCCATGCCGAGCACCAGCGCGATAGCGGCAATGCCGGGCAGCGTCAGCGTGGCCTGCAGCATCGACAGCACCGCCACCAGCAGCAACAGGTTGATGGCCAGCGCGGCCACCGAGAACACGCCGAACAGCATGTAGTACAGCATCATGAAGACCGCAATGGCGCCGAAGCCGTAGGCCACGGAGTCAAAGCCCTTCTTGATGTTGTCCGCGCCCAGCGACGGCCCGATGGTGCGTTCCTCGATGATTTCCATCGGCGCGGCCAGCGAGCCGGCGCGCAGCAGCAGGGCCAGGTCGTTGGCGGCTTCGGTGGAGTAGGAGCCGGTGATCTGGAAGCTGGAGCCGAGTTCGGACTGGATGGTCGCGACCGTCAGCACTTCGCCCTTGCCCTTCTCGAACAGCACGATGCCCATCGGCTTGCCGATGTTCTCGCGCGAGACGTCGCGCAGCACGCGGCCGCCCTGGGCGTCGAGCTTGATGTTGACCGAAGGACGCTGGTTGTGGTCGAAGCCGGCCGCGGCGCTTTCAATACGGTCGCCGGTGAAGATGACCTGCTTCTTGAGCACCACCGGGGCGCCGTTGCCTTGCGTGAACAGTTCGCTGCCGAAGGGGATCGGATCGCCCGGGCGCGGGTTGCGCGGCGCGTCGGGGTCCGCCAGGCGGGCCTCGAGCGTGGCGGTGCGGCCAATGATGTCCTTGGCCTTGGCGGTATCCTGCACGCCCGGCAGCTGCACCACGATGCGGTCGGCGCCTTGCTGCTGGATCACCGGCTCGGCCACGCCGAGTTCGTTGACCCGGTTGTGCAGGGTGGTGATGTTCTGCTTGACCGCCGCATCCTGCACTGCCTTGCGGGCAGCGTCGATGAACACGCCGGTGATGTTGTTGCCGTCCGGGCTGAACGCCAGTTCGCGCAGGTTGTCGGCCAGGAGGGCACGTGCCTTCTCGGCGTCGTCGGCGTTATTGAAACGCACCGTCAGGCGCTCGCCGTCGCGGTCGATGCCGCCGTGGCGGATGCCCTTGTCGCGCAGCAGCGTGCGGGCGTCGCCGGCCAGGCTGTCGAGCTTCTTGTCGACCGCGCCCTTCATGTCCACCTGCAGCAGGAAGTGCACGCCGCCGCGCAGGTCCAGCCCCAGGTACATCGGCAGCGCGTGCATGGCGGTGAGCCAGCGCGGCGAACCCGACAGCAGGTTGAGCGCGACCACGTAGGTGGCGTCATTGGGATCGGGATTGAGCGCGCGGGTCAGGACGTCCTTGGCCTTGAGCTGCTCGTCGGGCGTGCGGAAACGGGCCTTGACCGAGCCGGACTGGCCGTTCAGGTCGAAGAACATGCCGTCGGGCTGCAGGCTGTTCTGCGCCAGGATCTGCTCGATCTGCTTCTGCATGGCCAGGTCGACCCTGACCGTGGCCTTGGCGGAGGAGACCTGCACGGCAGGCGCCTCGCCGAAGAAATTCGGCAGCGTGTAGGTGATGCCGATGGCCAGCGCCACCAGGATCACGAGGTATTTCCAAAGCGGATAACGATTCATCTTTGGCCAGTCGTTCTTCGGTTGGCGGGGCCGACGTTACCGTCAGCGGGAGGGTCGGCACCACCGCACCGGTTGGCAAACAGCCGCCTGGCATCCACGGATAACCCGGGCTGGATCAGGCGGCTGCGGGGGCACGCGCGCTAAAGGCGTGCCGGGAAGGGCGAAAAAGCAGGCTAACGAGCGGGAGAAGGTCGGTAAGCGCCAGTGTACGGCAATGGTCCTCCCGCTATTGCGATGCTCACAGCGACTTCAGCGAGCCCTTCGGCAGCACCGTGGTCACCGCGCTCTTTTGCACCGTGATCTCGGTGCCGGTGGCGATTTCGAGGGTCACGTATTGCTCGCTAACCTTGGTGACGCGGCCCAGGATGCCGCCGGCGGTGACGACTTCGTCGTTCTTGGCCAGGGCTTCCATCATTGCCTTCGCTTCTTTCTGGCGCTTCATCTGCGGGCGGATCATGATGAACCACAGCACCGCGAACATCAGAATGATGGGCAGGAAACTCATCAGGCCACCCGCCGCGCCGCCGGTGATACCGGCAGTCTGGGCAAATGCGTTAGAAATCAGCACGTTGCTTCTCCGTCACAAAGTCAGTCAGTTAATCGATCATTCTACCACCCGCTTGTAACCGCACTGCACGCCGGACAGGGGCAAATGCAGCGGTCTGCGGGTTTGTTGGGAGCGCCTTGGGCGCCGCTTGCGGCAACCGGGTCCCGGTATTCGACCGGCGCGCGGCAGAAAGTTCACCCCAGCGCCCCGGTCCGGAACTATTGTGGCCCGCGTTGTGCCCCGCGCGCCCGGTCGGCGGCGAACTGCAGGCGGAAGGCCTCGAAGCGGTGTTGCTCGATGGCTTCGCGCATCTCGGCCATCAGTTGCAGATAGTAATGCAGGTTGTGGATGGTGTTAAGGCGCGCGCCCAGGATCTCTCCCACCCGGTGCAGGTGGTGCAGGTAGGCCCGCGAGAAGTTGCGGCAGGTATAGCAGCCGCAGCTCTCGTCCAGCGGCCGCGTGTCGTTGCGGTGCACGGCATTCTTGATCTTGATGTCGCCAAAGCGGGTGAACAGCCAGCCGTTGCGGGCATTGCGGGTCGGCATCACGCAGTCGAACATGTCGACGCCGGCGGCCACGCCGGCCACCAGGTCTTCCGGCGTGCCCACGCCCATCAGGTAGTGCGGCTTGTTGGCGGGCAGGCGCGGCGCCACGTGCTCCAGCACGCGCATCATGTCTTCCTTGGGCTCGCCCACCGACAGCCCGCCGATCGCATAGCCATGGAAATCCAGTTCCGACAGCCCGGCCAGCGACTCGTCGCGCAGGTCTTCGAACATGCCGCCCTGGACAATGCCGAACAGCGCGTTGGGGTTGGCCAGCCGGTCGAATTCGTCGAGCGAGCGCTTGGCCCAGCGCAGGCTCATGCGCATCGAGGTTGCCGCTTCCGCATGGGTGGCGGGCCGGCCTTCGATCTCGTACGGCGTGCACTCGTCGAACTGCATCACGATGTCGGAGTTCAGCGTGCGCTGGATCTGCATCGAGATCTCGGGCGACAGGAACAGCTTGTCGCCGTTGACCGGCGAGGCGAAGGTGACGCCGTCCTCGGTGATCTTGCGCAGCGCGCCCAGCGAAAACACCTGGAAACCGCCGGAATCGGTGAGGATCGGCTTGTCCCAGCCCATGAAGCGGTGCAGGCCGCCGTGCGCCTCCACCACTTCCAGCCCGGGGCGCAGCCACAGGTGGAAGGTATTGCCCAGGATGATCTGCGCGTTGATCTCGTTCAGTTCGAGCGGCGACATCGCCTTGACCGAGCCGTAGGTGCCGACCGGCATGAAGATCGGGGTCTCGACCACGCCGTGGTTCAGGGTGACGCGGCCGCGGCGGGCGTTGCCGTCGGTGGTGAGCAGTTCGAAATTGAGCATGGCTGGAATCGGGTTCGGGCAGTCGGTACGGAGCTGGCGCGGCGCGCTCAGGGCTGGGGCTGGCGCGTCAGCAGCATGGCATCGCCGTAGCTGAAGAAGCGGTAGCGCTCGGCCACCGCATGGCGGTAGGCGGCGCGGATGGGCTCCACTCCGGCCAGCGCCGACACCAGCATCAGCAGGGTCGACTTGGGCAGGTGGAAATTGGTGACGAGGGCATCGACCACGCGGAACCGGTAGCCGGGCGTGATGAAGATATCGGTGTCGCCACGGCCGGCGGCCAGCGTGCCGTCGGCGGCGCCGGCAGACTCCAGCGCGCGCAGCGAGGTGGTGCCGACCGCGATCACGCGGCCGCCGGCGGCGCGCGCGTCGCGCACGGCTTGCGCCAGTGCCTCGGACACCTCATACCACTCGGCGTGCATCTTGTGCTCGGCCAGGTTTTCGGTACGCACTGGCTGGAAGGTGCCGGCACCCACGTGCAGCGTCAGGAAGCCGCGCCGCACGCCCAGCGCATCGAGCCGGGCGAACAGCGCCTCGTCGAAATGCAGGCCCGCCGTGGGGGCCGCCACTGCGCCGGGGGCACGGGCGTAGACGGTCTGATAACGGGTTTCATCGAAAGCGTCCGGGTCGTGGGTGATGTAGGGCGGCAGCGGCAGGCGGCCGTGGCGCTCGATCAGGTCCAGCGCCGGCTCGGGGAAGGTCAGCGTGAAGAACTGGTCCATGCGCGGGCCCACGGTGACGTCGAAGGCATCTGCCAGGTGCAGCTTGCTGCCCTCTGGCGGCGTCTTGGAGGCACGCACCTGGGCCAGCACGTTGTGGCTGTCCAGCACCCGTTCCACCAGCACCTCGACCTTGCCGCCGCTGCCCTTGTGGCCGAAGAAGCGCGCCTTGATGACGCGCGTGTCGTTGAATACCAGCAGGTCGTTCGGGCGCAGGTAGTCGACGATAGCGGCGAAGGTGCGGTCAGCCAGGCGGGTGGTGCCGTCCTGCGCGTCCGTATCCACCACCAGCAGCCGGCTTGCGCCGCGCTCCGGCAAGGCGGTCTGGGCGATCAGTTCGGGCGGGAGGGCAAAGTCGAAATCGGACAGCGTCAGCATCATGGGGGCAAAAACGGCCACTGGCCGCGCGGTAGCGCGGCCGGCATAGGTACAATCGGCGAATTCGATATTGTAAGGCTTGGGGCGGCGCGGCCACCCGGGCGTGCATGATTTCGCCTGTTTGCGCCAACCTTTTCCTTGCCGCCAGGCTCGACCTCCAACCCCGACCGACCCGAATCCGTAGCCACGCCGCCCGATGCCAGGAACCGCTCCCGACCCGATCCCGGAATCCACCGACAGCCTGCCCGCAGCGAGCGCCGGGCACAAGGCCGGCCGGCCGGGCAAGGCGCCGGGGGCCGCCAAGGGCACCGCCGGCAAGCCGTCCTCGGCGATGGCGCGGCTGCACAAGCTCGGCCTCAAGCGCGATGTCGACATGGTGCTGCACCTGCCGATGCGCTACGAGGACGAGACCACGCTGCTGCCGATCGCCGATGCCATGCGCCACGCGGGCCTGGGCCTGGCGGTGCAGGTCGAGGGTGTGGTCACCTCCAACGAGGTCAGTTTGCGCCCGCGCCGCCAACTGGTGGTCAAGATCGCCGACGATACCGGCGAGCTGACGCTGCGTTTTATCAATTTCTACGGCAGCCAGGCCCAGCAGATGGCCGAAGGCACCTGCCTGCGCGTGCGCGGCGAGCTGCGCGGCGGTTTCTTCGGCGCGGAGATGGTCCATCCCACGGTGCGGCCGGTGACGCCCGGCGAGGCCTTGCCCGATCGGCTGACGCCGGTGTACCCGAGCACCGCCGGCATCCCGCAGACCTACCTGCGCAAGGCCATCGGCGGTGCGCTTTCGCGCACGCCGCTGCCCGAGACCCTGCCATTGCCCGTCCTGAAAGGCCCGCTCGCGCAACTCAAGCTGCAGCCCCTGCCGGATTGCCTGCGCCTTCTGCACTCGCCGCCGCAGGACGTCGACGAAACTGCGTTGATTGAACGCTCGCATCCGGCCTGGCAGCGCATCAAGTTCGACGAACTGCTGGCGCAGCAACTCTCGCTCAAGCGTTCCCAGGCGGCGCGGCGCGACAAGAGCGCGCCGCCCATGCCGCGCCACGCCGGCGGCCGGCTGACGGCTTTCCTGGCGGCACTGCCGTTCAAGCTGACCGGCGCCCAGCAGCGCGTGGTGGAAGAGATCGCCAGGGATATGGGCGCGCCGCACCCGATGCACCGCCTGCTGCAGGGCGACGTGGGCAGCGGCAAGACCATCGTGGCTGCGCTGGCGGCCTGCCAGGCCATCGATGCCGGCTACCAGGCCGCGCTGATGGCGCCCACTGAAATCCTGGCCGAGCAGCACTACCGCAAGCTCTCCGCGTGGCTGGAGCCGCTCGGCGTGAAGGTGGTGTGGCTGGCCGGCAGCCTGAAGGCGCGCGCCAAGCGCGAGGCCGCGGCGCAGGTCGAGTCCGGCGAGGCCAGGCTGGTCATCGGCACCCACGCGCTGATCCAGGACAGCGTCAAGTTTGCCCGCCTGGGTTTGTCCGTGGTGGACGAGCAGCATCGCTTCGGCGTGGCCCAGCGCCTGGCGCTGCGCGGCAAGGCGGAGCCCGACGCGGCCGCTGAGGACAAGACCGGCGAGACCGTGCCGCACCAGCTGATGATGTCGGCCACGCCGATCCCGCGCACGCTGGCGATGACCTACTACGCCGATCTCGACGTCTCGGTGATCGACGAGCTGCCCCCCGGGCGCACCCCGGTGGTGACACGGCTGGTCAACGACGCGCGTCGCGACGAGGTGATCGAGCGCGTGCACCATGCCGCCGCCGACGGCCGCCAGGTCTATTGGGTCTGTCCGCTGATCGAGGAAAGCGAGGCGCTGCAGTTGCAGACCGCGGTGGAAACCTACGAGACCCTGGTGGCCGCCTTGCCGGAGTTGAAGGTCGGCCTGGTACACGGGCGCCTGCCGCCGGCAGAGAAGGCTACCGTGATGGAGGACTTCACGGCCAGCCGCCTGCAGGTGCTGGTGGCGACCACCGTGATCGAGGTCGGGGTGGACGTGCCCAACGCCTCGCTCATGGTGATCGAGCACGCCGAACGCTTCGGCCTGGCGCAGCTGCACCAGTTGCGCGGCCGGGTGGGGCGGGGCAGCGCGGAATCGGTCTGCCTGCTGATGTACCAGGGGCCGCTGTCGCCCACCGGGCGCGAGCGCCTGGCGACCATGCGCGAGACCACCGACGGCTTCGAGATTGCCCGGCGCGACCTGCAGATACGGGGCCCCGGCGAGTTCCTCGGCGCGCGCCAGTCCGGCGAGGCGATGCTGCGTTTCGCCGATCTCAATACCGATGCCTGGCTGGTCGACTACGCTCAGGAGGCCGCGGAACTGATGCTGGCGCGCTTTCCGGAGGCCGTTGAGGCGCACCTGCTGCGCTGGCTCGGCGGACGCGAGCATTTCCTGAAAGCCTGAGGCAAGGATGGGAAAGGATAGGCAAGGGCAGCACGCTGCGCATGGCGTATGGCGACAAGTACTGCCTGCGCCGCATTGCCCTTCATCTCTGACAGAACCCCGAATCGAAGGTAAAATCTATCGCCTAATGGAAATTGATAAGTCATGACGCTCACCGAACTCAAGTACATCGTCGCCGTGGCGCGCGAGCGCCATTTCGRCCGGGCGGCCGAAGCCTGCTTCGTGTCGCAGCCGACGCTGTCGGTGGCTATCAAGAAGCTGGAAGACGAACTCAATGTGCAGATCTTCGAACGCGGCACCTCCGAGGTCTCGGTGACGCCGATCGGCGAGCAGATCGTGGCGCAGGCCCAGCGCGTGCTGGAGCAGACCATGGCCATCCGCGAGATCGCCAAGCAGGGCAAGGACCCGCTGGCCGGGCCGTTGCGCCTCGGCGTGATCTACACCATCGGGCCCTACCTGCTGCCCGCGCTGGTCAAGGAAATGATCCAGACCGTGCCGCAGATGCCGCTGATGCTGCAGGAGAACTACACGGTAAAGCTGATCGAACTGCTCAAGCAGGGCGAGATCGATTGCGCCATCATGGCCGAGCCCTTTGCCGATTCCGGCCTGACCGTGCAGCCGCTGTACGACGAGCCCTTCGTGGTGGCGGTGCCGCGCGGCCACAATCTGGAACATGCCGGCCATGTCGCTCCCGACGAACTGAAACGGCAGACCATGCTGCTGCTGGGCAGCGGCCACTGCTTCCGCGACCAGGTGCTGGGCGTGTGCCCCGAGCTGTCGCGCTTCTCCCAGGCAGCCGACGGGATCCAGAAGACCTTCGAGGGCTCCTCGCTGGAAACCATCCGCCATATGGTGGCAAGTGGCGTTGGAATCACTGTGCTGCCACGTACCTCGGTGGCGGATCTCAAGTCCAGCAAGAACGACCTGCTGGCCTACGTGCCCTTCACCGACCCGGTGCCCGACCGGCGCGTGGTGCTGGCCTGGCGCAAGAGTTTTACCCGCTTGCCTGCCATGGAAGCGCTGTGCCGTGCAGTCGCTGCCTGCGATCTCGCCGGGGTCAGCATGCTGGCCGCCAAGGAACTGGCCGAGGCTGCCTGAGTTCTCCCCGCATGCCGGCACGCGGTGCCGGCAGCCTCGCTGCACTCCCTTCGTCATCCCCCGCCGTCGATTTTTCTCGCTTCACTCTGTCTTCCTCTGTCTTCCTCGTCTGCCATGCTGGCGCATGTGCAGGGTAATAGGCATGGCCTATTTCATAGTTAGAAATAATTGAATTTCTAATCCAATAGCCTGCCAGTACACTTCCTGCATCGACGCACTGCGCGGTTTCCCACAAGGAGTCGTACATGAAAAGCACGGATCCCGGCGTTATAGGCGCTATTTCCCCAGGCGAAATCCTCGGCGCACTGGCAAGCTGCGTGGCCGACTGTCTTGCCAGTTACGCCACGGTGTACTGAGATTACCCGGCGGTTCTCAACGCCAGCCCCAGCCAGATTCCCCGATTCACCCCCACGAAGAGAGGTCAAGATGCGCAAGGAAAAGGACACCCTCACCACCGCCGCCGGCGCGCCGGTCGCCGACAACCAGAACTCGCTGACCGCCGGCCCGCGCGGCCCGATGCTGCTTCAGGACGTGTGGTTCCTGGAAAAGCTCGCCCACTTCGATCGCGAAGTCATTCCCGAGCGGCGCGTGCACGCCAAGGGCTCGGGCGCCCACGGCACCTTTACGGTCACCCACGACGTCACGCGCTTCACCAAGGCGTCGGTCTTCGGCAGCGTTGGCAAGCAGACGCCGACCTTCATGCGCTTTTCCACCGTGGCGGGCGAGCGCGGCGCCGCCGATGCCGAGCGCGACGTGCGCGGCTTCTCGATCAAGTTCTACACGGACGAGGGCAACTGGGATGTGGTCGGCAACAATACGCCGGTGTTCTTCGTGCGCGATCCGCTGAAATTCCCCGATTTCATCCACACGCAGAAACGCAACCCGCGCAGCAACCTGCGCGACCCCATCGCGGTGTGGGACTTCTGGTCGCGCCATCCCGAATCGCTGCACCAGGTCACCATCCTGATGAGCGACCGCGGCCTGCCGCAGAACTATCGCCAGATCCACGGCTTCGGCTCGCACACGTTCTCGTTCATCAATGCCGCGAACGAGCGCTCCTGGGTGAAGTTCCATTTCAAGTCGCAGCAGGGCATCGCCAACTGGACCAACGAGGAAGCGGCCAGGGTGGTGGCGGGCGACCGCGAAAGCGCGCAGCGCGACCTGTTCGAGAACATCGAAAAGGGCAATTTCCCACGCTGGAACGTGCGCGTGCAGATCATGCCCGAGGCCGATGCGGCCAAATACCACATCAACCCGTTCGACCTCACCA
Source organism: Cupriavidus sp. 01T418 (assembly GCF_056398885.1). NCBI lineage: Bacteria > Pseudomonadati > Pseudomonadota > Betaproteobacteria > Burkholderiales > Burkholderiaceae > Cupriavidus > Cupriavidus sp. 01T418. Next base: position 21,420 of record NZ_JBFTQG010000067.1, read on the forward strand.
AGGTGTGGCCGCACAAGGACTATCCGCTAATCGACGTCGGCGTGCTGGAGCTCAACCGCAACCCCGACAACTACTTCGCCGAAGTGGAGCAGGTGGCGATGAACCCGTCCAACATCGTGCCGGGCATCGGCTTCTCACCTGACAAGATGCTGCAGGGCCGTCTGTTCTCATACGGCGACACGCAGCGCTACCGGCTGGGCGTGAACCACAGCCAGATTCCGGTGAACGCGCCCAAGTGCCCGTTCCACAATACCTATCATCGCGACGGCGCGATGCGCGTGGACGGTAACCAGGGCGGCAAGATCAACTACGAGCCGAATCGCGAGGGTGCTTTCGCAGCCAGCGGGCGCGCCGCCGAGCCGCCGCTGGCCGTGGACGGTGCCGCCGACCGTTGGGATCACCGCGTGGACGCGGACTACTACAGCCAGCCGGGCGCGCTGTTCCGCCTGTTCGACGAAGGCCAGCGCCAGCGCCTGTTCTCGAACATCGCGGCGGCCATGCAGGGGGTGCCGGAGGAAATCGTGCGGGTGCAACTGGAGCACTTCACCAAGGCCGATCCGGCTTATGGCGAAGGCGTCAAGCGCGCCCTCGACCTGAAGTAAGTCAGCAGGGCGGACCGGGCGGCCCCCAGCGGGGGTCGCGGTGAAAGCCAGTCAAGGAGAACCAGCATGGCCATGTTCAGGATGTTCGCAAGCGAGCTGCAACAATTACGCAACGGCGCGCACGACAGCACCCGCCGCGACGACGCGGCGCGCCTGCAGCGCAAGCTGTGGCGCACGGAGATCGGGCTGGCGGTGATTGCCTTGGGCGCGATCGCGATGTTCCTGGACGCGGCCAGGGGTTTGTCTGGCTTTACCGGGTGATGCCATAATGTGCGGGTTGTGCCGCGTCGCCAGGCGCGGCAATCACCGTAGCCCCCCAGATTGGAGCGTACCTATCATGGCAAAGAAGAATGAGATGAGCGTCAACATCGGCATTTCCGATAAAGAGCGCAAGAAGATCGCGGAAGGCCTGTCCAAGTTGCTGGCAGATACCTACACGCTCTATCTCAAGACCCACAACTTCCACTGGAACGTCACGGGTCCGATGTTCAATACGCTGCATCTGATGTTCGAGACGCAATACACCGAGCTGGCGCTGGCGGTGGATTCGATCGCCGAGCGCATCCGCGCGCTGGGCTACCCGGCACCGGGCACCTACAAGGAATATGCCCGCCTGTCGTCGATCGCCGAAGAAGACGGCGTGCCCGAAGCCACCGAGATGATCCGCAAGCTGGTCGAAGGCCAGGAAGCCGTGGTGCGCACCGCGCGCTCGCTGTTCCCGGTGATCGATGCCGCCGGCGACGAACCGTCCGCCGACCTGCTGACCCAACGCATGCAGACGCACGAGAAGACCGCGTGGATGCTGCGCTCGATGCTGGCCTGATGGCCTGAATCGACGCCGCCGGCGCTGAATCTGCTGCCGGCCCCGCGCGCCGTGCCTCATGGGGCTGCGGCGCGTTTTCGTTTTGTTGCCCTTGCCTTGCCCCCGTACGCGGTACGCGGGCCCCCGCCATGTTTGAACGCTTAGCCCTGTACGCGCGCCTGGTGCGCATCGACAAGCCCATCGGCACGCTGTTGTTGCTGTGGCCCACGCTGTGGGCATTGTGGATGGCCACGGGGGGGCCGCCGGCGTGGTTCCTGTTCTGGATCTTTTTCGTCGGTACCTTCCTGATGCGGTCGGCCGGTTGCGCGATGAACGACTGGGCGGACCGCGACTTCGACAAGCATGTGAAGCGGACCAGGGAGCGGCCGCTGACGGCGGGCAAGATCAAGGCGTGGGAAGCGGTGGCGGTGGCGGTGGTGCTGACCCTGCTGGCCTATTTGCTGATCATCCCGCTCAACGGGCTCACGAAGGGGCTGGCGGTGGTGGCAGTGATCCTTGCCGGCACCTATCCCTTCTTCAAACGCTTCTTTGCCATCCCGCAGGCCTATCTTGGCATCGCCTTCGGTTTCGGCATCCCGATGTCGTTCGCTGCGGTGCAGGACCATGTGCCTGCGGTGGCGTGGGTGATGCTGCTGGCCAATGTGTTCTGGGCGGTGGCCTACGACACGGCGTATGCCATGGTGGATCGCGACGACGACTTGCTGCTGGGCATGAAGACTTCGGCCATCACGTTCGGGCGCTTCGATGTGGCGGCCATCATGATTTGCTATGCGGTGTTTCTTGGGCTGATGGCCTGGGCCGGGGCGCAGTTTGGCCTGGGCTGGCCGTACTGGCTTGGGTTGATCGCGGCAGCGGGATGCGCGGGGTATCACTACACGCTGATTCGGGAGCGGGATCGCATGCGGTGTTTTGCCGCGTTCCGGCATAACAACTGGTTGGGTGCTTGTGTGTTTGCTGGTACGGCGGTGGCGTATGCGTTGCGCTGAGCGCTGGCATCGTGACTGCGAAGTCAACTGCCTGACTTCAAAAGCCTAAAGTCTAAAGCCTAAAGCCTAATGCCTAGAGTCAAAGTCAAAGGCAGTTTCACCACCCCTGCGGGGCGGCGACCTACTTTTTTGTCTTGCCAAAAAAGTAGGCAAAAAAGGCGCGCCGGATGGGGCGACACCCCCTCGTCGGCAGGCAAAAAGAGCGGCCGGGACCCAAACTCGCATCGCCTTAAGG
>NZ_JBFTQG010000068.1:0-23124 GCF_056398885.1 Cupriavidus sp. 01T418
GGCTCGCTTCGCTTGTGTTCGTCCTTGCGCATCTTCTCGGGAAAAAGTCGAGAATCTACGCAAGTCCGCGAAGAGTTAACAGAGGTGCCACCCTGGCTGTTGCGCGTAAACGTCAGCCCGCGCGGCAGCCGGATTTATGCAACAACGCCTTTCTTGCCCACGTGGTCCAAGTGGCCAAAAAGGTATGGGTAGAGGCCTGGCTTATCAATCAATATCCTGTCMGCTTCAAGCTGCTTGCTCATTAAATCCTGATATGCGGTTACATCCAGCGCCAGATGTTGAGCTCTTGTCGCTTCAACCTGTGCATTGGTTGCTTTGACTTGCTCCTTTATTTGCCACCCGAGAAAAATGACGGATCCAATCGTTGCCGCCAGGCCCGCCCCTTGAACTAGTGTTCCCCAGAATTGCAGCCGCAGTGAGGATTCTTCGTAAGCAGTCATTTGAAGTAGATTGGTCTGGCGAAACCCCATTGTGGATCGCCGAGTCTTCGATTTCCATCGTCAATTCTCTATAGTGAAACCGCGGAAGGACCAATGGAGATGCTCCCCCGCTTGTAGGACGTACCCCGATAGCGGCGCCTTCATTCCTGCACTAAAACCAAAGACATCAGCATCAGCATCAGCATGGAGTCCATCATGCAATCGGGCGCAGAGGCCACGCGCAATATGGAGGCAGAACTGGAGGACCTCGACGAAACGGATAGCGCCATCGAACGCGCAGGGAAACGCATTGAGGCACAGGAACAGCGCATTGCGCAGTTGAAGCGGGAGGGCATAGATAGCGAAAGCGCCGAGAAGCTTCTAGCCGACATGCGCGACAGCCTCAAGGAACTCATCATGCACCGCGCACTCATCATCAGGACCATCACGCGCCGGGAGTGAGGAACCGGCTACTGCTCTGTTGATGTACGCGCACTATCCATGCCTATTGGTTCCGGCAGTTCGAGAGTGCCAACCGGGCCATTAAGCCTGCAGCATCCTGGTTTCGAGTGCGGGAGTTCACGACCTGCCCTCCTTCAGCGCCCGTGTCTACATGACAGCGAGCGCTTTTTTTTTACAGCAATGCTGGCGTTGAGCCTGGATGGGATCGTGGGCGAGCGGGTGGGCAGCAAGCATGTCTGCGGCGTCCGCTCTCGCGACGCGGTGAGGATCGTGCACCTGGTACCGTCCCGCCGCAACGCTTCAAGCGCACCCCCTGGATGCCGCGCGAATTTGGAAAAAGCTTGAGAGAGAAATGTAGAGGGCTTATGAGGACAGAAATCTGTAATCCCTTGATTCTATGAGACTTTCAGATGGCTACAGATGCCCAAAAATGGTGCGACGGAGGGAGTTCGAGACCGCCTTCGGTTGCCAGTTCGAGTCCCGATAGGCGGCAGCGCGGACGGAAGGCGCTAAGCTGGCGCTCGTTCGTATCCTGCGGCGACGACCGCCAGATTCTTTGGACTGGCGTTACCTGGCAGAAAGGCCCTCATTCCTCGACAGTTGAATACGTCTTGTCGCTGCCGGCATAAGTGCTGGTCGCTCTCTTTCATGACCAAGACGGAATACAGCGACGGCGTCATGCAGGCGTTTGCTCTGGTCGTCGAGCGAGGCTGCTGCGGCTGCCGCTTCTTCCACTAGCGCGGCATTTTGCTGGGTGACCTGGTCAATCTGCATCACGGCTGCATTTACTTGCTCGATACCGCCAGCCTGCTCTGTCGAGGCAGCGGAAATTTCCTCCATGATATCTGTCGCACGTTTCACAGCGGTCGCGATTTCCGCCATCGTCCTGCCCGATTGCTCAACCAGCTTGGAACCGGCTTCGACATCTCCGACCGAGCGTTCAATGAGCGTCTTGACTTCTTTGGCCGCCGCAGAACTGCGTTGTGCCAATGTGCGCACCTCGCCTGCCACCACGGCGAATCCACGGCCTTGCTCGCCCGCACGTGCCGCCTCGACTGCAGCGTTCAAAGCGAGGATATTGGTCTGGAAGGCAATCCCTTCGATAACACCAATAATATCGACCATTTTGCGGGAGCTGTCGTTGATGTCCTGCATCTTGGTGGCGACTTGACCGGCAGCCTGACCTCCCTGCTCGGCAATCTCCGATGCATTCAGCACCAATTGATTGGCCTGCTTGGCGTTATCGGCGTTCTGCTTCACGGTGGCCGCAAGTTCCTCGATGCTTGCTGCAGTTTCTTCGAGCGAGGAAGCCTGCTCCTCTGTCCGCTGGGACAAATCGGCATTGCCCTGGGCTATCTGCCCGGAGGCGGCTGCCACCGATTCACTCGACGCCTTAATACCCCGTACGATTTCAGCCAGGGACTCCCGCATGGTGTTCATCGCATACAGCATGCTGGACTTGTCGCCAGATTTGAGTTGAACGTCCATGGCCAGGTTCCCGGCCGCCACCTGCCTCGCAACTTCGGCCGCATAGGATGGCTCGCCACCAAGCTGCATAACGAGGCCGCGCGCGAAACGGTACGCCAGCGCTATGCTGAGACCGAAAGATATCGCAAGCACGACAAGAATCAAGGTGCGGGCCGACACATAAACTTGCGCCGCTACCTTCCCACTGTGCTCGGAACCGGCGGCGTTGACGCCAACGATTTTCTGCAACGCGTCATCAATTTCGTTGCGCAAGCGCACCGAGTCGCCACGAGCAAGCGCGAGCGCCGCCTCGTTTTCATGGTTCCGCGATAGCTCAAGAAGCTTGGCATGTACGCTTAAATATTGCTCTACCAACTTCTTCACCTCACCGTAGAGCTGCCGCTCTTCCTGCTCGCTAATCAGACCGACATACGTGGTTTCAGCATCGCGATAAGCTGCCAGTGCAGCATCCATACGCTGCTCATATTTTGCCTGGTCATCGGCTGAGCCAGACAGCATATGCTGGAGCTCCGCCACCCGTAAGGCGGTCAGACTATTTCGCATCCCCATCGAGGACCGCACCGACGGGAGCCAGTTGTCCTTGATTTCGTCGGTCTTTTCATTAAGTCTTCCTAGCTCGTAGATGGCAAAAATGCCGAGGCCGCAGGCCATAGCTATGACAATCAGAAAAGCAAGAACAACTTTCTTAAAAACGGTCATGCTATCGAACAATCGCATATACATCCCGAGGTATGAGCCGGACTCCGGCTTTATCGTTGCACTACACAACCAGTAACATCATTTCCTGACGACCCTGGCCTATCTCAAGCACATCAACCGCTCTCGCTTCCTTGGGGCAGCGTTGGCCAGTACTTGCACTGATTCAAACCAGGTAACTGCCCCTTCTGCCGCCCTATGCAAGCTCTGCCTATGGTGTCGATAACGGCACGTCACTTGCGCCCTTAAGCCGAATATGCCGATAAAAGCACCCCACGTTGTGGGGGTGTCCACCTGTGGCATGGCCTTTTGAGTGCTGGAGATGCGACGCTAGCGGCCTTCTCAAGTCCGACTTGAAATAGGGAAATCGGACTTAGCACGAGCGAAAACAGTGAATATCAGTAACCGAAGAGGTTTGGGAGCAAGCGGAATCCGCAGACTGCGGAAGTAACCGTTCCCACTAGTCGGCGCACCAAACGTAACGCCGCCGTTGAACTGACACCTTCCCCTGCGCGCGCCGGCCTGATGCGGACTTCGTAAAGTGCGCCATTTCGTGGGGCCGAGCGTGGGGCCGCTATAGGGCCGGAGCGCCGGTCATAAGTGAAACGGGAATGTGCAGAGTGCAATAAGGCGATTGCTGCAAATCGCCTGCCAAGCCTTATTGTGCTTAGCCGTGTGGACTGAAGTGACACAAAAATGCGGGAGGTGAAACGAGGCGTAGAGGCTTTTTCTGACTCGAACCCAACTCCCTCGGCGTACCAGCCCCCCGCATTAGCAGCGTGCTTAGGCCCGCGCCTACGCTGCTCCTTTCCCAGCAAGGGTTGAGACCTCCTCAACACTTTTCCACTTTCGAGAAGAATGCACCACGCGATGGCAGTTGGCACAGAGCAGCGCGAGATCCTCTAGCCTTGTCTTTTCCCCTTCTACCAGAGTATGGATCGGCTTCGTGTGGTGGACGTCAATCAGCCCTTCGCCCGCGGGGCCATACTTCGCTGCGAAATCGAAGCCACAGGCCTCGCAGAATAGTCGGCCGTGCTTCTTGCGCGCAGCCGTCTTCGCCGCCTTGGTGACGTCCCGGAACGTGTCAATGACTTTGCGTCACCTGGCTTCATGAATTTACTGTGCCGGGCTGTGGTGTGTTTGGGGTAATGGCCGCCGCCAACTGCCGGCTGAGCGTATCACACGCGGCCTGCAACCGTGCCCGTTCCTCCGAGCCAGCCACGGCTGTGTCCAGCGTCCTCGCCTGCATCAGGCGTCAGTTCGATCCGCAGGTACGCGAATGCCTGCTCGCACTTCTGATTATCGCCGCGCAGCGTCACAAACACCTCGTCGAGGTGCCAGATCGAACCTAGTTTGCGACGCGCAGCCTTGACCTGATGGGCGAAGCTTGCCCCAAATTTTGTCGCACCAGCGACGGATCGTCTCGTAGCTGACGATCACGCCTCGGTAACCTGACAGTGCCCGACAAGGTGATGTACCTTCTCGAGACCGGCCCGAGCACCGCCGCCTGATTTACCACTACATTGAAGTGGCGGAGTATCCGGACGACAGGATCGAGCTGCGCGCCGATGGCGCTGCCCTGCCCTACACCACCTATGACCGGCTGGCCGAAATCGACCAGGGCGCGATCTTGGAGCACAAGCGGATGGGGCAAGTGCAGGCAATTGCGGGAATGGCCCTGGCACTACGGGATGACCGGCATGCGGCAGACCCGTCGCGCACGCTCTCGGGCGAGTCCCGCAGCCACACCAGCTTGCGCTGCACATCAAGCGCCAGCGCTTGATCAATCGGCTGGATCTTGAGCGCGCCCTGATCGGCACCACTACCCCACCCGGCGCTGGCTTCATCCCTTCCTGCCAGCTCGACGGCGTTACGGGCTAACCGCAAATGCACGGCCGCTACAGCTAGATGCTCATGCAGGGATCCATCTTGATAGAAATGTCGCAATCAGCACCGGCTGCGCGACGTCTTGCTTCGGGGCCGCGCATGCGCTAAGTTGACCTGTATCAACTTTTCCCGGCTGCAGAAGCGCACCATTGTGCATTGCCACACGCGTGGCGCCTGGCGTGGGCATCACGGTGAAAACGGTAGCAAGGGCACGGGCGGCTTGAGGATGATCGCATGACCGGAGCAAGCACAGGGGCTGAGGCGCGTCGCCGGACGGCCATGCCGGCACGGTTGAGGGCCACGTGCCCTCATGGACCGGTTCAGCCCGCGCATGGAGGCTGCCGATGAGCGCGAGCCGGGGCGTGGTTGCCGCGGTGCGCGGCAGCGTCGTCGACGTGCGCTTCGAGGCTGGGCTGCCGCCGATTCGCACCTTGCTGCGTAGCGGCGTGGATGGCCGGATCGCCATTGAAGTCCTGGCGCAGCGCAATGCGCAGCATGTGCGCTGCATCGCGCTGACCTCCACCCAGGGGCTGGCGCGAGGCATGGCGGTGGAGGACACCGGTGGGCCGCTGCAGGCGCCGGTAGGCGCCAGCATCCTGTCGCGCATGTTCGACGTGTTCGGCCAGCCCATCGACCGGTTGCCGGCGCCGCAGCATGTCCAGTGGCGTTCGGTGCACCGGGCGCCGCCACCCCTGTCCCAGCGCTCCACGCAGTCGATGGTGTTCGAGACCGGCATCAAGGTGATCGACGTGCTGCTGCCGCTCGAAACCGGGGGCAAGGCAGGCCTGTTTGGCGGCGCGGGCGTGGGCAAGACGGTGTTGCTCACCGAGTTGATCCACAACATGGTCGGGCATCACCGGGGCGTGAGCATCTTTTGCGGCATCGGCGAGCGCTGCCGCGAGGGCGAGGAGCTTTACCACGACATGCGCGAGGCCGGCGTGCTGCAGGACATGGTTATGGTCTTCGGCCAGATGAACGAGCCCCCGGGCGCGCGCTTCCGGGTTGGCCATGCGGCGCTGACGATGGCCGAGTACTTCCGCGACGATGAGCACCGCGACGTCCTGCTGCTGATTGACAATATCTTCCGCTTTATCCAGGCCGGATCGGAGGTGTCGGGCCTGATGGGGCAGATGCCATCGCGGCTGGGCTACCAGCCGACCATGGGCACCGAACTGTCCGGGCTGGAGGAGCGCATCGCCAACACCGACACCGGCGCCATCACCTCGATCCAGGCGGTCTACGTGCCTGCGGACGATTTCACCGACCCGGCGGCGGTGCATACCTTCTCGCACCTGTCGGCGTCCATCGTGCTGTCGCGCAAGCGCGCGAGCGAGGGCCTCTACCCTGCCGTCGACCCGCTGCAATCGAATTCCAGGATGGCCACGCCCGGCATCGTCGGCGCGCGCCACTATCGCCTGGCGCAGGATATCCGGCGCACGCTGGCGCAGTACGCGGAACTCAAGGACATCATCGCCATGCTGGGGCTGGAACAGCTCTCCCCCGCCGACCGCGGCGTAGTCGCCCGCGCCCGCCGCCTGGAGCGTTTCCTGACCCAGCCGTTCTTCACCACGGAGCAGTTCACCGGCATCAAGGGCAGAACAGTCAGCCTGGCGGATTCGCTCGACGGGTGCGAGCGCATCCTGCGCGACGAGTTCAAGGACTACCCCGAAAGCGCGCTCTACATGATCGGGCCGATAGCCGAAGCGAGGGGCAAGCCCGCGCCGGTGGCTTCAGAACCAGCAAAGGAGCGCGATGCCGCCGGATCGCATGCTTCTTGAAATACTGCTGCCCTTCCGGGTCTTCCTGCGCAAGCGCGATGTGTCGCGCATCGTGGCGGAGACCGTCGGAGGGGCGTTCGGCATGCTGCCGCATCGCCTCGATTGCGTCGCGGCGCTCGCGCCCGGCATCCTGACCTTCGAAACGCAGGCCGATGGCGAAGTGTTCATCGCGGTCGATGAGGGCGTGCTGGTCAAGACCGGCCTTGATGTGCGCGTGTCGGTGCGCCGCGCCATGGCAGGCGCCGACCTGGCCACGCTGCGCGACACCGTGGAGCGCGAGTTCCTGGCCCAGGACGAGCAGGCGCGCAGCCTGCGCACGGTCATGGCCAAGCTGGAGACAGGCTTTCTTGCCCGCTTCGCCAAGCTTCGCAAGCCGTCGCCATGACCGAGCCACCGCCCGGCGGATCGCCGAAGCCCGCGCCCACGCTGGCAGGCAAAGTGGGCGCCAAGGCGCAGCGCAAGCTCAGGGCGCGGCGCCAGGGCGTGCCGGGGGTCTGGTTCGGGCTGGGCATGATGGGGTTGGTCGGCTGGTCGGTAGTGGTGCCGACACTGCTCGGCGCGGCGCTGGGCATCTGGCTGGACAACCACTATCCGGGCCGGCACGCGTGGACGCTGGCGCTGTTGGTGGCCGGCCTGGTGCTCGGCTGCTTCAATGCGTGGCACTGGGTCGCCAAGGAGGACCGCGCCATGCGGCGGGACCAGGACCAGGAGGAGAAAGACGATGCGGATACATGACGTGGCGGCATTGCTGCTTGCGACCCTAGCGGGTGGCGCACTCGGTGGCTTCTTTTTCGGCGGCCTGTGGTGGACGGTCCGCCGGACGCTTTCATCCGGGCAGTCGGCCCTATGGCTGCTGGGCAGCCTGCTGCTGCGCATGGGCGTCACGCTACTCGGCTTCTACGCCGTCGGCGCGGGGCAATGGGAGCGGATGGCCGCATGCCTGGCTGGTTTCGCAGTGGCACGCCTGGCGGTGACATGGATGACGGGGCGATGGGCGGACCACCGCCGCACCCCGGCGCCTCGGGAGACGGGCCATGCGCCTCAGCCCTGACCAGTGGATCTTCTGGCAGTACGGTTTCGTCAAGCTCAACGGCACGATCCTTTTCACCTGGGTGCTGATGGGGGTGCTGACCCTGGGCTCCTGGCTGGTCACGCACCGGCTCTCGTCCGGCCACCGCCGCTCGCGCTGGCAGAACCTGCTTGAAATCATCGTGACCGGGATCGCGCAGCAGATCGCGGAAGTCGGCCTTCGCCAGCCGCGCAAGTATCTCGGTTTCCTGGGCACCCTATTCCTGTTCGTCGCCGCGGCCAGCCTGTTTACCATCGTTCCCGGCTACGAGCCGCCCACCGGATCGCTGTCGACCACGCTGGCGCTGGCGTTGTGCGTGTTCGTGGCGGTGCCGCTGTACGGCATCCGCGACCAGGGGCTGCGCGGCTACTTGAGGTCCTACCTCGAGCCAACCTTGATGATGCTGCCGTTCAACATCATCAGCGAGCTGTCGCGCACGCTGGCGCTGGCCGTCCGCCTGTTCGGCAACATGATGAGTGGAGCCATGATCATCGCCATCCTGCTGACGATCACGCCGTTCCTGTTTCCCATCGTGATGACCGCGCTCGGCCTGCTTACCGGCATGGTGCAGGCTTATATCTTCAGCATCCTGGCTGCGGTCTATCTCGCGGCGGCCACGCATAGCGGCAGGGCGGAGCCAGGCCCGCCGATCAAAAAAACACCCTGACCCCGACCAAGGAACCATCCCATGGACAGCCTGACAATCATCGCGGTGGCATCGATCGCCATGGCCGGCCTCTGCACCGGCTTCGGCTGCATGGGGCCCGCGCTCGCCGAAGGCCGGGCGGTAGCGACGGCGCTGACGTCGCTGGCGCAGCAGCCCGATGCATCGGCCACGATCACGCGCACGCTCTTCGTCGGCCTGGCGATGATCGAGTCGACGGCGATCTACTGCTTCGTCGTTTCGATGATCCTGATCTTTGCCAACCCCTTCTGGAACGCCGCCATCGCCCGCGCGATGGCCAGGTAAGCCATGCTGATCGACTGGTTCACCGTGGGTGCGCAGGCGCTCAACTTCGTCATCCTCGTCTGGCTGCTGAAGCGCTTTCTTTACCAGCCCGTGCTTGACGCCATCGACGCCCGCGAGGGCAGGATCGCCATGCAGATCGCCGATGCCGGCGCCAGAGAGGCCGAGGCGCGCAAGCAAGGCGAGGCGTTCCAGCAGAAGACCGATGCGTTCGAGCGCGAGCGCGCAGCGCTGCTGGCACAGGCGGCTGGCGATGCCGAGACACAGCGCCGGCAGTGGCTGGAAGCCGCGCGCCAGGCAGCGGACGAGCTTGCCGCAAAACGGCAGGACGCGCTGCGCAGCGAAGCCGGGCAACTGACGCAGGCGCTCGGCGACCTGGCACGGCGCGAGGTGTTTGCCGTCGCGCGCCGGGCGCTCGCGGACCTGGCCTCGGCGAGTCTCGAAGAACGCGTGGCCGACGTCTTCATCCGCCGTCTGCGTGCGCTCGACGAGCCGGCGAGAGCCAGTCTTGCGGCCGCGTTCAGGCAGCCGGCGGCGCACGCGGTGGTGCGCAGTGCGTTCGCGCTGCCTGCCGCACAGCGCGCCGCCATCCAGGCGGCAGTGGATGAAATCCCGGGCACCGCCATCCCCTTGCAGTTCGACACGGCTCCGGAACTGGTAAGCGGCATCGAACTAATCGTCGCCGGTCAGAAGCTGGCATGGAGCATCGATCGCTATCTCGGCTCGCTGGAGCATGCCGTGAGCGAACTGCTGAGCCCGGAGAACGCGGCGATGCATGCCGGGCCCGAGCCGGAATCCGCGCCACAGCCCGCGCCGAAGCCCGAGGCCAGCCAGCAATGAACTTCGCGCTTACCCCGCCGCAAACCGCCATCGAACGGGCGTTCGCCGCCATGGGCGAGGCGCGCAGCCGGTTCGTGCCGACACTGGCAGCGCAGGAGGTGGGTACGATCGTCAGCGTGGCCACGGGCGTCGCGCAAGTCTCCGGCCTGCCTGGCATCGGCTATGACGAGCTGGTACGCTTTCCCGGCGACGTGTACGGCATCGCGTTCAATGTCGATGAAGACGAGGTCGGCGTGGTGCTGCTCGACGACTACTGGCGGCTGCGGGCCGGCGACCAGGTCGAGCGCACGGGCCGCGTGATGGACGTGGCCGTGGGCAAGACGCTGCTCGGGCGCGTGATCGATCCGCTTGGCCGGCCGCTCGATGGCCTCGGGCCGCTCGCGGCCAGCGCGCGGTTGCCGATCGAGCGCCCGGCCCCTCCCATCATGGAGCGCGCGGCGGTCACGGTGCCGCTGCAGACCGGCGTGAAAGTCATTGATGCGCTGATCCCCATCGGGCGCGGCCAGCGCGAGCTGATCCTGGGGGACCGCCAGACCGGCAAGACCGCCATCGCCATCGATACCATCCTGAACCAGCGCGGCCAGGATGTCGTGTGCGTGTATTGCGCCATCGGCCAGCGCGCCTCGGCCATCGCCAAAGCCGTGGCGACCCTGCGCGCCAAGGGGGCGATGGACTATACAGTCGTGGTTGTCACCGAAGGCAACCGGCCACCGGGGCTGGCCTATATCGCGCCGTATGCCGCCACCAGCATCGCCGAGCACTTCATGGAGGCCGGGCGGGACGTCCTCATCGTCTACGACGACCTCACCCAGCATGCCCGCGCCTACCGCGAGCTTTCGTTGCTGCTGCGCCGCCCGCCTGGCCGTGAGGCGTTCCCGGGCGATATCTTTTACATCCATTCGCGGCTGCTGGAGCGGGCCACGCACCTCGCCGCCGAGCGCGGCGGCGGCTCGCTTACCGCGCTGCCGATCATCGAGACCGAGACGCAGGACATGTCGGCCTACATTCCGACCAACCTGATCTCGATCACCGACGGCCAGGTCTATCTGTCACCCACGCTGTTCGAGCTTGGCGTGCTGCCTGCGGTGGACGTCGGCAAGTCGGTATCGCGCGTGGGCGGCAAGGCACAGCGGGGCAGCTTTCGCGCCGTGGCCGGCGACCTCAAGCTCGCCTACGCGCAGTTCGAGGAACTCGAGACGTTTGCCCGTTTCGGCGCCCGGCTCGACGATGACAGCCGCCAGTCCATCGCGCACGGGCAGCGCATTCGCGCCTGCCTGATACAGCCTGAATCGGACCCTGTCCCGGTGCCCGCGCAGATCGCCATCCTGAGCGCGCTGACCGCGCGGCTGTTCGATGCCGTGCCGCTGGACCGGATGCAGGACGCGCAGCGCGCCGTGCGCGCCGCGGCGGCGAGCATCCCGCCGGCGATATCCGCCCGCTTCGAGGCCCCGGGCAAACCGGACGAGGCGGACGGCCAGATGGTCGCCCCAATCGCCCGCGCCGCACTTGCGCAGTTCCAGGCCGGTGCGGATACCGGGGCCGGGCTCGAAGCGCAGGCACATTCCCCGGCAGAGGGGCGGGGGCAATGAGCGACTCAGTCGCCAAGCTGCGGCACCAGATCGGCAGCGCCACGGACCTGCAAGCCGTCGTTCGCACCATGCGCGCGCTGGCCGCCTCCAGCATCAGCCAGTACGAACAGTCCGTGCTGGCGCTCGCCGACTACCGCCGAACGGTGAGCCTGGGTCTTTTGGCATGCCTGCGCACGCTGGCGCCCGCCAGTTCAACGTCGGAGGAGGGCAAGCCTGCCTCAATGGGAGCGGTCGGCGCCATCGTGTTCGGCTCCGACCAGGGGCTGGTGGGTCAGTTCAACGAGGTGATCGTCGACCATGCGCTCAAAACGCTGCTGGCCATGCCCGGAAGCCGAGAGGTCTGGGCCGTTGGCGAGCGAGTGCGGGCACGCTTGGCCGGCGCCGGCGTGACCGTGGCCGGCACCTATGCGGTACCCAGTTCCGTCGAGGCCATTGCCCCGCTGGTCGACCGGCTGCAGCTCGATACGGAAACGCACCCGAGCCAGACGGCGCAGCCCCGTGTCCACGTCTTCTACAACCGGCCAAGGCCGGGCGCCCTCTATCAGCCGGTGGAGCAGCGCCTGTTGCCCCTTGATGCGCTATGGCTGGCCCGGTTGCTGGCTCAGCGCTGGCCAACGCGGAATCCGCCGGAAGTGATTGGTGGCACCGCCACCGCGATGCGCGCACTGATCCGCGAGCACCTCTTTATCTCGCTGTTCAGCGCGTGCGCCGAATCGCTGGCGAGCGAGAACGCAAGCCGCCTGGCGGCGATGGAGCGAGCCGACAAGAACATCGACGAACTGCTCGCCAGCTTTCGCGGCCGGTTTCACAGCGAGCGGCAAAGCGCGATCGACGAGGAGCTGTTCGACGTGACGGCGGGGTACGAGGCGCTATCGCAGTATGATTCTGCCGGCGCTCCTTCGATGAACCGCCGGGCCTTTAGCGACCCATCCTGACCGCCCGTTCCTGGCGAACGGGAGCGGTCATACACGTGCTAGTCACGATCGCCATGAGCATGCGCCAATTGGACTGCACCTTGTCAGGCTTTCCTGACAGCGTTGACGCATTTCTGACGGCATCATCCTGCCAAGACCGACAGAAATCCTGGTGTTGAACGGACAGCGTTCTCAGCCCAGGATGATTTCGGCTCGTGTCCTCCCCGACAATACTTCAGGCATCAATCACCCCACCCAGTGCGTCGGCAAGAGTGCGCATTCGGCACCTATCCATTGGCTGAATGGTGCCATCGCGAAGCGGTAGCCCCGAGGAGGTGCCATGAACTCATATGCCCAACGCGCCATTCCGTGTCGCATCATCTGCGCCGAGGCGGATACATTCCCCTTGGGCGCCCATCTTGTCACAGAGCGTTGGGGCTATGCTCACCATGGCATCTATGCGGGCCAGGGAAATGTGGTGCACTATGCGGGGTTTAAGGACCTTCTGCGCCGGGGGCCAGTCGAAACGATCTCCCTTGAACGATTCGCGGAAGGCTACGAGATCAGAGTCCATGCTGAACCCGACTCCAGGTACGACGGTCTGCAAGCGGTCCAGCGTGCCACGTCGCGCCTGGGGGAAGACAGGTATCGGCTACTCACCAACAATTGCGAGCACTTTTGCACATGGTGCATCTCTGGTGAAAGCCCCAGCGTGCAAGTGGAGACCGGCCTGAGCAGTCCGACCCGCGTCGTACTCACTGCCTTGCGCCTCCTTTGTGGCATGCTTTTCAAGCGAAGCGCGATCTCTAAGTCTAATCTGGGCGTCGCGAGCGCCCTCACGAACCGAGGGCTGCAGTGTGCTCAAGCGGCATGAACTGCTCCATCACATGGTATGGGTTGGCTCGGGCGCGAAGCTTGGATTTCATTCCGGATTACGTGGCCAGCGATGCCAGCGTAGGCTTCCCTTGCCAAAACACGCATAAGTCATGCACAAGCTCGCGCCCTCTTCCGCCGCGCTTTAGGATAGGGGGAGGTGATCGATCACGCTGGTCACACCCGGTGCTGACCATGCCGCTCCCACCGCCGCCTGCCGCTCCTGCGGAGAATCGACTTGGCCATTCAGCGTTACAACACTGCCCAGCACCTCGACACGGATATGAGCGGCCTCTCGCTCTGCATGACGCCGCAAGGCGGCATCGATGCGCTTAGCCACGTCCGGCGGCCCAACGCGCGGCTTGATCGCTAGCAGATTGATCACGCCAGCCACGCCACGCAGATGTCCTACGGAACGCTCGGCCAGCTCGCGTTGATAAGCCCATTCCACTTCGCCGGCGAGGGTGACCCAACCCTTCTCAACGCGCACCTTGATACTCGCGGAGGGCAGGCTCGCATGCCATTGCAGCGTCGATCGGGCTGCCTCTGCCATGGCTTCGTCATCGTGTTCGCCAGGGACGCGTACATCGAGATCCACCACAACCGCCTTGACCCCTTCGACGCGCTCGGCGGCACGTTCAGCCGCCAGCTTCTCGATATAGGTGTTAAGGTGGCCGCTCAACGTCACTACGCCATGGCTGACTTCTACACCAACCGAAGCCCCATCCACTGCGGGATCCCACGCAAGCTCGTCGTTCACGTCCTGCTTGATCTGCAAATCGGTTTTCATCTGACAACTCCTCTCGATGCCGGCGCCAGCTATACCTGGCGCATTCGGTATTCCAGATTAGTTCTCTCGTACGCGCGCCCGTTGAGACATGTCAACGACCGGTACCGTATAACTGTCAGCTATGCACTCAATCTTCTTACTCAAGGTACAAGATTCGACGGGACGGCGGCCCAGCGCGTGAGGCTGCGCGTTGCGCCGCCTAATATCAGTCCGCGATTGCGACAACATTCAGTGGGAAAAAAGCACGGGGACTGTCATGGCTTCCAGCAACGTCCGGGTCGTCCCACCCAGAACCACCTCACGGAGCCTGTTGTGTCCGTAGGCGCCGGCTACGACGAGATCCGCCTCCAGATCCGACGCTTCCGACAGCAAGCGCTCGCCGGCATCGACGGATGCCGTCACAGGAAGGTTGCACAACGCAGCCGTCACCCCATGCGCCGCCAGCCAGGTCGCCGCATACTGAGCGGGCGCACTCCATTGGCCGCCGACCTTCCCAGCCAGCGTGCATGTGGCAATGGTCACCGCTTTGGCCTTGCGCAGGAACGGCAATGCATCTCGGATGGCTCGCGCGGCCTCCCGCCCGCCGTCCCAGGCGACCAGGATGCGGCCGCCTACTGTCTCAAACCGCCCCTCGCACGGAATCGTTAGGACCGGCCGGCCGCTGGCAAGCACAATGGATTCGACGAAATTCTCGGCCACGAAGGCGGCCGGATCCGCCGGGTCGTCTTGTCCGACCACCAGGAGGTCCGCCAGCCGCGCCTCCCGCTGCCCGATGACCAGCGGAAGTTCGTCGAAGGCGTGCCATTCAGCCGTGATCGGCAATTCCTCAGTCGCACCTTCGAAACCATGCCGCACGACCTCGCGATCCTGCTCGTACTGGGCTTGGAGGGCCTCGAGATAGCGCGCGCCGTCGGGGAGGCGGTACACCCAGGCCGACTCCGGGCGGCGACAGGCAAACATACCAACCAGCTTGGCATTGTGCTCAACCGCCAGTCGCGCGCCGATATGGAGGCGGTGGTAGGAACGCCGGCTGGCATCGAGTATGACCAGAATGGTAGCGAACGACATAGGGAGACTCCCACCGGTTGATGCCCTCTTGACGATTCATAATGAACTGTAGTTCTTCCCGCGTGCGCCACAAGCGCGGTATGTCCACTCCTTGCGCCACGTCAAGAATCGTCGGACGCCTTGCTACATGGCATTGCGCATAGCGAGCGAGGTCTTGATTTGCATCAGACTACGTTAAATACCCCCTATCAGGATTGGGAGGAAGCACTGTGACACTGTATACGGTGCACCTGTACTCCCCTCATCCGAACAAGCGTTGGCGTCCTTGACGCAGAGATCGGGTCGGTGGCTGGTCGCGTTCTCGCCTATGCGCATTGCCCCGTGCTGCTGGTGAAGGCGGCCAGCCGCGTCAACTGATAGTCGCTACACTGCAGCGCACTCCGGAAGGAGTGGGGTCAGTACATCAGAAATCGCGCGCGGTCTTGCGCGAAGCCCGCGCCTTGCGTCGACACCGTTCGTTCGACCACCGCCAGCGAAGCGTGCGCGTCGATCAAGCGCCAGGCGCTGTCGGAACCGAGCACCTGGCGGATCGCAGGGAGGTCGAATTGCCGCGGGTAGAGGGAATGCAACGCGATAGCCAGCGCAAGACCCAGGCGCCCGGGTGGTCTTTGCCCAACTCCCGCCTTGATTGATACTCCATGGCAGAGCCGACCGCGATAACGGCCTTCGGTCGGCACAAAGCTCGTTACATCGAACCTCGCCCCGGCATCGAGCTTCTCCAGATAGTTTGCCAGGTCCCGGCCGACAATCCAAGGGGCGCCAACCAACCCAAACGGCGTCGGCGTGCCGCGCCCTACGCTGACATTCGCGCCTTCGATCATGCCGAGATCGGGATATAGGCCAAGTTGTTCTGTGTTGCGCAGATTTGGCGAGATCGGAACCCAGCCGAGTCCGGTGTCGGCAAAGCGCATGGCGCGCATGTAGCCTTGCATGGCGACGACCTGGAGATCCGCGCCGATGCGCAGGCGCGCATTGAACATCCGGGCGAGTTCGCCGACGGTCATGCCATGCACCAGCGGCAATGGAAAGTACCCGGTAAATGAGGACGGCTTGCTGGGGTCTTGCAGCGGGCCACCGAACACAACTGCGCCCAGCGGGTTCGGCCGGTCCAGCACAAAGACAGGGATGCCGCGGGCGGCGGCGGCTTCGAGCGTGTAGCCGAGCGTCGTGATGTAGGTAAAGAAACGCACGCCGGCGTCCTGCACGTCGAACACCAGCGCATCCACGCCTTCCAGCGTCGCTGGCGCAAAGCGCTTGTTTCCGTCGTACAGGCTATGGACGGGCACGCCGGTTGCCGCGTCAGACGAATCTCCCAGTGGGGCATCAATATCACTGGCCAATCCATGCTCGGGCGCGAACAGCGCCGCCAGCGTGACACCGGGCGCATGGGCGAGCGCATCCGCTGTTCGCACGCCCCTGCTATCGAATCCGCTACGATTCGTGACCAGCCCCACGCGCAAGCCCGACAACGGTGCGAACGCCTGCGCCTCCAGTACATCGATGCCGCTGCGCACCGGCCCTGCGGCGGGCGGCAGCCGCATGGCCTGAGCCAGGGCGGCCTCCGCGCCTGGCACGGCGTGGCTGATTGCTGGTGTGGCGACCGGCGCAGCCTCGCTAGCCAGCAGGGCCAGCACTTGCTGACGCAGCGGTGCAGCGTCACCCCTGTCGTATGGATGCAGCCGGCTGCTCAGGATGACGGCGAAGCGCTTCGTCACCAGGTCGATCCACACGCCGGTGCCGGTGTAGCCGGTCTGCTCGATCATCCCCAGCGGGGGCAGCCGGTCACGGTCGGCGACGAGAGGCGCAGCTAGCGCCCATCCCAAACCGCGCCAGGCATTGGCGGCCAGCGGCGACGCTGGCGTGGCCAGCAGCGCCACGCTCTCGGATTTTAGTACCGTAGCGGCACCGCTGCGTCCGTCGTTGAGGATCATCTGCGCGAACCGGGCCAGATCTTCAGCGGTGGAAAACAGGCCGGCGTGGCCGGCCACGCCTCCCATGCGCGCAGCGATGGGATCGTGAACGCGCCCTCGTAGCATCTCCGCCCCTCTTGGCGCGGTAGGGGCGCTCCTGCGCACCGCTGCCGGGTCGGGAAGAAAGCCAGTGTCTTGCATGCGCAAGGGCGTGAAGATATGTTCGCGGCACCACGCGTCCAGGGATTGTCCACTGACGCGCTGGACCAGTTCGCCAAGCACGATGAAATTGATGTCGCTATAAATGACGCGCGACCCGGGCTGCACAATCGGAGCCTGGCTCATTGCTTCCCGCAATATGTCGTTCGCGCCGCCCGAACGTCGGCTCGGCGGCAGCCCTGCGGGCAAACCTGATGTATGCGATAGCAGTTCGCGTACCGTGATGCCCTCCTTGCCGGCGACGCCGAATTCGGGCAGGTACCGGGCCACCGGGGCATCCAGAAAAATCGAACCGCCCTCGCTCAACTGCAGCACGGCGGTGGTGGTAGCGATCACTTTGGTGACCGATGCGAGGTCGAACACGGTATCGGCGAGCATCGCCTCGCTCGCCGGGAGAATGGCGCGCAGGCCGGTGGCGGCGCGATAGTGGATGTGCCCGGCGTCGCCGGCCAGCACCACGGCGCCGGGCACGTTGCCGGCTTCGATCTGGGCGGCGACAATGACGCGCAGCTGCTCACGCGTGCTTGCATCAGTAGGCGCCAGACTCGTGGCATCTGTGGGCGCCTCGGCGGCAGGTGCCGCCGATGGCAACCCGCACGCCAGGAGCAGCACCGCAAACAGGGCGAGCAAGGTGTCGCGCCGGCTCATCTTGGCAACTGAGTGGGATCGTACTGGTTGCGTGGATTCCACAGCATCCACCCGTCCGTATCCGCGACGTCCGCGGCTTGCGTTTGCGCCCGGATCTCGTCGCCATCGAACTCGCGATGATCGAAGGCATAGTCGCGGAATGCCTGGAGCCAAGGACGGAAGCGTACACCCGGCAAACCGGTCCGCTTCTTGGCCTCGGCTAGCGAGCGGGCCACGATCTCGCCGGGATGCTCTACAGGCTTGTTGCAGCCTGGCAGGCCCCAGGTGAAGCCGGAGGGGTAGAGCATGGGAGAGATATAGTCCAGCGCTGCACCCAGGGGTTCCAGTTGCTGGCCGATTGCCGTGTCGTCGAGGTTCCAGCACACGTAGCCGAAGATGTCCGCTGAGATGTACACGTTGTAGCGGGCCAGCCGTTCGCGGGCTGCATGGAGAAAGCCGGTGATGGCAGCCACCCTCTTCTCCCGCGTGTTGGTTTGAGAAAAGCGCAGTCCGCCAGCATCCGGAAAACGCAGGTAATCGAACTGGATTTCGTCGAAGCCCATGCGCGCCGCCTCCTCGGCAAGGTCTAGATTGTGCTGCCAGGCTCCGCCTGCGAACGGATCGATCCACCGCAAGCCTTCGCGGTCGCGCCAGATGCCTCCCTGGCCATCGCGCACTGTCCATTCCGGGTGCGCCGCGGCAAACGGCTCGTCCTTGAATACCACGATGCGCGCGATCAGGTATAGGTTGCGCGCGTGGAGATCCGCAAGCAAAGCCGGGAAATCGTGCACCATGGGCGCCGGCGCCTCCACCTGCATGCTCGCCCCCGTGGCATCACGCGCCGCGCTGCGGTAAGGTGTCATGCCACGGTCTCCCTTGACATCGATCACGAGCGCGTTAATGGCGCTGGATTGCGGCAAGGCGAGCACAGCATCGCGCAACGCCGAGCTCGAAATGCCGAATACCGAGAGGTAGACCGCCTTGGGTCGCAACGGCGTGAGCGCCACCCGCAGCAGGTTGCCGCCTCTGGTCTCGGCGACCGCGCGGCCATAGCCAGCGGCTCGCGCCCCGATCGTGATGGCGCCCTGCACCGGCGCCCGGATCACAAACGTCCCGTCCGCACTGGTCAGGGAAGTGGCCGCGGATGTATCCAGCACGACCACGGTGGCCCCACGCACGGGGGCGCCCGTGCGAGCATCGATTACAGTGCCGGTGAGCGCGTCTGCGGCAGCGGCCTGCCATGCCGCCAGTGCAAGCGCGAACCACAAGGCATGACGTGTGAGAGTGCTCATGGCGAGACCTTGGCTTGTGATTGCGGTTGGGAATGGGGACTATGCGTTGTTGCGCCCTCGGCGCCCCGATTGCGCGGGCCGGACGATGCGTGCTGCGCGGCGACATCGCCCAGCAGCCGGCCAAGGCACCGCTCGTCGCAGGCGTCGACCATCAAGAACCGGGGCAGCGCGAGCCGCGGCGAGCCCCTTGTGACCGGGCGGCCATCGAGCGAAAAGGCCGCCTCGACGCCTTCGCTCGCGGCAATCTCCATGAGTTCCCGATCGTAGATGCCGAACGGCCATGCCAACCGCGTTACGGAGCCGCCAAGCTCCTGCTCCAGACGCTCGCGCGCGCGCCGCAACTGGTCATGTGCCAGGGCACGGAACGCCGCCGGCGCCAGGCGCTTGCGTTCGGTGTTGAAGTTCGGATGCCAGTAGCTGTGCGATTGCACCGAAAACAAGCCAGTTTTCTTGAGCGCGCGCAGTTGGTCCCAAGTCAGCGCATAGGATGCGTTCGAAATGGCCGAGGGATAGATGAACAAGGTGACGGGGATTTGCTCACGTTGGACTATTGGCATCATCACGTCGAACACCGACCGATGGCCATCGTCCGCCGTAATCGCAACGGCATTCGCGGGAAGCAAATCGGGACCGCCTTCGACCCAACTTACGACATCGTCCAGGGGAACGATGTGGTAGCCCTGCGTGGTTAGCATGCGCAGATGGGATTCGAACGTCACCGTGCGCACCGTCATGCCATCCGCAGCAACTGGGCCGAAGCGATGATAGACAAGGATGGGAACCCGGTGTTGCGCGCCAGCCGTTTGCGCGCAGGCCGATAGCGCAACACATAGCAGCACCCAGCAGAGTATTTGATACAGATGGAGCCCGTACCGCTTGCCTTTCCGATGCTTGGCCTCTCCGGTTGATCTCCCTCACGCCGGCTCCGGGTTCAGATCCAGCCAGTGGCAACCAGATCGAATGCCACCGTTTCGAGGCAGGCGAGGCGCCCCTTGGATAAACCTGGCGAGGAGCCGGAAGACTAGTCTGTCTGCCAAGCGCGCGGGACTATGGCCCCCGCTGCGCGAGCAGTGGCAACATCCCGAGCGTGCCTACACGACGGCAATCCGCCCATCGGCAAGCAATTGCGAGAACCAGCTTCCTGTCAGCGCGGCCAGTTCCTCAATCGCGGCGGGTTCCTCGAATATCCTGCCCTCGCCTGCCACCAGCCGCAATTGCCGGGGACAGCGAAGCCTGCCGAACACCAGATCATTGATGCGAATGCCCTCCGGATCGGCGGCCCCCACCACGAGAAGCGTCGGTATGGACACTTTGCCCAAGATGTTGGCATCGGCCAGGTCCACGCGTCCCGCCGCGAGGACCAGCGCGCGTAGTTCCGTCCCCTCCTCCGCCGCCACACTCAACGCGGCGGCTGCCGCGGCGCCGGTGCCAAAGCAGCCGAGCGGGACCGCCGACAAACGCAGCCGCGCGTGCACGTAGCCTGGCACCGCCTGCATTACTGCCCGCAGCCTGCCGGCCAGCATGGCGATGTCCCGGCGCTTCTCCCTCCGCATTGCCTCCCTTGGCCCGATCAGGTCCACCAGCAGCGTGGCCAGTCCCCTGGCGCACAGTTTCCTCGCCACATACTGGTTGCGCACGGCATGGTCGTCGACCCCGTTGGCATGCACCATCAACACCAATCCCACGGGACTGGCGGGGGCGTCGAGCACACCGTGCAGCCTGATGCCGTCGCACGGGATGCCTACCGGCACGGCGGCCGCCAGGGTTTTCGTTCCGATGGCCTCGGCATTGCGCGGCTCGATATCGCGCCAGAGCAGTGCGCGGACTTCTTCGTCGTCCACCTCCGGAAAGCACTGGTAGGCCTGGCGGACATCCTGATCCGGCCCGGCGGTGCGCAGGCACACCACCTCGTCGGCGCTGGCGCGAACTGCCATCAGCCCTAGGCGGTTGCCCACGGGAACCGCGCAAACCAGCCTGGCTGGCTGCTGCCTGCGTACCGCGTGGATCGCCGCCATCATGGTGGCACCAGTGCAGAGTCCATCGTCCACCAGGATCACGATGCGGCCATGCGGGTCAAGCCGTGCGCGATGCGATGTGTAGATCGCGCATTGCTGCCGCAGCAGATCGAGCTTTGCCATCCGCTCCTGGGCAAAATGCATGGGAGCGGGCTGCCCACCCACCGGGTTCTCCACGCGGTAGGTCCAGCCGTTCTCGGTCACGGCGCCGACCGCGGCGATGTTATTGTCGGGGCCGACCAGCTTGCTGACCAGTGCCACATCGAGTTGCCCCTCCAGCGCATCGGCGAGTCCGCGCCCAATGGGTATGCCGCCCTTCGGAATGGCAAGGATCAGTGGGCGCTGGCCCCGATACCCGGAGAGAGCCTCGGCTAGCTGCGCCGCAGCCTCCTCCCGGCCCGCGAAGCGGGCAAGTGGCGGATTCATCGATTTGCCTCCCATCCTTCGTGCGCCGGATACGCGCTGCGAGCTAGTTCCGGCTTGCACCCAGAATAAGCCGTTGGCGAAGCCAGTCCTTGTGCTATGTCAAAAGTTGGGCCACGGATCCCTGGATAGCGCCTCAGTCAATTGAAAAACGCCGGATCAGCCATCCGCGCAGCGCATAGGTCAGGCAGCAATAGCCGAGGATGATCGGCGGCAGGAATAGCCAGAGCATGCCCGGCGGAGACAGCAGGCCCAACGGCGTTGCCAGCGGCGAGTACGGCAGCCAGATGCCGATCAGGCAAATCGCCAATGTGGTGGCAATCAGCGTGGTGCTGCCACGGCTTTGCACAAAGGGAATGTTCCGCGTGCGAATCACATGAACGATCAGGGTCTGCGACAGCAGCGACTCCAGGAACCAGCCGGTCTGGAACAGGTGCTGCTGCGCGGGCGTGCTGGCGCCAAGGACCCAGTAGAGCATCGCAAAGGTGATGTAGTCGAACAGCGAGCTGATTGGGCCGATGCACAGGATATAGCGGCCGAGCTTGCCGATCTCCCAGCGGCGCGGGCGGCTGACGGCATCGTCGTCCACGATGTCGGTAGGCAGCGCAGTCTGCGAGAAATCGTAGAGCAGATTGTTGGTCAGCACCTGGATCGGCGCCATCGGCAGGAACGGCAGCCAGGCACTCGCGCCTAGCACGCTGAACATATTGCCGAAGTTGGAGCTCGCACCCATGCGCAGGTACTTGAGCAGGTTGGCAAAGACCTTGCGGCCTTCGATCACGCCGTCGTGCAGCACCAGCAGGCTCTTTTCCAGCAGGATGATGCTGGCGGACTCCTTGGCGATATCCGCGCCGCTGTCCACCGAGATGCCCACGTCAGCCGCCTTGAGCGCGGGCCCGTCGTTGATGCCATCGCCCAGCACGCCCACCACCCGGCCGCGCGCCCGCAGGGCCTTGACGATGGCCGCCTTGTGCGCTGGTGCCAGTTTGGCGAAGAGCTGCGTGCGCTCGGCGAGTTCCCCCAGCGCTTGCGGCGAGAGCCCGTCGAGTTCCGCGCCCAGTACGGCCCGATCCACGACGAKGCCGACTTCCCGGCATATCTTGCGCGCGATCACCGGGCTGTCGCCGGTCAGCACCTTGACCTCGATGCCGCTGTCGCGCAGCGCCGCCAGCGCCGGCGCCGCGCTCTCCTTGGGCGGGTCGATAAAGGCGATATAGCCCAGCAGGGTCAGCGCGGCTTCGTCCGCCACCGAGTACGGATGCGTATCCGGCGCCGGCGGCAAGGACTTGTAGGCGATCGCGATCACCCGGAAGCCATCCTCGTTGAGCCCRTTGCAGACTGTCATCAGGGACTGGCGATGCGACTCGTCCAGCGCGATGGCCTGGCCGCCGAGTTCGGCGCTGGCGCAGGCGGCATAGACCTCCTCCACGGCACCCTTGCAGACCAGCAGCCTGCCCTGCGGCCCGTCCACCACCACCGACATGCGGCGCCGCTCGAAATCGAACGGCACCTCGTCGATCTTGCGATAGCCGCCCCCTTGCCGCAGTGTTTCGCCAACTTCCTCGTGCAGGAGAACCGCCTTGTCCAGCAGGTTGTGCAAGCCGGACTGATGGTAGCTGTTCAGGTAGGCGAATTCCAGCACGCGCGCGGTCTCCTGCCCCGCCAGGTCCACATGCTTCTTCAGGATGATGCGGTCCTGCGTCAGGGTGCCGGTCTTGTCGGTGCACAGCACATCCATGGCGCCCAGGTTCTGGATGGCGCTCAGATGTTTCACGATCACCTTGCGGCGCGACATGGC
>NZ_JBFTQG010000069.1:0-22961 GCF_056398885.1 Cupriavidus sp. 01T418
TCATTTCTCACGAGCGCAAGACCCGGCTTCGGGCCATCGTGTTTCACCGCAACGGAGCCAACCCGCTCTGTCGCGATAAGGGAGGATTCGTATATCGATCAATCAGTCAGTTTGCAAAACGGCTTGACAAGGGACTGCTCATAGAAGGGCCTGTTGACAATCAGCAGATCCAGATGAATGCGGCGGCGAGCGCAACGAACGATGAGAAACGTTCGGAGAGCTTGTCGTAGCGCGTGGCAACGCGGCGGAATTGCTTGATGCGGCAGAAGAAGCGTTCGACCAAATTTCGTGAGGCATACAGATGCTCGTCGAGGGGGCGTTGTTCAAGACGATTGGCGCGACTGGGGATGACGGCTTGAATACCCGCGGACTGCAGGTGTTGCAGGATCGCATCCGAATCGTAGGCTTTGTCGGCGGCCAGACGGGTGGGCTTCAGTTCGTCAAGCAAAGGCAGCGCTTCGGGGCTGTCCCCGGCCTGGCCGCCGGTCAGGCGAAAGCGCGCGAGCATACCCAATCCATCGACCAGTGCATGAATCTTGGTGGTCAATCCGCCACGCGAGCGGCCGATCGCCTGATCGCCTTTTTTTGGGGCGCGCCGGCGGCATGCTGGTGGGCACGCACAATGGTGCTGTCGATGAAGACTTCTTCGAAGTCGGCGTCGCCCCCAAGCTCAGCAAACACCATGTGCCACACCTGCGCCCGAGACCATCTGGCAAAGCGCTGGTACACACTGTTCCAAGGTCCGAAATCGGCAGGTAGATCGCGCCATGGGCTGCCGTACGCGCCATCCACAGCACGGCCTCGACAAACAGTCGATTGTCTGCCGCCGTTCGACCCGGGTCCGTGGCCTTGCCGGGCAGCAAGGGGGCGATCCGTTCGTATTGTTCATCGCTGAGCATCAACCTTGGCATCCTGCCTTTCCGCAAAAGACAGGATGTAAACAGATTTCCTCACAAGTTAACAGCCCACCCGTTGCGCCTCACGGAAAAAATGCAGTATGAGGCATGCACTGGCGACTTCGACTTATTCGGGGATGGCTAAAGCCAGACACCATGAGAAAATTGAGAAAGTTGAGAAAAATGGTTATGATTGAGCCATCATTCACGGCATCGTCGTTCACGACCCATGTGTTCCTATTCCGGTGTGGTGGCCCTGGCCCGCCTCATGCGTATCGAGCCAGATACGCTCCTTGAACGACTCCGCGAAGCCGGCGTCCCTAAAGCTGATGCGCAAGCGCCCGTCCTCGACGCCGACGTCGCGGCGCTGAGCGCGCACTACCGACAGTTGTTGGGGCCTCGCGCCATCGAAATCGAAGCTGAGTTCGATTCGCCGCGGGCGGACCCGATGCGGAGCCGCGTCATTCTGGTGGGCAATTTTGGAGGCGACCCCGAAACGCGTTACCTAGCGTCGGGCGACTCGGTCACAAATATTCGACTCGCGACAACCAATCGCTATCTGGATTTTGCGCTGCGCGTCATATCGGGCCATGTCACAAGGGAGGCGCGCGGCCACCTTCTGCTCGAAATGCTGCGGGGTCGCGTGCCGGCGAAGCTGGCGTCGGTGGCGCGTTGCGTACTGCGCAATGGCCTTCGCGCCCTGAAGGGTGATTCCGATCGCATATATCGACTTTCGGTACTGCTGTCGCGGGGCATGTCGTTCGCAGCGCGGCACCTGCTGTCCTGCCGGCGGGCCGATCAGGAAGCGGCCATTCATCCGGCGTTCGCGCCGCCAGCTGTTGTCATCTGAAGGAGTAGGTATGACACCGCGCACCTCGTTCGCGTCCGGCGCTGCCGCCGACGCTCAACTAGTAGAGAAATTGGTTCACGATATCGACGAGCAACTTGAGCACACCATCGACGCGGGCGAGCGCGCCCGTGTGATGACGATCGTGCGCCAGTGCCTGACGGCGACGCTCGGGCACCCCGGTTCGCCGGCGGTAGGTATCGAGGGCCGACTCGCCGTGTCATACCTGAAGCCCTCGGAGGTCATTGCACAGGGCCTAGTGGCCATGTCGCAGGCGACGCTATATCGCGCGGTGGAGGATGCACGCTTTTACTGCGTCACCCCCCGCGGCAAGGCGATCGGCCGTGCATTCCCGGCCTGGCAATTCGCGCCACCAGTGCCGGAGCTGCTGGCTCCAGTCCTGCGCCAGATGACAGACCTGCCGAGCAGCGAAATCCATGCGTTCTGGGTGACACCGGTCGACGCCTTTGACGACCTGACGCCGGCCGAGTTGCTGGCGGGCAGGGCGTTCGAATCGCGTGCGGCGCTTACCGCCGCGCAGCGTGGCCACCTTGCCCGATCCGCCAGCAAGCGGCAGGGTAAGGTGATCGCGCAGCTGGCCGCGCTGCCCTCGCGCAGTACGGACTCGATCAGTTGATGACGACGCCAAATATTGCTGCGCCCGAACATATTGCCTTAACCCTTCCTCCAACGGATCTCCTGCGCCAGGCGCTGGCCGACGCGGAGATTCTCCTGCCCGCCGGCACGCGCGTTTACCGCGCGGTCCGGCATCCCGCCGCGGTCATTCCGCCGTACGTCCAGCGGACCTACCGGTTCGGCCCGCCCGCCGTGCTTGCTGGAACCGACGAACGTTTTTCAGACTACTGGATGTACGCGGCCCAAGACCTGACGACTGCCCTGTGGGAGTCCGGCTTCTGCACCAACGACTTGACGCTGCCCGGCACGTTCTATATTCCCCCAGACGTCGTCAAGAAAGGCTTGATCGCTACATTCACACTGCAAATGGACATCCGGGTCCTCGATCTACACGGGACCGCTCTCAGCAAGCTAGGCATCTACGACCAGATCCACGGCGACCATGCCTGGTGCCAGTGGTTTGGCCTGCGGATGCTCGAAGTTCTGGCCGGCTTTTCCGGCGATGCGGCGCCGCTCGGATTCCGCTACCCTTCGCGCAAGCATAAAAGCTACTTGGCGTTGGCTGTCCAATCCGGCTCGTTGGAAGTGTGGCGGCGCCACGTCGAAGTGCAAGTAACGCGGTTCGCCGAAATGCCGGAGTTTGAAGTCCTGCGCGCTGACGCCAACTACGCGGAGCCGTTTGGCGGCGGGTTTTCGCTGGAGTAAGGCTGAGTTGGCTAGCACCCGGATAGCGTCAAGCAGGATGTCCGGTTTACCGACAAACATTTTGGCCGGCGCATTGACTCATCAGAACTGCAACCCGTACTGACCTGTTGCCTCACGTAGTTTGCTACCAGTCGGATGGTCCGGCGGGAGCAGCGCAACGTGACGAGGCAAAGCATGACGACACGCAAGGAGTTGGTCGAAGCGCATGCCACGCCGCGCTCGAACAGCAACTCCTCGGTATCACGGAGGAATCCGCCTGGGCCGGCTGGCTTTGCCAGCCCTACCTTGCCCTGACCTCGCGCTGGAACACCGCCAGTGCATGCGCGCGCGTAGCGATGAAACGCGGGTCGGCCACTGCCTGCGCATCGCGTGGGCGCGGCAGGTCGAAGTCGATCTCCTCGGCCACACGGGTGGGCCGGCGCGTCAGAAGCAGGATGCGGTCGGCCAGGAACACCGCGTCTTCCAGGTCGTGCGAGACGATCACCATGGTCGTGCCCTCGGCCAGCTGCACCTCCTGCAGCTTGTCGCGAATGAACAGCGTGGTCTCGTAATCCAGCGCTGAAAAGGGTTCGTCGAGGAATAGCACCTCGGGCCGCGGCGCCAGTGCGCGCATGATGCAGATCAGCTGCTGCTGGCCGCCGGACAGCTCGTACGGATGGCGGCGCACGTCGAAGCGCACGTCGAAGGTGCGCAGCAACTCGTCGGTGCGCGCCTTGACATCGGCCTCGGGCATGCCCTTGCGTCGCAGCGGGTACGACACGTTGTCGCGTGCCGAGATCCACGGCAGCAACGCGTCGCGGTAGTTCTGGAACACGTAGCCGATCACGGTCTGGCGCAGCGTCTTGCCATCGAACAGCACCTCGCCGCGGTCGAAGGGCAAGAGGCCTGCCACCATGTTTATCAGCGTGGACTTGCCACAGCCGTTGGGCCCGAACACCGAGACCATCTTGCCGCGCGGCAGGTCCAGGTCGAGATTCTCATACAGCGGCACGCCGCCGAAGGCCTTGGACAGGCCGCGGATGGTCACGTGCACGTCGCGCGCGGCGGGGGCGGCCACCAGCGGCGAAGGGACGGGGGCTTCGGCGACGCCGGCCCCGGATTGCAGGACTCTCATGATGAGGACCTCATTTTCCACTCCAATGAACGAAGCGCTTTTCCAGGATGAAAAAGGCAAGGTTGAGCAGGTAACCGAGCGCTCCGGTGACCAGGATGGCGGCGTACATGCTGCGGATGTTGAAGACTTGCTGTGCATCGATGATACGGTGGCCAAGGCCCGTGTCGGAGCCGATGAACATCTCTGACACGATCACGATCACCAGCGACATCGACACGCCGGTGCGCAGGCCCACGAAGGTCTGAGGCAGGCTCTCCATCAGCAGCACGTCCTTGAACACATGCCACTTGGACACGCCCATGGCCCGCACTGCGAGCACGCGCGTCTTCTTGGCGTTCATCACACCATAGGCGCTATTGAACAAGATCAGCAGCACCGCGGCGAAGGCTGCGATGGCGATCTTGTTGGCATCCGACAAGCCGAACAGCAGCATGAACAGCGGGATCAGCGCCGACGACGGCGTGGAGCGGAAGAAGTCGATCAGGAACTCCACGCTGCGGTAGGCCGGCACCGAGCTGCCCAGCGCAACGCCCAGCGGCACGCCGATCACTGCGGCGATGGCGAAGGCGTAGAGGGTACGCAACACGGTGGCCAGCAGGTCTGCGTTGATGGAGCCGTCGGCGATGCTGGCGAACAACACGCCCAGCGTGGCGGCCGGGGACGGCAGTAGCACCGGGTTGACCCATTTGGCCGACACCGCGAGCTGCCACAGCGCCAGCAGCGCCAGCGGGCCGATGAGCGGCAGCAGCCGCTGCGATAGGTTGGTTGCGCGCATGTCAGCCCCGGTAGAGCATGTCTGCCACCGGCACACGGCGCGCGAACAGCTTGCGTTCGTGGAAGACGTCGAAGAACTTCTGGAAGGCTTCGACATCGGCCGGCTTGAACTCGTTGTATAGCGTAAAGCCGGGCAGCGGCACTTCCTTGGCGAGCTGGTCGTCGATGCTGGTGTAGCCCTTCAGGAAGGGGCGCACCTTGACTGGGTCCTTGCGCACCATGTCGATCGCGCCAGCGTAGGCGGCGATGAAGCGCTTGGCCAGTTCCGGGTTGGCGTTGATGAAGGCGGTGGTCAGCGAGGCCGAGCCGCCGAACCACGGCAGGTTGGGATTGCCCAGTACGTAGCGCGAGATCACGCCGTACTCCAGCGCGCGGCAGGTGCCGTTCAGGCGCCCCACGGTGCCGGTCGGTTCGAGCGTGTAGACCGCGTCAAGCTGCCCGGCCGCGAGCGCGGCCACGTGCTGGCCCACCGGCAACTCGATCGGCTTCACGTCGGTGTAGCCGTTCTTCTCGAAGATGACCTTGGCCAGCGTCACGTTCTGGATGCCGGGGCCGCAGCCGATGCGCTTGCCCTTGAGGTCGGCGATGCGCTTGTACGGGCTGTCTTTCGCCACCAGCACTTCGTCCAGCAGCAGCATGGCGTTGGACGGATTGGCGGCGAAGATCTTGCACAGCCCCGGTGACGTAATCTCGCCCAGGCCGAGCGCCGCGGAGGCGGTGCCGTTGGCCGAGCCCTCGATGCGCCCTGCGATCATGGCCTCCACCACCTGTTGGGCGCTGGCGAACTTCACGGCCTCCACCTCCAGCCCGGCCTGCTTGAACAACCCGGTCCCGATGCCCGCATACAGCGGAATGCCGCCGGCGATGGGCCAGAAGCCGAGGCGGACCTTCTGCGTCTGCGCGCGCACGATGGCCGGCGCAGCCAGCATGGCGCCTGTGGCCAGGCCTTGCAGCAGTGCCTGCCGGCGACGGGGATTGAAGCGGGAATCGGTCATGGCGTGCTCACGGACAAAGAGGAAGAGGTGGATGACAGCGAAAGGAAGGAAAAAACGTAAAAATGCGCCAGCACCGCGCCGGGGCATCTTGGATGCAAGTCTGTACACAAGATTGACAAAGGCAAGCTTCATGCCATTCGCGCCATGGCTGTGGCACGCCGCTTTCGTGGCAAAGCAACCCAACCCCGCGCGCAAACGTGGGGACAACGGCGAGCGCCGGCTCGCTGGTGGTGCAAATCAGGTGCTGCCGTTGGCGCTATTCCCGCTACCGGTGCGCACCCGCTGCTGGCGGTGCAGCGTGATCCTGGGAACCTCGGCGCGGCTTTCCTCGATATGGCTGCATTACCGCCTTGTCCACGCACTGCCACTGGTAGCCACGGGCCTATCTGGCAACCGGGCTACGCGCTTCCCTCGCCTCGGCCAGCATGGACTGGGTGATCTTGCGCACTTCGAGCTTGCTCTGGGTGATATGGGAACGCAGGAGGATACAAGCCTCGGCAGCCTTGCGGTGCGCAATCAGGCGCAGGATGGTGGCGTGCTCATCATAGGTGGCCGTTGTGCGATTTGGCTTGAGAAAGTCCAGCCGGCGCACCAAGCGGATTTTTTCGGTGACGTCGTTATGCACGCGCAACATCTCAAGATTGCCGGCGGCCGCTACCAGCTGGCGGTGAAAGGCCTCATCGAGCATCGCCACTTCGGCCGGGTCGCTCTTGCGGGCGTCGCCTTCGGCATACCAGATTGCATTCAGTTCAGCCAGGCCCTGTGCTGGCTGGTCGCTCTGGCAGAGCTTTTCGATCGCATCGACTTCGAGCACGATACGCAAGTCGTAGAGCTGGGCGAGCCGCACGAAGTCGATCGGGCAGACATTCCAGCCGCGGCGGAAGCCGACGGCGAGATAGCCTTCGCGTTGCAGGCGATAGAGCGCATCGCGCATCGGCGTGCGCGATACACCGTAGTGTTCGGCGATTTCTGTTTCCGTGAAGCGATCGCCCGGCATCAGTCGGAAGTTGAAGATATCGCCCTTGACCTTCTGGTAGACCTGCTCGGCAAGGGGATTGGCTGCACTGTTCGTCATGGTGTATGGGCCCGCGGCGCGCAAAGCGCCGCCATGTGGAGAGATTATCGCGCATCAGATCAGGCTCACGTGGGCGGCCACGATGCGCCAGCCCGCGGTCGGATCGGCGTCGCCGGCAGGGGCGATGCGGGCCCAGGTCTGCATTTGCCGTCCCAGCAGGTCCGTCTCGTCGCTCGTGAATTCGGTGCTGACTGTGGCATGGTCGCGGCCGAAGGTGGTGATCACGGTGCGATGCAGGCGCCGCGAAACGGGCACAGGCGTGGCCTGTGCCCGCCACGCGCGGATCGCCTCGCTGCCGTGCAGGACTTCGGCGATGCCATACCGCACCGTTTGCGGCGCCTCCCAGAACAGGGCATCCATGGCCGCCACATCGTTGTCGATCAGCGCCTGTTCATAGGCGGCGAACAAGCTCCCCACCTCGGCCAGCACGTCGGGCAGATTCAAGGCCAGCGGCGTCCCGGCCGCTTCAGGGCACGCGCAGAGCAGCGCACTGGCGCCTTGCCCACATGCCTGCTCAAGCGCCGCGAGTGCTGCCGTCCAGCCGACAATGGCACCCTGCGCGCGCATCATGTCCAGCGTGGCCGCTTTGAAGGCGGGGAAATAGCTTGCCGTCGCATCCTCGACCAGCAGGCAACTGTAGCCACGGTCATTGGCTTCGCGCATCGATGTCTGCACGCAGACTTCGGTGGTTACCCCGGCGAAGATCAGGTGGGTAACGCCGCGCGCGCGTAGCTCGGCGTCCAGGACGGTCGCGTAGAACGCACCCTTGCCCGGCTTGTCGATGACGATCTCGCCCGGGACGGGCGCTACTGCGTCGATGATGGCGTTACCGGGTTCGCCGCGCACCAGGATGCGGCCCATCGGTCCTCGATCGCCGATGCGCGCCTGCGGACGGCCACGCAGCCGCTTGGCGGGCGGGCAGTCGGACAGGTCGGGTAGATGCGATTCGCGCGTATGGACCACCAGCCAGCCGTTGCGCCGCGCCAGCGCGAGCAGGCGCGCTACAGCCGGAACGATCTCGCCGAGCTGGCTGACGTCGTTGCCGAGCGCTGCGCCGAAGCCGCCAGGCTCGATGAAGTCGCGCTGCATATCGATGATCAGCAGGGCGGTGCGTTGCGGATCGAAGGCCCAGGCTTCGGGCGAAGCCACGACGGGAACAAGAACCGGGCTAATGTCTTTCGTCATGTTTGGCGTATCCTGCTGTCATTCCGGGATTGGTGTAGCCTCTGGTAATCAAGCTGGTAATCAAGCTGGTAATCAAGCGGATTCCCCGATCGTCTGCTGTGCCGGCGCGGCGAGCATCCCGTCGAGCGCGAGCGGCTGTCCGTGGCCCGCCATATGGCGGCCGAGTTCGACGCGTTGCGCGGTTGCGGCGTCGGTTTCAAAGACGATGCGGCCGGCGGTCATCACCAGGATGCGATCGGCCAGCTCCAGCAGTTCGTCCAGGTCTTCGCTGACCAGCAGCACCGCCGTGCCAGCGTCGCGCGCCGCCACCAGGCGGGCATGAATATCGGCCACGGAAGCGAAGTCAAGTCCGAACACCGGGTTGGCGACCATCAACAGATCCACCGGCGCGCTCAGCTCGCGCGCCAGCACTGCACGTTGCACATTGCCACCGGACAGCGTGCTGACAGGCCGCTGCGGCGCGGGTGGCCTGACGTTGAACGCGGTGATCAGGCCCTCGGCGCGGGCGTGCATGGCGCGCCGATCGATGCGCCAGCCGCGCGACATTGGCGCGCGATCGAAGTCGCGCAGCGCCAGGTTCCCGGCCACGCTCATTGACGCGATACAAGCGTTCTTGAGCGGTTCCTCCGGAATTGCCGCAACCCGGCTGGCCGTCATTTCACGGCGGCTGGCACGGTACGGCCGACCTGACACGGCGATCAAGCCACCGACCGGCCGGCGCTGGCCAAGCAGGGCTTCCATCAGTTCCTTCTGCCCGTTGCCGGAAATGCCCGCCAGCCCGACGATCTCGCCCGGGCGCACGGTGAGGCTGACACGGTCCACCGCGATCACGCCCTTGTCGTTGCGCACCGTCAAATCCTGCACCTGCAGCCGCGCCGGGATGTCGGCCGCTAGCGACGCCCGGCGCGGGCGCTGGATGTCGCCGGGCACAGCCGACAGGTCGGCAGGCACCGCTTCGCGTTCCGCTCCCATCATCCAGGCGGCGAGCTGTCGCGGGTAGGTCGCAGCCACGGGGCTACTGCCCGCATTCCTGCCCTTGCGCAGCACGGTAACCTCATCGGCGTAAGCCATCACCTCGTGAAACTTGTGGGTGATCATCAGCACGGTCAAGTCGCCGCGGCGCGCCATGCTGCGCATCAGGCCCAGCACCTGTTCGGCCTCCTGCGGCGTCAGAACCGAAGTGGGCTCGTCCAGGATCAGAAAGCGCTGCCGCAGATACAACTGCTTCAGGATCTCCAGCTTCTGCTTCTCGCCGGCGGCAAGCGCGGCGACCGGCTTGTCGAGCGGCAGCGCGAACGGCATGCCGCGCATGAAGGCGGCCAGCGCGCGGCGCTCGGCGTTCCAGTCCAGGCGCCAGCGCAGTCTTCCGCGCGCCAGCAGCAGGTTTTCTTCCACACTCAGGCCGGGCGCCACCGTGAAATGCTGATAGACCATGCCGATGCCGAGTGCTTGGGCGTCGCGTGGCGTCTGGATGCTGGCTTCGCGGCCGCCAAAGAGGATCTGGCCCTGATCAAGCGCGCCATAGCCAACCAGTCCCTTGACCAGCGTGCTCTTGCCGGCGCCGTTCTCGCCAAGGAGCGCGTGCACCGTGCCTGGCGCGACCTTGATCGATACGTCGTCGAGCGCGCGGAATTCGCCAAATGATTTGCTGGCTCCAACGACCTCGATACCTTTTGTTTGCATCTTGCCCACCTCGCTCGTATTGCGGTCCTGCCCCTGCATCAGCGCTTAAGCCGCGGCTTGCGCCGGCAATGCAGCGAGCCCGGCCAGCAACGATGCCGAATCGGAGACCGCGCCGAACACCCCGCCTTGCATGGTCACCATGTGCAGGGCGGCGCGATGGTTGCCGGCGTCGGTCGCACCGCAGCAGTCGGCCAGGATCACGCATTCGAAACCGCGGTCGTTGGCCTCGCGCATCGTCGTGTGCACGCAGACGTCGGTGGTGATGCCGGTCAGCACCAGGTTGTCAATGCCCTTGGTGCGCAGGATCAGTTCCAGGTCAGTGGCGCAGAAGGAGCCCTTGCCGGGCTTGTCGACGACGATCTCCCCGGGCAATGGTGCAAGCTCGTCGATGATCTGCCACCCCGGCTCACCGCGCACCAGGATGCGTCCGCAAGGGCCCGGGTCGCCGATGCCGATGCTGCTGGTGCCGATCTGCCGGCTGCGCCAGCGCTTGTTGGCCGGGAGGTCAGACAAGTCGGGGCGGTGGCCTTCGCGGGTATGGATGATGGTGAATCCCTTGTCGCGCATGGCTGCCAGCACTCCCTGGATCGGAGAGATCGGCGCGCGCGTGAGCGACAGGTCGTAGCCCATCTTGTCGACATAGCCGCCGAATCCGCAGAAATCGGTTTGCATGTCGATCACGACCAGCGCGGTATTGCGAGGATGGAGTTCGCCGTTGTAGGGCCAGGCGTAAGGTTTGGCGTCGATATAGCGTGTCATGATGATTTCCTGTTTCGTTGGCGCGCTGGCGAAGTGGCGGTCGCCGGGCGGATGTCAAACTCGAAGTCGGCAGCCACGTCAGCGGTTGAGACTCAACTCGCCGGGGGCTCCCGCAAGGGTTCGGTCGGGGCGGCAATTGATGATCATGATTGCCAGCGTCAGGACATAAGGCGCGGCGTTGTACAGGTGGTAGCCGCTGGTGATGCCGATCGCCTGCAGCGCCGGGCCGATCGCGCCGGCGGCGCCGAAAAGCAGCGCTGCCCACAGGCAGCGCAGCGGCTGCCAGCGCGCGAAGATCACCAGGGCGACCGCCATCAATCCCTGGCCGCTGGAAAGGCCTTCGTTCCAGCTGCCCGGATAGACCAGCGAGAGGTAGGCACCGCCGATGCCGGCGAGAGCACCTCCCAGGCCGGTCGCGGCCACGCGGATGCGCGTGGCCGCATAGCCCATGGCCCGTGCTGTTTCGGCGTGCTCGCCGACCAGCCGCAGTGCGAGACCCCAGCTTGTGTTGCGCATGCCCCACTGGAGCACCAGCGCCAGCATCACGCCGGCGATGAACAGCACATTGACGCGCAGTGCGTAGTGCAGGGCGGTGTTGTCACTCCAGGCGCCGAGGTCCAGCCATCCCAGCATGGGCGCCTGCGGCTCGATATAGGGCTTGCCCAGGTAGAAGGCCAGGCCGGTCCCGAGCAGCATCAGGGCGATGCCGAAGGCGATATCCGACACGCGCGGCAGCGAGCACACCAGGCCGTGCACAACGCCCAGCATCAAGCCGGCCAGCGCGGCGGCCACCACGCCGAGCCAGGGTGACCCGCTCAGATACGCGACCGCGTAACCGCTCATTGCCCCGCAGACAAGGATGCCCTCCAGGCCGAGGTTGACCCGGCCAGCCTTCTCCGTGAGGCACTCGCCCAGGCTGACGAACAAATAGGGCGTGCCGACGCGAATCGCACCGGACAGCAGCGCCAGCAGCACGGTGGCGACCGCGGAATTCCCAATGGCTTCAGGCATGGCCCGGCTCCCCTTCCAGTGTCGCGCCGGCGTTGGCGCTGGCTTGCAGCGCCAGCCGCCACGCGGTGATGCGGCCGCCCAGCGCCTCCCATGCCAGCAGGTTGGCGAACAGGAGACCCTGCAACAGCAGCGTAGTCGCGTCGGGCAAATCGAGGCGGCGCTGCAACAGGCCGCCGCTGGCCTCGATGCCGCCGATCAGCAACGCACAGACGACGATCGCCAGCGGATTCTGACGCGCGGCAAACGCCACCAGGATGCCGCTGTAGCCGTAGCCGGCCAGCAGCGCAGCATTGGCACTGCCCTGTACCGCGGCCACCTCGAACATGCCGGCCAGGCCCGCCGCCGCGCCGCCGAGTGCGCAGGCAGCGACGGCCAGGCGATTGACCGGCAGCCCGACCAGCCGCGCGGCGCGAATATTGCCGCCGACGACTCCCATGGCGAAGCCGGGCACGCTGTGCGCGATCATGAGCCACGCAGCGATGCAGGCCGCCGCGCCCCACACCAGGCCCCAATGCACTTCCATGCCGGGCAGCGGGCCGATCATCAGGGCGTCGGGCAAGGGCAGGGTCGAGGGCTTGTTCAGGCTGGCGGGGTCGCGTAGCGGCCCCTCGACCAGATGCTTGAACAACGCAATGGCGATGTAGGACATCAGCAGGCTGCCGATGGTCTCGTTGACGCCGCGCCACTGCCTCAGGGCGCCGACGGCGCCAATCCACAGGGCGCCGGCAACCATGCCGGCCAGCGCCATCAGCGGCAGAGCGAACTGCCATGCCAGGCCGGCAGGCAGCAACTGCGGCGCCATCGCTGCCGCAAGGCCACCGAGCGCCAGCGCGCCCTCGCCACCAATGACGATCAGGCCGACCCGGGCGGGCAGGGCCATGCACAGCGCGGTAAGCATCAGAGGCGCTGCGCGCTGCAAGGTGTTCTGCCAGGCAAAGGCGGAGCCGAAGGCGCCCTGGAAAATCAAGCCGATCGCCTCGCCCGACGGCGCGCCCTGGAACAGCAGGAACAGGGCGAACAGCGTCAATGTGCAGGCCAGGGCTGCCGCGGTCGGCAAGGCAGGCAGCAGGGGCAACAGCCAGCGTGCGGTGCGGGGATGGGGCAACATCAGGGACTCCTGTGACAGCGCCGGGACGCGCAATACGGTGTGCTCGCGACCATCAGGCTTGCCCTATCACACCCGCCACGAGGTAGTTCATGCCCTCGAGCGCAACATCGGTCTGTGCGTGGCTTGTGCCGGCCGCCACCGCGACGCCTCCCTTGTTGTCCTTGAGCGGTCCCTTGAAGATGGTGAAATTGCCGGCCAGCATCTGGGCCTTGGCATCGTCCGCTTTCTTCCTGGCGGCAGCCGATACCGCGCCGCCGTAGGGCGACATCTTGACGAAGCCTTCCTTCAGGCCGCCACGCAGGAAGTTGGTGAGGGGCTTGCCGTTCTGCGCTTCGGACACCAGGGTCTGGTACGGGGTCGCCCAGTCCCACTCGGCGCCGGTCAGGTAGCCTTTGGGCGCCAGCGGCGCCTGGCTGGCGTGGTACCCGCAACTCATCACGCCCCGCTTCTCGGCGGTCTCGACCACCACCTTGGGTCCGTCGACGTGGCAGGTCAGGACATCGCAGCCCCGGTCGATCAGGCTGTTGGCTGCCTCTGCCTCCTTGACCGGCATCGACCAGTCGCCGGTGAAGATCACACGCGTGGTGATGCCGGGGTCGACCGACTGCGCGCCCAGCGTGAACGCATTGATATTGCGCAGCACCTGTGGGATGGGCTTGGCGGCGACGAAGCCGAGCTTCTTGCTCTTGCTCATATGGCCGGCGACGACGCCGTTCAGGTACTGGCACTCGTCGATATAGCCGAAGAAGCTGGCGATATTGGCGGGGTTGCCGGGCTTCCACAGGCCGCCGCAATGCGCCAGCCGCACCTTCGGATACTTGGCCGCCATCTTCAGCACATGCGGATCGAAGTAGCCGAACGAGGTGGCGAAGATCAGCGAGGCGCCGTCCTGCTGGATCATCGCCTCGATGGTCTTCTGCACGGCCACCGTTTCGGGGACCTTTTCTTCCTCGATCACCTTGACGTTGGGCAGCTTCTTGATGATGGCTGCGGCATTGGCCTGCGCCTGGTTGTAGCCGTAGTCGTTGCGCGCGCCGACATAGATCACACCGACGGTGAGCTTGTCGGCGGCGAAGGCCAGGTCGAAGGGCAGCGCGGTGCCGAGCGAGAAGGCTCCGGCGGTCTTGAGGAAGGCGCGGCGATTCGTCATGATTGGATTCCTTGGTGATTGGCTGGGTGATCGGTGTGGCGTGATGGGTTCATGCATGGGGTCATGTCGCCTGCGCCTTGCCAGGCTGGGCCACAGGGGGCGTATTGGCGGCCTGTGCGGCCAGGTGGGCGAGCCATCCGCCATGGACGGTGATGTCGCTCGCCAGTTCTGGCGAAAGATGGGCGCTGCTGTAGACCGCGGCGGCTTCGCAGATGAACCCCTTGACCTGCCGCCCGTCGGCGAGCTGCACGGTGCCGATGCCCAGCGGCGATGGAATGTCGGCGACGAATTGCCCGAAGGTGCGCGTTGGCAGTTCCCAAAGCTCCACGTCGATGGCCGCGCCGGGGCGCTCACCTGGGCCGACGCGGATCAGCCCAGGCTTGGCGGGGCTGGTGCCCGCCAAGGCATAAAGCCGGTAGTCGGCCGTGGTCCGTGTGGGCTCGACAAAGCGCGCACCCGCTGCGAGCAGCTGCCAGTTCAGCGGCTGGGAGCGCAAATGCGCGCCGACCACACACAGCATCACGGTGGACTCCTGGAAGGGCAGCGGCTGGCGCGCGATGGTCGCCTCCGCCTCCTGCGGCGCGAAAAACAGCGCCTGGATCGTGGCGCCGAGCACGGCGAGGTAGTGATCGGAGCCGGCTGGCCCAATCAGCGTGATACCGGCCGGCAATCCGTCTGCACGCTTGCAGCAAGGCACCGACAGTGCCGCCAGGTCGAGCAGATTGACGAAGTTGGTATAGGTTCCTAGCGCCGTGTTGACGGCGATCGGTTGCGCCTCGAGTTCGGCAAGCGTCGGGTGGGTGGGCGTGGTGGGCACCATCAGCACGTCCATTCGTGTGAACAGCGTATCGACCTGCCGCTTCAGGCTGGCCAGCTCATATTGGCCGGAGAAGGCGTCAACTGCGCTCTTGCCGTCGGCCTGCGCGATGATCTCGCGCACCACCGGATGGATCGCCTCGGGATGGTCGTCAAAGAAGGCGCCGAGTGCAGCGCGGCGCTCCGCAATCCAAGGGCCGTGATAAAGCAGGGCCGTGGTTTGCGCAAACGGCGCGAAGGGCACATCGACCCTGCTACCCGCCAGCGCAGGCAGGATGCGCTCGAGCGCGGCAGCGAAGGCGTCGCGCGCCAGCGTGTCGCCGCAGAATTCCAGCGTGTCGATCAAACCGATGCGTGGTTTGCCGGGCACAATGCCGCCCATTGGCACCGCACGCGAATAAGGATCTTCATCATCCTGTGCGGCAAGTTGTTGCAGCACCATCCAGGCGTCGCTCACATCGTGCGCGAAGATGGAGACGCAATCCAGGCTGCGGCAGGCCGGCAGCACGCCGCGTGTGCTGACCAGGCCCCGGGTCGGCTTGAGTCCCACCAGCCCGTTGAGGCCGGCGGGCACCCGCCCCGAGCCGGCAGTATCCGTGCCCAGTGAAAACGCCACGCAGTCCGCCGCGACCGCTACCGCCGAGCCCGAACTCGACCCGCCCGCGATGTACTGGTCAAACTCCACCTGGCGCACCGCCCCGTATGGCGAACGCGCGCCCACCAGCCCGGTGGCGAACTGGTCGAGGTTGGTCTTGCCGACAAGCAGCGCGCCCGCCTCCAGCAAGCGGTCAACCGCGAACGCCGATCGCTGCGGCACATAAGCGAACTCGGGGCAGGCCGCAGTGGTGGGCAAGCCGGCGACGTCGATGTTGTCCTTGACCGCGAATGGCACGCCGAACAGCGGCAGCCTGTCCAACACCGCGGGGCCTTCCGCGGCCAGCAAGGCATCCAGTTCCTTTGCCCGTGTTCGCAACCTGGGCGCGGCCACGCGGAAGATCCACGCCTCTGGCCGCGTGGACGCCTCGATGCGCCTCAGCACCACTTCAATGCATGAGCTTGGCAAAAGCGCACCACCTCGGTACGCACGGAGCAAGGCATTGACGCCAAATTGGTGCAAATCAGCCGATAAGTTCATCTTGAATACAACCTTGGATACAAGTTGGATTCAAATATGCAAAAAAAATGCCAGCGCACCCACGTCGTCCGACGCCACCCTGCAGGCCGCGCTCGCCGCCGATGTGGCCACCCTGCGCGCGCAGTTTGCGTGCATGCTCGATTGGTTTCACAGGAGGTCAAGCTCTTTGGCAAGCTCGAGGAGTGGATCATTTATCTGGATAACACGCCGTGCCGTTGCTGTAGGCAGGCGCCGACAAGCACTCGCGCAATCTCCCTACAGCATGCGAACGCGCGCATTTGTACTGTTGAGGGGCCGGTACGGCGCGCGCATGTCGTCTTCACGGCGCCATTCTGTTCTGCATCCCTCTTTGCTAGGAGCTGACAATGTCTGACAAGAATATTTCCGTACTAAACGACCTGATTGAAGTTTCGCGTGACGGCCAGCAAGGCTTTCTCAAGGCAGCCGAAGATGCGCAGAACCCCGAACTGAAGTCGCTGTTTTCCAGCCGTGCCGCCGAGATCGCCGTGGCGGTGTCGGACCTCCAGGCCCATGTGGCAGCGCTCGGCGGCAAGCCGGAGGAGCATGGCAGCGTGACCGGCGCGCTGCATCGCGGCTGGRTCAGCCTGCGCACCGCGGTGGCTGATCGCAACGACCTTGCCATCCTGGAGGAAGCCGAAAAGGGCGAGGACGTGGCCAAGAAAAAGTACGCCGAAGCGCTACAGGAAACGGAACTGAGCCTCGACATTCGCGCGCTGGTGGAGCGCCAGTACCAGGGGGTGCTGCGCAACCACGACCAGATCCGCGACCTGCGCGACCGCTATCGCGCGGGTGAGGCCTGACGCCACGCCTGAGGAGGTAAGCGCGCCACGGCAAACTGCGGGGTGAGGCATCCTGCTGTCCGCCGGCGCAGCCCTGCATGCTTTCCAACCAAATGAAACCCGTGCGAGCAGCGCTGGCGGTCGCCTTGGTCGTCATGCCAATTCTCTCCGAGGCCCTCGACCCCGGTCCCATTCC
The DNA here is from genome assembly GCF_056398885.1 of Cupriavidus sp. 01T418. Lineage (NCBI taxonomy): Bacteria > Pseudomonadati > Pseudomonadota > Betaproteobacteria > Burkholderiales > Burkholderiaceae > Cupriavidus > Cupriavidus sp. 01T418. The sequence continues at coordinate 16,886 of NZ_JBFTQG010000069.1, forward strand.
GCCTTGTGGCGCGGACGCTTCACCGGTCTATTCCACGCCCGAGAAATCGCCGGCGATTGCGAGTTGGCGAGCGGCAGATCTCAAAAGGCTCCGCTGGGTCCCGCCCGCTTGCACGGGTTGGCCGGCTTCATCGAACTCCAGACTTGTAGTTGCGGTCGCCACAAGCTTTCGGTTTGAGGGCGACTTACAATCGCTCCTGGCGCGCTCCGGAGCGATTTCCGCGCTTCGCAACGTTAGCTACTGGTCGACGACCGACCAGGCATGGCACCCGCTAGCGCTAGATGCCGCAGCGCTCTCCGAAGGTGACCCGAAAGCCCGGCGTCGCGATTTTTCGGCGTCCGAGCTGACAAGGGGCAGCCAGCACTACTATTGGATCAACGACAACCGCTCCGGCTCCGTTGTCTACCGTCTGCGCGTCCTTGAGCGAGATGAGCATCGCATGGTGCTTAGCAGGGAAAATGCCTCGCCGATACGCGCGTTCGCGACAACGCTGTTCGAGCCAGGCACGTTGCAGACCGTCGAATTCATCGAACGGAAGTCGGACGTCTGGACCTACTACCTCCTGATGCGAATCGACCGGCGTGCAAGTTTTTTGGCCGCTGGCCATGAAGAATCCTTGGTCAATCGGGCGATTGCCCTCTATCGGCATCTGGCAGGCATTCCAACGGACCGGGCTCCCCCCGCTGCGCAATAGCGTTCAATGCAGGAAAGCGCGCTCGGCATTCGCGTCCTCGGTGGCGAGTGACGACGGGGGGCTCGACTTGAAGCGCGAGGCATCGCGATCCAAAAAACGAGCCCTGCGCCAGGAGACGCCAATGCCCAGTCATCATGAAATCGCCACCCTTATTGCGCCCAGCCGGTTGCATCAGCATATCAGGCGAGCCGGGCGCTGCCCGGCGAGCCGGCGCTACCGATCACACCAGTACTTTCGCGGCGCACGCGGATGTCATTGTTGACTTCAATCACACCGTAGGTATCGTCGGCCACTTCCTCGATGTAGTATTTCTGACCGCGGTTGCGCACGGTGCCCGACAGCGACACCACGCCGTTGCTCACGTCCACGCTGACGTCGCTGACATCGACGCGGCGCGCATAGCTGAGCCGCTCGCAGATCTGGTCGCGGATGCTTTCGTCGCTGCGCTGGTAGCCACGCGGACCGGGGTGGCGTTCGTGCTCATGGTGCTCATGGTAGAGGTAGCTCTCATGCCCGCGTTCGCGTTCCCGTTCGTGCTCGTTAGAGGTGCCGAACAAGTCCCCCACGGCCTCGCCGATGCGGCGGCCAACGTTGTAGAGCATGCCATGATCCTCGCGCTCGTTATCGCGGTCGTCATCGACCTCCCAGCCGCGGCGGCGCGCGCTCTCGCGGCTATAACTGCGGCCGTAACGCTGGCCCTCGTCCCAATCGTCGCTCGGGTCGGTCCAGTAACGGGTGTCGCTGCGCAGTTCACTGAAGTAGGGATCGTGATCGCCTGAGCGCGCCGATTCACGCGGCTCGCGCGTACGCTCCGCGCTTTCGCGCCACTGGCGCTCGGTGTACTCGTTATCGCGCTGCCACACCTGGGGATCGCCCCACTCAGCGGTGCGTTCCCTGCCGTAACCGCCGTTCAGGCCATAGCGCAAGTTGCTGCCGTAGCTGCCACTTGAACGGCCCAGCTCGCGGCCTTCTTCGCGACGAGCATAGCGGCCGTCTTCCCGGCTACCGTAGCCGCTGCCATCGCGATACGCGTCGCGGCTGCCGTAACGGTTTGCATAGCCTCGCCCCGACGGCCGTTTGGGATACCGCCCCGCACCGTACTGTTCGCTGTAGCCTTCCGGCGGGCGGGCGGGGCCACCGTAGCTGGTCTGGCCCGGGGTCATCTGCTGACGCCGGCGCTGCGCCTGCCAGCGCTCGGGCTCGGATTCAGGCTGCCAGTCGTCATCCCGCGCCTGGCGGCGTTCGAGTTCGTCATGGTAGTAGCTCATGCTGAATTCCTGATAATGTGAGTTTGGCGCCATGTGCGGATGCCGATGCGAAAGAGGCGCGCGGCCCGCTGGCGGGTAATGAGGAAATGGCAAGATTCGTACCGTGCGGCGCCACGGTCCTGTCGCGGCACCGAGGCCGTGGGTCTATGCAACCCTTGCAGAGGTTGTAAGGATTGCAGGTAGCCTCCTTCAATGGAAATGGCGCGATATCCCACATGACAGCGTGACGTGAGCCTGTTCGGACTCGATGATCAGCACATTGCCCTGGCGCGCCTGCGGTAGCGTGCTGGTGAACCGGATGCGACCTCCTGGTCAAAACGTTGCTAGGAAATTCACAGGCCCTAAACAGGCCCTGGACGGTGGTGGATCAGGAAGTCGCGCTCGTGGTCAGCGGGACCTGCCCCTCCGGTGTCCACCCGAAAGTACGTGAAGGCATGGACCTCTTGCGGAGTCATTTCATAGGAGAGCGATATGAATGCCGTCGTTGCACTGTTCGGCGAAGGAAAGAGCCTCGATGTGCTGCAGATGGGGATGCGGGCCCTGGTCGTGTTCTTTGTTGCCCTTGTACTGATCCGCCTGTCCGGGCGCCGCTCGTTCGGCCAGCGGGCGCCATTTGATTATGTGGTGGTCATTCTGCTGGGCGCAACCCTGAGCCGGGCAATCGTCGGTGCATCCCCGTTTTTCGCCACGATGGTTGCGTCATCCGTGATCGTTATCCTGCACCGTCTGCTGGCATGGGCATGCCTGTACTGTCGCCCGCTGGAGCGGCTGGTCGTGGGCGTCGAACGGGAAGTCTACCGGAATGGCCAGTTCAACGAACGCGAAATGACCGCGGCGCTGATCACGGAAACCGATATTCAGGAATGCGTCCGCCAGACACTCGGGGCCTGCACCATGTCGAGCGTGGTCGCGGCAATCCTCGAACGTAATGGGGAGGTGAGCATCATCCGACGGAACGAAGAGACGTAGCTCGTTCGCGCACGGTGCAGATCATCGTGACATCCTTACGGCGCGCCTCGACCGAGGTTGCCGCTATCGCATATTCGCGAGCGCGCCGGGTTCAATGGGTGTCGCCAGGTGTGTTCGCTCCGATTCTCATCAGAGCCTTCCGTTTTACCAGCGTATGTCGCGCTCCCACGCCTTCAATTCCTCTTCCGAGCGCTCCTTGGTATAACCATAGCGCTCCTGGATCAGGCCGGCGAGCTGGTCGCGCTTGCCCTGGATCCGGGCAAGGTCGTCGTCGGTGAGCTCGCCCCACTTTTCCTTGACCTTGCCCTTGGCCTGATCCCACTTTCCAGCGATCTGATCCCAATTCATGGTCGTTTCCTCTCTCGTGGATGGGTGAAATGCTGGCCCGGCGTGCCGGGCCAGCACATGCGAAGGCAACTTACCTGGCGCTTACTTGGCGTACTTGGTCTTCACGTCGGCCTGGCACTTGCTCTTGGCATCGCCGGACATGGCATCGCACTTTTCCTTGTCGGCCTTGTAGGCGGCGTCCACACTGTCCTTCCTGGCATCGGCGCGCGCTTCAGCCACGTCGGTACTGGTGCCGGTGGCGGCAGCCTTCTCGACCTTGGCCGAGCCCACGGCTTGTTCGTGAGCAGCCTTGGCCTCCTTCACGCACACATCCTTGTCATTGCCCTTGAGGCCATCGCACTTCTCCTTGGCCACGCTGTAGTCGGCATCGGCCTTGACCTTGTCCGCCTTGGCGCGTGCCTTGGCGGTGCCGTCGAACGCGGCTTCGGCGTTGGCCTTGGCCACGTCCTCATCGCGCTTGGCTTCCTTCACGCAGACGTCTTTCGCATTGCCCTTGAGGCTGTCACACTGGGCGCGCGCAGCCTTGTAGTTGGCGTTGGCGGTTTTCACGGCCGCGTCATAGTCTGCTTTGGATCCTGCCGGCGCGGCATGCGCCAGCGTGAAGGCGGCAGGGCCGGCAAACATCATCGAACATACTGCTGCGGTCAGCCATGACTTCATCATATCGTGCTCCTTTTCAGCTGCGAAATATTGTGGAGGGCGGTCTCGCTGTCGGCGACTGCCTCGGGCGCCCGCCTTTGCCCACATCGTATGTACAGATTACGCATCTACCGCGCCCGCAAGCAGGGGTCTGGCTCCGAAAGCCGCGTAAGACAATTCCGACGCATCGAACACGACGTGCCGACCAAGCGCCAACCTTGGCCTTGCGCCGCCGCGCGCCATCTGCGCTAGTCCGAGCCCCGGCCGCCACCCCGGTTGGCCATCAACAGGCCCAGGATAATGCCGACTCCGACCGCCATGCCCATGGACCGCAGCGGCTGTTCCTTGACATAGGCGGCGGTGTCCTCGGCTCGCCGGGAGATTTGCAGGCGCACATTTTCCGACACGCCCTTTGCGGCATCCCTGGTCGCGTACATCTTGCTCAGGAATTCTTCCTTGGCCTCGCTCAGGGCAGCCCCGGATAGGGTGGGAATGCGGCTGATCAGGTCGTCGAGCTCCTGCTTCAGGCCGTAGGCTTCGCCGCGTGCGACCGCGCCGACCTGTTTGCCGGCGTCTTTGGCAGCATCCAGGATGTTTGTGGTTGCCGTGCTGAACTTGCCGGCGAGGCCCGGCGATTCGTTCTGGACGGAGGATTGGGTATTGCCTTGCGTTTCCATTCGTCGTGCTCCTGAGAATCGATCGTTCGGCCTGAGGTCATCGCGCGCCGGGCACGGCGCGAGGTACCGGCGGGTCGTCCGCCTGCTCCTCGTCGGCGCAGGCCAGGTACAGGCACTGCGCATGTTTCATGCCATGAATGCGTCATTACCCAGGTGGAGCGCGCTCTGCCCGCAAGGCATCGTCGATCGGGTAGTCCGCGGGGAGCAACGGGGGCATCCGTGATGCGGTCAGAGCCAAGCCCGCGTGGCAAATCCAGCAACCTTGCCTCGCGCACGGCATAGAAAATTACCGACCTTGTAATTCCTCCCTCGGCCGGAGGCCGCTGAAGCGCGGCCATCAACAACGCGGCCTTGACGTTGTGGGTCGGGGATATTGGGCTCATTGGTGGGGGCCTTGGGCGCAAATAGGAACCAACAGCCCATCTAGAAACCGCACACCCGCAATCATCCCAATGAACGAACCTCAAGAAAAAAACCGGCACTCCGTAGCACGAAGTCCCGGCTCGCCGATCTCCGGCATGCGTCAAGGCAGCACCGCATGTTGCTGCCGTTTTTACGGTTGGCGCTGGCCCCCTTGATGGCCCTGTTGACCACCCTGTTGCGAGCCACCGCGGCCTTCTTGCTCTTGCTGGCCGTGGCCCTTTTCCTGGTTGCCCGTCTGGCCGCCACCTTGCTGCTTCTTGTCCTGGTCGCTACCTTGCTGGCCGCCGCGTTGGCCGGATTGCGACTGGTCCTGTTGCTTCTGGCCCGATTGCGATTGGCCGGGTTGCTGCTGTTGCTGTCCCATTTCTGTCTCCATGACGCGGCGGGCTTGCCGCAACACCGTAGCAGCAATCGGCGTGCCAGCCTCGACGCTCCTCTGTTGCCTCGGACAGCGCATGTCAGCGTGCGGAAGCGCCCTGGCTTCGTTCGTGCGCAGGTCGGAATTACAAATTCCTGCTCCGAGTTACACACATCACAGCGCAGCGGGGCGTGACATGCACGGCAGTTCACCGCTGCTTCGCGCCCTGGCACGACGTCGACGATGGGTTCTCCTTGCGTGAGAGGCGAGCCTTCGGCTCAGCTCAGGCGTGCTTGCGTTTGGTGGCCGGCCGGGGCTCCGCGGTACCGGACTGACCGGCGCCGCAGACCGCTCCGGCCAGCGTGGACGGGCCCACCGCGTGACGCCAGCGCGATCGCGGTGTGCCGTCGCCGCGCAGCACGCTTTTTGCATGAGTACTGCATTATTACGCCCAGCAGGTAACCTGGCCGAGAGCAATGATGCAGCAACCGTCGCCGTCCGCCAAGCCGGACACATCCGATGATTTTCCCGCCTGTAGCACCGCTACGGCTGATCGGCAGGCAGCGGTGACTGCACCCGGGGTGCGCAGCGTGGTCGAGGTCGGCGCACTGATCGAACAGTCCGCCCATGACCTGCGCTCGTCGCTCAATGCCATCCAGAGCTGGACTTATGTGCTCAAACGCGCGGTCGATGCCGCGCC
>NZ_JBFTQG010000070.1:0-22031 GCF_056398885.1 Cupriavidus sp. 01T418
ACTCTTTTCGCAGCGGCGCCGCTAGCGGAGCTCCATGGCAGGGATGAAGTCAACCAATGCGCTGCTGCTCATGCCCAGTTGGGAGCCTACGTTGCGCCAGGCGCTCACCGCCGCTTCGACTTTGACCCAAATCGTTGCGGCGTCCTGCTGGTTGAGCCGGAAATAATGGGCGCCGTCCATGAGGGTCCGCTTGCTGTCGATGGGGCCAGAGTCCTCAGTGAGCCACGTCTTGCTCTCGCGGCGGTCACCTGGCATTGGGTTAAGGTCGAACGCCGGCGCCAAGCGCCAACCCTTGCCGCGTGCGTCGTAGAGCAGTCCGGTATTGCGCAGGTGGTCGTCCGTGTTGCAGATGAGGAAATTGAAGACCAGCCGGCGCCACAGTTCTTGGATGTCGGAGATGGCGCTCGAGCCCTCTTTCAGAAGTACGTCCACCAGTTCAGTGTAGGCGTGCTCTTCCTCACGGCCGTCGACCAGCAGCATGGTGGCTGCGGACATGTAAGGGATGCGCGCCCCATCGGCGGTGCGATCAAAGCGCCGGATCACCGCCACTGCTGTGTCGTTGATCATCGCCACACGGGCATGGGCAACACGGATGCCCGCCTTGGCCGCGAGGTGCATGGCCAGCACTTCCCCTCGGACCACGTCGCGCTTGTCTGCCTGGCTGGGAAATTTGCCTAAGGCCAACGAACCGTCAGTGTCCAGCACGGTCGACTTCGGACGCGCGCCGCCCAGCGACGTACCACGCCCAATTAGATACTGGAGATCCTGGGTGCTCTCGGTGCCGTCTTCCAGCGCCTGGGCCGCGTGCAGCACCTTGCCGAGTTCCACCAAGGGCGGGACGTGGTGATGGACGCCAGTTGCATGCAGATAGATCCGCTGCTCGGGATCGAAGAGGCGTAGCGCACCGACGCGCGCCACATCGTCGACCCAGGTAAGATAGTCGACGGGATCCAAAGGGGGCACATCCCGTTCCTTCTCGCGCATCTTAGCGTGCGCGCGGCGGATCACGCGTTCTCCCCACGAATCGGGGCCGGTATCCTCCAGCGAGCGGAAATACACTCCCGTCGGGTGCTGCACAGTGAGTACCGGCTGCAGATCCGCGGAAACAGCAAAGTACCGATCGCTTTGGAGCCATTGCTCGTCGTAGCGAAACGCGCTGCGCTTGCCGCTGCTAAAGAGCAGGCGACCCACCACCTGACCGCCTGCGCCGAGATGAACTTCCAGTTCCTGCCGTTTAGCTTGCTTGCCTGCCATCAAAAACCCTCAAGGTCGTCCGAGTCGGTTGGCCGGTCACGGTTCGGAGTGCGATCGTCCCGCTTGGTTTCGGGAGCCTCCGGGACGGGTGCGCCCTCGCCGGCCTGCTTGCGGTCAGCGGAAGTACTCACTGCCACACTCGATTTTCGGCGCCCGTGAACGCGCTTTGGTAGCTGCTCTCGCGCCAGATCCAGACCCAGCGCATCCTGCTCCGGGGCTAGCACCTGCAGCATCGCGTCTAAGCGTCCCAAAATGTGCAGCGCGCGCAGAAAGGTGTGTAGCGCCGTGCCCGGATGACCGTCCTCCATGCGCCCGATGGTGTTCACCGACGTCCCGATGCGCTCCGCTAGATCCTCCTGCGTCATGCGGCGCATACGGCGCGCCGCCGATAGGTCCTGTCCTAGAGTCCGTAAGGCTCGCTCGACCGGCCGCGGCATGGCCACCTGCGCACCGGATCGCTTCAAGATCGCAGTCATCTTTAATCCATCAAATATGGGATCTTATACATTGTAAATCACCAGATATGGGTGATTATGCATGAACACTAAGAAGAATAGTACAATTCACCAAATTTGGTTGGTTAACGCAGTTAAGCCACCAAATTTGATGGTTGTCTCAGACCATCTTGTCCCTGCCTCCGTCGATGGGGAGCGGAAACAACGCGTGTTCTTCTCCGTTCGGCCGTAGCGACAAACGGCTTTCATATTGCAAGATATCGAATACAAAGTCGCCGAGGAGGCTGCCTCCGAAGCGGATGCAGCGTTGGCCCAGCCGATGCATGAGCTTTCCGTGTACAGCGCCAACGGCGAAGCGCTGGAGGCAGAACGAGACGCGTTGGCGGTGCAATTGCTCCAGATCACCACGGAGCGCGGCACGCTCGCTGGCAAAGCCGCTGGTCAATCCGACGAGATCGAACGACTGACCCGAGTTGCCGAGCGCGAGCGCGAGGCTACCGCTGTCGTATGGCGTATGTTGGCTCAGGCCGAACTCAGGTTGGAAGCGGTACCGCGCCTCGACGAGGAGTTGGTGCAACTGCGGGCTCAGCTGGTTGCCGAGCAAACGGCACGCACGGAAGCCGACAAGATGGCAGCCGTCGCCGAGGCACGGCGGGCCGCCGCCGAAGCGGCCCAGGCACAAGCCGAGGCACGGCTGGCCAGCGCGGAGCAACGGGAAGGTCGGGTACGCGTAGAACTGGTGGAAGCGCAGGCCGCGCACCAATCCACGCAAGAGAGGCTGACCGAGGCCGTCGGCGTTGCTGCCGGCGCTCAGGCAGAACTGAAAGCATGGCGGGAAAAGCAGGCTGAAGCCGCAAAGCAGGCCGAGACCAAGGGCCATGCGGAACTGGACGCCCACGGCGCCGGTAGCGACGCGCAGAGACCCGCCCGCAGCCGCAAACCGCCTGCCGCCGTCCCTTGACTTCGATGGTGGGAGGGCATCCTGACAGAAACACTCAAGGTTCCGGCTTCGCAGCCGAAGGGCCCTCATCTGTCAGGAGAAATACATGCGTAGCACCATCGCGCGATCGGCGCCGCCCTCACCTTTTCCGCCTCGCCCGCGTCGGCGGTTGCTACTTGCCGCATGATGCCGACGTTTGCGTCGCTGTGCGCGAGCACCCCCGCCGACCTGCCAAAAGTGCTGGGGGTCTTCGTCGCGGTGGTCACTGCCATTTACCTGGCCGGTGCGGCGATCGTTCCGGAGACCGCCGGCCGCCTTGGGGAAAAGTGAGGGTGACTGCGCAGTTAGGGAAAACCGACCGTTCAGGACTGTCGCAGGGCTGGACGGTCAGGCATCCCTTCGTGCGCTGGCATGGGCCTCGACGGCGCCGCTGCGTCCAGGCGCTGTTTTGCCCAGTTGCGATGTTCGAGGGCGCGCCAATCCCGATGTGCAAACAACTGACTGGAGAGCCCGTCGCGGGAAAAACGCACATCGGGTTCGGAGGGAGGGGACGGCGCTCGCCGTTTCCTGCCGCTATCCCATCGGCCCTTTAAGCCGTTCGCGGATCGCTGGCGAAGGCTGACCAGAACCATGACGCGGATGTCCGCTTTCGAGAAGGCCACGAGTCGCTCAGGCATTCGCATCCTGATGGTTGCCGTCTCGTTCCATGCCTCGTTGATGCGCCGCCTTCATAAGCGCAGGTTTGCCCTGCTCAGCCAGCGCGGCATCAACCGGGTCGTCGCGCTGGCGCATCAGCCAGTAAACGATGCCGAGCGCAACCAATGCAGCCGCAAGAGCAGCGATATGCGCGGGCGCCGTGGCCGGGTCGAGAATGATGAATTTGCGCGCTATCGCCAACAGGGCAATGAGGATGACGGTCTTGACCTGGACAATGTGGTCGCGCCGCACCATAACCCTGGTGATTGAATGCTTGAACTCCATTGCGATCAGCAGTGTCATGACCATGCCGAACACCGATTGAAACGTCCCATGATCCAGAGGGTTCAGTGCGCCCGACATAAGCAACATGGCGACCGCGCGTATCAGTTGCCAAAGCGATACGACGATGATCACGGAGACCACTGCGCTCAGGACGTGGGCAACGATCTGCTCGAAGCGCTCATAGAAGTTCAGAACGCGCCACTGCAGCCGAAATGCATCGAAATCCTTGCGCAGGCTGCCACTTTCATTCCTCATGGTTCACCCTTCCAGATAGATAGACATCGACGAAGCGAATTGGGAGAGAAGCCGGGGGCATGAGCCTCTCCCGGCTGGGCTTAAGGCTTCCTTAACATATTAGGGTGCGGAATCCCCAAAGTCATTTAAAGTTCCATATCCGGCTCTTGATAGCGGCACGCCGTGCACACGCTCGCCTAGCCAGCGGCGCAAGGACGAAAGCGCCATCGGCCGACCGAAGAGGTAGCCCTGCGCAAGGCGTACTCCCCTGGAAATAAGCCTAGCCCGCTGGTCCTCGGTTTCCACGCCCTCGGCTATTACCGTCAGGTCCAACGCCCGCGCGAACTCGACCATCACGTCAATGACCGTTGAACGCCACGTGGAATGTCGGAGGAAGCGCCAGTTGCGACAGGTCACGCACAACTTGCGGGATTAGGATTCGCGTCAGCGCCACCGCCATCCGCCGTTGTTCGATAACGGAGATGAAGGCGCCCGGCTCGAGCAGGCCGTGACGCGGATGCCGCCAGCGGGTCAGCACTTCGACGCCGAGGCACGCCCCCAATTCAAGGTCGATCACCGGCTGATAGTACGGAATAAACTCACCATTTCGCAGGCCCCGGCGCACATCCGTCGCAGAAGACTTGAGCAGTGCCTGCAGCAGCCGTGCCCCATGGCCTCGGAACCCGCCAGCTAGGGTGCGCCTTAGCATCCTTGCCAAGACCGATGCTTCGCCACGCCCGCTGCTCACGATGCCGCTGGTAGATGAAGGGTGACTGACGTACCGCGCCCGGACGCCGAGTCACGCTGCTTCCCGCAGTTGACATCTTCGAGGACAGCAATGGTGTCACCGTCTGGGCCGACCTGCCGGGCGTCACCAAGGACAAGCTCAATGTGAATGTCCACGATGGCAACCTCCATATCGAGGCGGAAGCCGTGGTGCCGACACCGTCTGGCCTGCGGGTGCAACATGCGGAAATTCGCGAGCCGCACTTCGCACGCGCGTTCTCTCTGAGTCCCGAGTTCGATATGTCGAAGATTGACGCGCACCTGCAGGATGGCGTGCTGAAGCTGACGATCCCACGCCGTGACGAAGCGCGGCCACGTCGCATTGCGGTTACCGCCGGGTGAATGCTGGAGGGCCATCCGCGGCACCGGAAACGGTGGCGTGCGGGTGGGCGCCGCCGTCGCCCCCCCAGAAGACGCGGATGACCGTATTGGCGACCCCGCCACCATGGCTGGGCCTTTGCGGCGTCGCCGATGGCCGGGCGCGACCGGTCGTTGCCGACGGTCATTCGTTGCTATCAAATGAGCATTTGGCAGGAGGGTAAGATGAAAACGGAACTGGGCAAATGGAGCCCCTTCAAGTTCCTACGGAAGACGACAGCTGACAAGCAACCGATGGGGAATGCGCCAAACGTCCCCGCGCCGAGGCACGGCACGCCCGACTGGCCTGACGTTTCGCGGCTGTTTTCTAGCGATCCCTGGCGAGCGATGGGAGAATTCCTGCCCGACCCGGGCGCGGGCTTCGGTGGTTTGGATCGATTGGTAGCCGATGCCGTGACGTCTGGACAGCCGCCGTGCCTGCCGTGCGGTGGCACTGCGCCAGTCACGCATCTCGCGCAGGATGTCGCCCAGGCGGTCGATCAACCGGTCTTCGCTGCCGATGCGATGCCGGACATGAGTCTTCTGCCCCGCCACCGCCGGGCGCTCACGGATTCCCCGAGTGTGGAGAGCAGGCTGGTCGGACCACCGAAACACATCCACGGGCGTGCTCACGCCGGAACGTCGCCAGGCCAGAAAGCGCCGGAGCTTGCTCGTTGCCTGAGGAGGAACTTTTGGATCTTGCCGGTCGACGTCCTGGGAAGGTGGTCGATGACCACCTTCTTCGGCGCCTTGAAGTGCGCCAAGTGGGCGCGGCAATGTTCGATCAGTTCTCGCTCGCCGACCGTCGCGCCATCGACGACTTCGACAAAGGCGCATGGCGTCTCCCCCCAACGCTCGTCCGGCTGCGCGACGACGGCTGCCACGCGCACCGCAGGGTGCCGGTAGAGCACCTCCTCCACCTCCAGCGAGTTGATATTCTCTCCGCCCGAGATGATGACGTCCTTGGAACGGTCCCGGATCTGTACATAGCCATCCGGACAGACGACTGCGAGGTCACCCGAGTGGAACCAGCCGCCGGCAAAAGCTTCCGCCGTGGCCTCGGGGTTCTTCAGGTAGCCCTTCATCGTCATGTTGCCGCGGAACATGACTTCGCCGATGGTCTTCCCGTCCCACGGCACCGGCACAAGGGTTGCGGGATGCAGCACGGCCATGCCTTCCTGCGCGGTGTAGCGGACGCCCTGCCGTCCTTTCCGTTCCGCCAGCGCACCGATGCCGAGGTCGTCCCATTCGGGCTGCTCGGCGCAAACCGCCGCGGGGCCGTAGACCTCGGTCAGCCCGTAGATCTGGGTGATCCTGATCCCCATGCGCAGCAGGCCCTCGATCACAGGCATCGGCGGYGCCGCGCCGCCGATAAGTCCGTGAACCGGATGGTCGAGGCCCGCCCTCCACGCTTCGGGTGCGTGAGCAAGCATCGCATGCACGATCGGCGCTCCGCAGTAGTGCGTGACCTGGTGCTCGCGAATCGCATCGAGCATGGCGGCAGCATCCACCCGCCGCAGGCAGACGCTGGTACCGGCGTTGGCCGCCAGCGTCCAGGCGAAGCACCAGCCATTGCAGTGGAACAGCGGCAGCGTCCACAGGAAGACGGCGTGCCGGGGCATGCCCCAGTCGAGCATGTTCGACAGCGCAGCCAGATAGGCACCGCGATGGTGGTAGACCACGCCCTTTGGGTTGCCCGTGGTGCCGGAGGTGTAGTTGAGGGCGATGGCCTGCCATTCGTCGGCGGGCTCGCCGCCCTCCCAGTGCGGATCGCCCCCGGCCAGGAAGCCCTCGTATTCGATCTCCGCCAGCCTGCGGCCCCCTTCGACGGTGGGATCGACGATGTCGATCACCAGCGGCTTGTCGTCGAGCAGCGCCAGTGCGGCTTCAACTACGTCCGCGTACTCCGTGTCGGTGACCAGCACCTTCGCATCCGCGTGCCTGAGCATGAAGGCGATGGCGGCCGCGTCCAGGCGCACGTTCAGCGTGTTCAGCATGGCGCCGCTCATGGGCACGCCGAAATGCATCTCCAGCATCTCCGGCGTGTTGGCGGCCATCACGGCCACCGTATCGCCAGTCCTGACGCCGGCGGCCACAAGCGCCGACGCGAGGCGGCGGCTGCGGTCCAGCATTGCCCGCCAACTCGTGCGGCGCTCGCCGTAGGCGATGGCTGTACGCTCAGGGTAGACCTCAGCCGTCCTGCGCAGGAAGGAGATCGGCGTCAGGGGCACGAAGTTGACCGGGCTGCGCTCCAGCCCATCCGCGCTGTGTTCGACGTGTTCCATGGATTGCCTCACTGGCTGCAGCCGTGCGTCAGCGCATTACGTCGCGGGAGATGATCATCCGCTGGATCTCGGAGGTCCCCTCAACGATCTCGAGCACCTTGGCATCCCCGAACGCGCGCGATACCGCGTACTCCGTCATGATCCCGTTGCCGCCGTGGATCTGCACGGCCTGGTGGGCTGCCTCCATGGCCTTCTCGGTCGCGAAAAGCTTTGCCATCGAGGCCTGCCGATCGTAGGGCCGGCCCTCGTCCTTGGCCACTGCGGCTTCGTAGAGCATCAGGCGGGCAGCGTGCGCGTGGGTCGCCATGTCGGCCAGCTTGAACTGCAGCGACTGGAACTGGTTGATCGTCTTGCCGAACGCTGTGCGCTCGCTCATGTAGCGGACGGAGCGTTCCAGCGAGCCCTGCAGGATGCCCAGGCCCAGCGTTCCGATCAGGATGCGGCCGGTGCTCACCTGTGACAGGGTCTGCCTGAGGCCGACCCCGACCTCGCCGAGCAGGTGGTCGGCAGGAATGGCGCAGTCCTCGAAGAACAGCTCGAATGTGGTCGATCCGCGCCAGCCGATCTTGTGCAGCTTCTTGCCATGGCTGAAGCCGGGCGTGCCGTTCGGCACGATGAAGTTCGAAATCTCCTTGCGGCCGTCGGGCCGGGTTCCCGTCACCGCCGCAATGACGATCGGGCCGGTGATCTCGGAACCCGAGTTGCTGATGAAGGTCTTGGCGCCATTGATGACCCAGCAGCCATCCTTCAGCACGGCGCGGGTCTGGATATTGGCGGCGTCGGAGCCGGCGTTCGGCTCTGTCAGGCCGATGCAGCCGACCTGCGTGCCCGTCAGGATCGGCCGCAGGAACCGCGCCTTCTGGCCGTCGGTGCCATAGTTGTTGAGCAGGCTGGCCGCCGTCGAGTTGGCCATGATGGCCACCGCCACGGCGCAATCGACGCGGGCGATCTCTTCGAGCGCAATGGCGAAGCCAAGCCAGTCGCCGCCGCTGCCTCCCCAGGCTTCGGGGTACGGCAGCCCGATATAGCCCAGTTCGCCGGCCCGGCGCCAGATCTCGTAGGGAAAACTCTCCTCTTCCCACAACCGGTGGGCGACCGGTGCGATCTCTTCCTCGGCGAAGCGGCGCACCGCCTCGCGGATCATCTCGTGGTGTTCTGCGATGTATGACATCGTCTTTCTCCTCAATACGATTCCTGCAGCATCGCCAAGTAGTCGTCGACCGTGGCAGTGCGGGGATTGGTGGCGTGGCAGTGGTCCTTCGTGGCGGCGACCGCGATGTCCTTCAACACGTCACGCGGCACGTCCATGGCGCCGAGACCAGCCGGCAAGCCGAGACGGCCGTTGAGTTCGCTGATGGCCTGAGCCGGGTCCCCGCCGGCGGGCAGGCCCATGGCCTGCACCAGTGCGGCCTGCTTGGCTTCGGTCGCCGGCTTGTTGAAGCGCAGCACGACCGGCAGCAGCACGGCGTTCAGCGTGCCGTGGTGCAACGAGACGCCGGGCACCGCGCCCAGCGGGTGCGACAGGGCGTGCACCGCGCCCAGCCCCTTCTGGAAGGCCAGCGCGCCTTCCATTGCGGCCATCATCATGTTCCAGCGCGCGTCGCGGTCGCGGCCGTCGGCGGTGGCCTTGCCGATATTGGCCATGCCGCGGCGCAGGCCGTCCAGGGCGATCGCCTCGGCGGGCGGGTTGATGGCCGGCGCCAGGAAGGTCTCGATGCAGTGGGCGATGGCGTCCATGCCGGTCGCGGCGGTCAGGGCCGGAGGCAAGCCCAGTGTCAGTTCGGGGTCGCAGATGGCGAGCTTCGGCAGCAGGAACGGACTCAGCAGCCCGAGCTTGCGGCCGGACTCCATGACGATGACAGCGCCCCGGCCCACTTCGCTGCCGGTACCCGCGGTCGTCGGGATGGCCACCAGCGGGGCGACCCGGCTGGTGATCCGGCTCGCGCCGCCCTCCACCGCCGCGTAGGTCTGCAGCGGTGCCGGGTGGGTCGCCAGCAGCGCAGTGGCCTTGCCCAGGTCGATGGGCGACCCGCCGCCCACGGCCACGATGCCGTCGCAGCCATTGCCGAGGTAAAGGCCGGTCGCGGCGGACACGGCGGCTTCCGTCGGGTTGGGTGGGGTGTCCTCGAAGACGGTGGGAGTGCAATCCGGACCCAGGGCCCCGAGCACCTTGTCGGCGATACCGGCGGCGCGGATGCCGCGGTCGGTGACGATCAGCGGTCGCTGGATGCCCAGGCGCTGCAGCTCGGCCCCCAGCATCCGGATGGCGCCGAAGTCGATGTGAACGGTAGTCAGGTAGTTGATGACAGCCATGTTTTCCTCGTAGATATGTCGATGCGTCAGGCGCGGAACAGCGTCGGGTCCATGCACGGAAGCGGCTCCGCCACGCGCACCGGCGGGAAGGCCATCAGGTCCAGCACCTGCGACCTGACGTCGATGCCGGGCGCAACCTCCTCCAGCACCAGTCCGTCTGGCGCCACCGAGAAGACTGCGCGCTCGGTGATGACCTTGGCCTCCTGGCCGCGCTCGGCCACGTTGCGCCCGAGCGGATAGGTGATCTCGTCCACGCGCTCGACGAACTTGCGCACGCTCCCCTCACGCCCGACCGACAGGAAGCCGTCGGTGGTGTCGGCGGCGAGGCCGCCGGTGGTGAAGGTGCCGGTGAACAGCAGCTTGCGCGCGTTGTAGGCGATGTCGATGAAGCCGCCCGGCCCCGGATTGGCCGCGCCGAAGCGGCTGACGTTGATGTTCCCGGCCCGGTCGAACTGGGCAAAGGCCAGCGCCGCCATCGGGCAGTTGCCGCCGTCGATGAAGTCGAACTGCGAAGGGCCGTCGATCAAGGCCTCCGGATACTTGTTGGCGGAGAATTGCCAGCCGCTCATCACGACGCCGCCGAAGGGGCCGTGCTCGGTGGTAAAGCTGTAGCGATGCAGGCCGCCGTCGGCGAACAGGCCGTCTTCCATCATCACCGTGGGCACGTCGGACGAAGCGCCGAAGCCGAAGATGCTGACCTCGCCGGGGCTGATCTCCCGGGCCGCCCGCCGGGCGATCACCTTGTCGGCGCCGGGCGGCAGGCGGTCCGAGGCGCGGCCGTCGAAAAGCTGGCCGCCGAGATAGGCATCGTCGTACCGAACGTCGGTGGTCATCATGGCGTCGGGTTCCACCACGACGCGATCCACCAGCACGCCGGGAATCCGCACCGCGTGCGCCGGCCGGGCGTGGCGCGGCACCAGCTTGCGCACCTGTGCGATCACGGTGCCGCCCGACGCCTTCACAGCCAGCGCCATGGCCAGCGCGCACGACGTGATCGGCTCGTCCTCGAAGCTCAGGTTGCCGTGCTCGTCGGCGCTGGTGGCACGCAGGAACGCCACGTCGAGCGGCCAGCTCGGATAGAACAGGTATTCCTTGCCGTCCAACTCCTGCACCCGCACCAGGTCGTCGGTGGCGCGCGCCGTGTACTTGCCGCCCTGCTGGCGCGGGTCGATGTAGGAGCCGAGGCCGATGCGGGTCAGGTAGCCGGGGCTGCGCCGGGCGACTTCGCGCAGCCAGTGCATGGTGGCGCCGATCGGCCAGCAGTAGGCTTCCACCCGATTCTCGCGGATCAGGCGCATGAACTCCGGGCGCTTGCCGGTGGCCGGATTCACCGCATTGGTGAAGTTGCCCGACACGATCCGCTTCATCAGCCCYTCGACGGCAACGTGATCCATGCCGCGGATGCCCATGCCGTCGCCGACACTGACCGGGAAGTAGAACGTCAGGTCACGGGGCGACCCCGTCTCGTGGAAGCGTTGCGCCAGCGCCTTGAACAGGGCGTCCGGCGTCAGCCAGCCGATTACGCCGACGCTGCCCACGCTCTGGCCGGGCCGGATGTCCGAAACGGCCTGCGCCGCAGTGCAGATCTTGCTCATGCGATCCCTCACCTTTCTCGCCGCTCGCAGCCCGTGCTCAGGCCTGGAAATGGATGATGTGGGTGCCGACGCAGACCGTCTCGCCCCGCTGGTTGAGAAGAGTCGCCTCGGCCCACAGGCGCTTCTTCTCGTCGTCGGCGCGGGCGATGCGGTAGTTCACGGTGAGGGTGTCGCCGATGCGCACAGGCTTGGTGAAGCGCACGTTGTCGTAGCCGTAGGAGACGGCCGGGCGCTGGATCATGTCGAGATACTTGGTCACGGCGCCGGCGATGAAGCCGACCATCATGGCGCCCTGCGCGATGCGGCCGCCGAAGCCCATGCGCTTGCAGTACTCGTCGTCCATGTGGTTGGGGTGGTTGTCACCGCTGATGCCGGCGAAGGCGTAGATGTCGTACTCGCCGAGGGTGCGGGTATAGCTGGTGTGCGTGCCAATGAGGGTGGACACGGCGCCTTCGTGCGGGATCTTGATGTCGGACATGTGGGTTCTCCGGAAGTGGGTTGGGTTCAGACCTGGGTGGCGCCTACCGTGCCCGCGAGGATGAGCAGGGATTCGAGGAGAAAGTAGTCGCCCCAGACCAGTTCGTTGTCCATGGCGACGCCATTGCGCTTGTTGAAGCACCCGCCGGTGAGGATGCCAGGCTGCCGTACATCGCCTGGGCCAACCGGGGTCAGGAAGCGGGTCACGAGTTGCTCGATGCTGTCGACGGCGGTCTGGCGGTAGACCGCCGCGCGCTCCGGGATAAGCGCGGCCAGTTTGAGCAGGCTGGCGGCGGCGATGGCGGTGGCCGAGGTGTCGCGGTTAGTGTGCGGGATGGCGGGATCGTCGAAATCCCAGAAGGCCACGCGGTCGGCGGGCAGGTGCACGACCCACCAATCGGCCACGCGGATCGCGTCGGATTTGAACGCCTGCTCGCCGCACGACAGCGCCTGCGCGAGGCCGAGCATGCCCCACGCCTGGGCGCGGGCCCAGGTGCTGCTGTCATGGATGCCCTTGTGCGTGTAGCGCTTCACCAGCGAGCCATCGGCGGCGTTGAATGTGGCGGACTGGCAAACCGAGCCATCCTCCCGCACGCACAGGGCAATGTGCTGGCGCAGGTGCTGGCGGCCGATCTCGCCCGTGCCGAGGGCGGCGTCGTGCCGCAGCAGCAGCGCCACGGTGCCCGGAATCGCATCGATGTTGGCCTCGCTCGTCCCCACGCTGGAGGCCTCCTCGGCCTCGGTGCCGAGCGGGATCAGGCGGGCCGCTTCGCTGTACATCTCCGCCAGGCCACGCGTGCCGTCGAGCGCGAGCCCTGCGGCCTGCGGATCGGCCAGCAGCGAGCCGCCGAGTTGCGCGCCGTACCAGAAGAGGAATCCTTTGAACACCGACTTCGACGCCACCCGCGGCGCCAGCCGTGCGGACCACATGCGGGCGCTGTCGCGGTACTTCTGCTCACCGGTGCGCAGGGCAGCCAGCCACAGCATCCCGACCCAGAAGCCCCCGGTCCAGTCGCCGGCCGGCGAGCGTGTCCAGGTGCCGTCGGCCGGGTTGGCATAGTGCGGAAAGCCCGCGTCGTCCTGCGCGATCGTCGCATCGATGCGTTGCAGGATGCGGCCGAGCGCGTCATCGACCAGTCTGGAATCCATATGTTTGTCTCCATGCATATATTGGCTTGTCCGGTCTCCGGTGCCAGCCTTGCGGACCGGCAGGGGTGGAGCGCGGAGCGGGTATGCATGGATCGTAGGGATTGCGCAAATGAGTGTCCAATATATAATTAATCGCTCTTTTATACTCACAGGATATAGCGATGGACCTTCGCCACCTCCGGTACTTCATCGCCGTCGCCGAGGAGCTCAACTTCACGCGGGCGGCCGAGCGCCTGCACATCGCCCAGCCGCCGCTGAGCCTGCAGATCCGCCAGCTCGAGGAGGAGATGGATGTGACGCTGCTGAACCGCTCGCGCCGGCACGTGGAACTGACCGAGGCGGGTCGCATTTTCCTGGAGCAGGCGCGGCAGATCCTGCGCGCTACCGAGAGTGCGGTCATCCAGGCGCAGCGCGCCCATCGCGGCGAGACTGGCCGGCTGACGGTCGGCTTCTTCGAGCACACGTCCTATACGCTGCTGCCGCCCATCCTGCGCGCCTACCGGGAGCGTTTTCCCTCCGTGGAAATCCTGCTGCGCTGGTTTCCGGTCGTCAAACAGGCGGAGGCGCTGCGCCGGGGTGACGCGGATATCTCCTTCATGCGGCCGGTGCCCGACCTCGAGGACGTGACGTGGGAAACCATCCTCGAAGAGCCGTTCGTGCTGGCCGTGCCGGCAAGGCACCCGTTCGCGAACGCCGAGTCGATCTCGCTGAAGGATTGCGCGCAGGAGCCCTTCATCATGTACACGCCGGAGGTGGCGCCGGACTTCCACGCTATGAACATGCGCATGTGCGCGTCGGCGGGCTTCGTGCCGAAGGTCGCGTCGGAAGTGGGGCAGGTCTACACCCTGGTCGGCCTGGTCAGCTCCGGTGCGGGCATCGGCTTCGTGCCGGCGTCGGTCCGGCAGGTGAAGTTCGACCACGTGGTCTACAAGCCGATCGAAGGCCGGCAGCCGACAGTCGAGATCATGCTCGGCTATAGCCAGCGCACCCCAACGCCGCTGATGACCGCGTTCATCGAGACGGCGAAAAGCATGCTGTGAAGGTTCCCACGGCCTCGCCCGCTGTAACGTGGGCGAGGCGGAGGATGGCGCGGACGTTCAGTCGCGCCGGAATGCCGGCAATAGGCAGCCGTCGACGTGGCGGTCGAGCGCCAGCGGGTTGCCGTCGGCCAGGGCGGCCGGCAACAGTCGGGATGGGAAGTTCTGATAACAAACGGGGCGCAGGAACCGCTCGATAGCGGCGCTGCCGACCGACGTGCTGCGCGAATCGGACGTGGCAGGGAAGGGGCCGCCATGGACCATGGCATGACTCACTTCCACGCCGGTCGGAAAGCCGTTCACCAGGATACGGCCCGCCCGATTTTCCAGCAGCGGCAGCAGTTCGGCCGCGAGGGCCTCGTCCGCCGGCGCCATCTGCAGCGTGGCGGTCAGTTGCCCCTCCAGCCCGTCGAGCACCGCCACCATGTCCGCCGCCGAGCGGCACCTGACGATCAGCGAGCAGGGTCCGAAGATCTCCTCACTCAGTTCCGGAAACGCCAGAAAGCTGGCCGCGTCGGTGGCGAACAGATGGGCCGTCGCCGCGCACGCACCGCTGCCGCTCTCGCCGGTGGCCACGGTTCGGACTGCCTCATGCGCCTGCAGACGCGACACCCCGGCGGCGCAGGCGCGGCCGATGCCGGGGGTCAGCATCGTACCCGCCGGCTTGCCTTGCACGGCCCGCCCGGCTTCGTCCTCGAAGCGGTCGCAGTCTTCCCCTTCCAGCGCGATCACCAGACCCGGGTTGGTGCAGAACTGGCCGACGCCCATCACGAGCGAATCGACGAATTCCCGCGCGATGCCTTCGGCACGATCTGCCAGCGCATGTGGCAGCAGGAGCACCGGGTTGACGCTGCTCATCTCGGCATAGACCGGAATCGGCACCGGCCTGGCCATCGCCTGCCGGAAGAGCGCAAGGCCCCCGGCCCGGGAGCCGGTGAAGCCGACCGCCCGGATGGCGGGATGTCCGACGAGCGCCTGTCCGACGTCATTGCCGACGCCAAAGAGCAGCGAGAACGTCCCCTCCGGCAGCTCGTATTTGGCCACCGCCGCCTGGATGACCCGGCCGACGAGTTCGGAAGTGCCGGGATGCGCGGGGTGGGCCTTGACGACCACCGGGCAGCCCGCCGCCAGCGCCGACGCCGTGTCGCCACCGGCCACCGAGAACGCCAGCGGGAAATTGCTGGCGCCGAAGACGGCCACCGGCCCTAGGGGGACGTTGCGCCGGCGCAGGTCCGGGCGCGGGAGCGGCGTGCGATCCGGCAAGGGCGTATCGAATGTCGCACCATGCCAGTGCCCGGCCCGCACAACCCCGGCGAACAGCCGCAACTGGCCGGCCGTGCGCGCCCGCTCGCCCTCCAGCCGCGCCCGCGGCAGGGCCGTCTCGGCCATGGCGCGCTCGATGAGGGTGTCGCCCAGCCCTTCGATGCCGAGGGCGATGGCTTCCAGAAAGCTGGCGCGCGCCTCGGGCGTCGTCTCGCGATACCTCGCAAAGCCACTGGCAGCGAGGCGGCAGGCCCGGTCGACGTCGTCGGGGCCGGCGCCGCCGAACGCGGGTTCGATGTCGGCGGCAAGCGCCGGAGAAAAGGCCCTGAACGCGCCGGCGGTGCCGCTGACGCAGTCCTGCCCGATCAGCATGTGTCCGGTGATCTTCATGACGTCTTCTTCCCAACGAGCGGGCAGCCACCCTCTTCCATCGGCCGGAACGCCTCGTTGGCCGGAATGGTGGCGATGAGCTTGTAGAAGTCGCCCGCATACTTTGATTCCGACGGCTTCTTCACCTCGAACAGATAGAGCGGGTGGATCTTCCGGCCGTCTTCGCGGATGCTGCCCTTGCCGAACAGCTTGTCGTCGGTGGGCATCGCCTTCATCTTCGCGACCACGGCGGCGCCGTCGCCGTCCGCCTTCATCGCCGCCACTGCCTTCAGGTAGTGGATCACCGCCGAGTACGTGCCCGCCTGCGCCATGGTCGGAAACTTGCCGTTGTTGGCGGCGGCGAATTCCTTGCCGAACTTGCGGTTCTCGTCGGTCATGTCCCAGTACCAGGTCTCGCTCAGCAACAGGCCCTGGGCGGCCTTGAGGCCGAGCGCCTGGACGTCGCTGCTGAAGACGAGCAGGCCCGCCAGCTTCTGGCCGCCGGCGGTCACGCCGAACTCGGCGGCCTGTTTGACCGCGCCGATGGTGTCGCCGCCAGCGTTGGCCAGGCCCACTACCTGCGCCTTCGAGGCCTGGGCCTGCAGCAGGTAGGAGGAGAAGTCGTTGCCCGGAAACGGATGCCGGATCTTGCCGAGGACCTTGCCACCGTTCTTGACGACAACGGCCTCGGTGTCGCGTTCGAGCGAGTGGCCGAAGGCGTAGTCGGCAGTCACGAAGAACCAACTCTTGCCACCCGACTTGACAACCGCCTTGCCCGTCCCATTCGCCAGCGCCCACGTGTCGTAGGCCCAGTGGATCGCATTGGGCGTGCAGGCCTTGCCGGTGAGGTCGGAGGTGCCGCCGCCGGTGACGATCATCACCTTGTTCTTCTCCTTGACCACCTGGTTGACCGCCAGGATGACCGACGAGGTCGGTACGTCAACGATGGCGTCCACCTTGTCCACGTCGAACCAGCGGCGGGCGATGCTCGCCCCGACGTCCGGCTTGTTCTGGTGGTCGGCGGCCACGATCTCCACCTTCAGGCCATGCTTCTCGGGCGCGAAGTCCTGGACCGCCTTCTTCGCGGCCCAGACCGAGCCGGGACCAGCCAGCCCGGCATAAACGCCGGTCTGGTCGTTGAGCACGCCGATCCGGACCACGCCGTCCGTGATCTCGGCCTGCGCCGTCGAGGCCGCCAGCAGCGCGGCGAGCGAAAATAGCTTGATGCGATTGTTCATCCTGTGTCTCCTCTACTGTGGGGTATATATGGGCTGTTCCGTCCAGCGCTCGATTTCACGCCTTTCCTTCCACGCGCCCGCCATGCACGCCTGCTCCGGCGGGCGTTTCGTCATGACTTGGTGCCGGCACGGTAGCGTGGCGCGGTGCGGCCCGGCCGCGGCGGTTGCCGACGATGTTCTGGCACAACGCGTTCAACTCGCCGACGATGCCGCAGCGGAACGCCAGCACGCACACGACGAAGATGCTCCCCATGATCACGGTGATCATGGAACCGACCTTGTCGGCCAAGGCGTTCTGGATGGCGACCACGATGCCCGCGCCCACCACCGGGCCGAAGGCAGTGCCAAGGCCGCCCAACAGCGTCATCAGCACGACTTCGCCGGAGGTGTGCAAGTGCGCGTCGGTCAGCGTGGCAAACTGGAAGACCAGGGTCTTGGTGGCCCCGGCAAGGCCAGCCAGGCCCGCCGAGAGGACGAAGGCCAGCAGCTTGTAGCGCGCAACGTCGTAGCCCAGCGAGGTGGTGCGCGCCTCGTTCTCGCGGATCGCCGTCAGGATCTGGCCGAAGGGCGAATGGATGATGCGGTGGATCAGCCAGAAGGTGAACAGGAAGATCGCCAGCACGAAGTAGTACATGCGCAGGTCCGACGCCAGGTCGATCAGGCCGAACAGCCTGCCTCGCGGAATGGCCTGCATGCCGTCCTCGCCGCCGGTGAATGGCGCCTGCAGGAACAGGAAGTAGAACATCTGTGCCAAAGCCAGCGTGATCATCGCGAAGTAGATGCCCTGCCGGCGGATAGCGAGCGCCCCGACGACAAAGCCCGCGGCAGCCGAGATGGCCGTGCCGAGCAGCAGGCCGAGTTCCGGGGTCAGCCCCCAGGTCTTCATGCCGTAGCCCGATATATAGGCCGCCGTGCCGAGGAACGCCGCATGGCCGAACGACAGCAGGCCGGTATAGCCGAGCAGCAGGTTGAAGGCGCAGGCGAACAGGGCGAAGCACAGCATCTTCATCAGCATCACCGGATAGAGCACCGCCGGGGCCCCCAGCGCGCCCAGCAGCAGGACACCGTAGCCAAGATTTCTCATTTTCATACTCGCCTCACTTTTCCTTGCCAAACAGGCCTGCCGGCCGAACCATCAGCACGATGACCATGATCACGAAGACCACCGTGGCCGACGCCTCCGGATAAAACACCTTGGCCAGTCCTTCGACCACGCCCAGCCCCAGCCCGGCGACGATCGCGCCAAGGATGGAACCCATGCCGCCGATCACCACCACCGCGAACACGACGATGATCAGGTTCGACCCCATCAGCGGACTTAGTTGCCCCGTCGGTGCTGCCAGCACGCCGGCCAGCCCGGCCAGGCCCACGCCGAAGGCATAGGTCAGCATCACCATCACCGGCACGTTGATGCCGAAGGCTTGGGTAATGCTTGGGTTCTCGGTGGCGGCGCGCAGGTAGGCGCCGAGGCGGGTCTTCTCGATCGTGAACCAGGTCAGCAGGCACACTGTGAGCGAGGCGCCGATGACCCACGCGCGGTATTTCGGCAGGATCATGAAGCCGAGGTTGAAGGCGCCGGCCACCTCGTCGGGAATCGAATAGGGCTGCCCCGAGACGCCGAACTGGAAGCGGAACAGGCCTTCGATAATGAGCGCCAGCCCGAAGGTGAGCAGCAGCCCGTACAGGTGGTCGAGCTTGTACAGCCACCGCAGCAGGCCGCGCTCGATGGCGATACCCGCCAGCCCGACCAGCGCCGGCGCCGCCAGCAGCGACCACCAGTAGCTGATGCCGAGATACTCCAGGCCCGCCCAGGCGACGAATGCGCCCATCATGAACAGCGCGCCGTGGGCAAAGTTGATGATGTTGAGCATGCCGAAGATCACGGCAAGCCCGAGGCTGAGAATCGCGTAGAACGAGCCGTTCACCAGCCCGAGCACGAGTTGCCCCAACAGCCCCAGTAGCGGGACTCCCAGAATCGTTGTCATGTCGTCTCCTCCGCAGCGGTCTCAGACACCCAGGAGTTCCTGGAGCAGGTGCTGCTTCTCGTGAATCTCGTGCTGGTGGATCTGCGCGGCGATTTGGCCGTGCTCCACCACGTACATGCGGTCGGCCAGCGGCGCGGCGAACCGGAAGTTCTGCTCCACCAGCACGATCGTGTAGCCCTTCGCCTTGAGGTCGCGGATGACCTGGGCGAGCTTCTGCACGATCACCGGCGCCAGTCCCTCGGAGATTTCGTCCAGCAGCAGCAACCGCGCCCCGGTGCGCAGGATGCGCGCCATCGCCAGCATCTGTTGCTCGCCGCCCGAGAGCCGCGTGCCCTGGCTATGCCGCCGCTCGTAGAGGTTGGGGAACATCGCGTAGATCTCGTCGAGGCTCGTCCCGCCGCCACCCACCTGCGGCGGCAGCAGGAGGTTCTCCTCGCACGAGAGGCTGGAATAAATCGCCCGCTCTTCCGGGCAAAAGCCGACGCCGAGACGCGCGATGCGATGGGCCGGCATGCCGATTGCCTCGCTGCCGTCGATCATGACCGAGCCGGCGCGCCGCCCCGTCAGGCCCATGATGGCGCGCAGGGTGGTGGTACGGCCTGCCCCGTTGCGGCCGAGCAGGGTCACGCACTCTCCCTCGTTCACCAGCAAGTCGATGCCGTGCAGGATGTGCGATTCGCCGTAGAAGGCATGGAGGTCGGTGACCCGCAGGTACTCCCTCGCCATGATCAGTACCCTCGCGGCGCAGCGAGCGCGGCATCAGCGCTGCCCATATAGGCCTCGATGACCTGCGGGTTGGCGGAGACTTCCGCGTATGTGCCTTCGGCCAGCACGCTGCCGCGCGCCAGCACCGTGATGGCGTCGCAGATGCCGGACACCACTTTCATGTTGTGCTCCACCATCAGGATGCTGCGATTGGCCGAGACCTTCTTGATGAGCTGCATGACGCGGTCAACGTCTTCGTGGCCCATGCCCTGCGTGGGCTCGTCGAGCAGCATCAGCTCGGGGTCGAGGGCCAGCGTGGTGGCGATTTCCAGCGCGCGCTTGCGGCCGTAGGGCATCTCGGCGGTCGTCATGTCGGCGAAGTCCTCCAGTCCGACGTCGGCGAGCAATGCCATGGCCCTGTCATCGAGCGATGCGAGGACTTTCGGCGAGCGCCAGAACTGGAAGGAAATCCCGAGCCTGCGCTGCAGCGGGATACGCACGTTCTCGAGCACGGTCAGGTGCGGAAACACCGCCGAGATCTGGAAGGAGCGCACCACGCCCCGGCGTGCGACCTGCACCGGCTTCTCGCCGGTGATCTCGGCACCGTTGAACCGGATGGTGCCGCGCGTGGGATCCAGAAACTTGGTAAGGAGGTTGAAGCAGGTGGTCTTGCCTGCGCCGTTCGGACCAATCAGCGCGTGGATGTGCCCACGCCTGACCTTGAGACTGACGTCGTTTACGGCGACAAATCCCTTGAACTCCTTCCTCAGTCCGACGGTTTCAAGAATGAGATCGTTTGCCATGGTCATTTCCGCGCCCGTGGTTGGGTCTGCTGGAGAATATGGCCGCAGCTAGATCACGTCCAATATATTATTGATTAGTCATTGACACTTTTTGAGTATATATATCGGCGGCGCGCAACCAGCCGCGCAGCTCGCGGATTGTCGCGGACGTCAGGACACGACGGAACGCTCTAGGCTGGCGCGTGGCGCCGGGTGATGGTGTCCGGCCGGGCCATGGTCGTGCTCCCGTCCAACCCGGGGCCACCAGAACCAGCACGGCTGCCTTGCGGGCGCTCACCAGGCCTACGCCACTGCTGGCGCCGGTCAGGACAATGGTCTGCCACCCGATCTTCTTCAGAGAAGGCCTCATCTGTTGGCTTGTGCTGCACACGCGTCGCGGCGCCGCAGGCAAGGCCACCTGCAGCGGGCGCGCTGCCGGCTCTCATCTGTGCAACAGCCGGAATCACGCAAGGAGTGTTCCCGGCAGGGAGCCACATCCGGCGCGGCACTGCAGCACCAGGACTTACAACAGCCGGTAAGAACCACATGCGAGCCCCATGACCGTGCTTGTAGGACGAGCGCCGATTTCCGTCGCGCCGCGTACTGCATAAGCTGAATCCCATCTATGTTCAGTCAACAGGCACCGCCATGGCCAGGACCGCCCGTCAGGAGTCGGACAACGACCACGCCGCCGCCCGGAAACGCCCGCCGGCCAAAAAGCCCACTGGCACCCGATTCGATGGCACGCTGGGCAAGTACCAGCGCAAGCGCGATTTCAGCGCGACACCAGAACCGCGAGGCACACCGGCCGCGAGAAAACGCACGAGCGGCACGCGCAAGCACGAACACACCCTCTCCTTCGTGATCCAGAAACACGCCGCGCGACAGTTGCACTATGACTTCCGCCTTGAGCTGGATGGTGCGCTCAAGAGCTGGGCTGTCCCCAAGGGACCGAGTCTGGACCCCGCTGACAAACGCATGGCCGTCCATGTGGAAGACCACCCGCTGGACTATGCCAACTTCGAAGGCGTAATTCCGCCGGGCCACTATGGCGCCGGCACGGTCATCGTCTGGGACCGCGGCGTGTGGGTGCCTGAAGCCGATCCGGACGCCGCCTACCGCGCCGGCAAGCTGAAGTTCGAGCTGCGCGGAGAAAAGCTGCACGGACACTGGACGCTGGTACGCATGCACGGCAGTCGGCAGAAGGAGCAGGACGCCTGGCTGCTGATCAAGGCGCCCGACGAAGACGCGCAGCCGGCATCGGAGTTCGACGTGGTAGAAGCGCTGCCAGACAGCGTGCTCGGCGGGACGGCAMGCAGTGCCACACGCAAGACAACGAAGGCCGCAGGCAAGACAATCGCCAGTGGCAACAAGAAATCCGCGGCCGCGCTTGCGCTACCGCGCGGCGCCAAAAAGGCAACGCTGCCGCTCGCGCTGGCACCGCAACTCGCAACGCTGGTTGATAAGGCTCCATCAGACAGCGATGCGTGGCGCTACGAGATCAAGTTCGACGGCTACCGCCTGCTGGCGCGCATCGACGGCCGCGATGTGCGGCTCTTCACGAGGCAGGGCCACGACTGGACCCCGAAGCTGAAGGCGCTCGCGACGGAAGTCGGCTCGCTTGGGCTGCCGGACGGCTGGCTGGATGGCGAGATCGTGGTGATGGGCAAACACGGCGAGACGGACTTCCAGGCGTTGCAGAACGCTTTTGAGACGGCGCATGCCGACACCATCCAGTACTTCGTGTTCGACCTCCCGTTCTACGCCGGCCATGACCTGCGCAAGGTTGCGCTGGCGGAACGG
Organism: Cupriavidus sp. 01T418; assembly: GCF_056398885.1. Classification (NCBI taxonomy): domain Bacteria; kingdom Pseudomonadati; phylum Pseudomonadota; class Betaproteobacteria; order Burkholderiales; family Burkholderiaceae; genus Cupriavidus; species Cupriavidus sp. 01T418. The sequence goes on from NZ_JBFTQG010000070.1 coordinate 22,009, forward strand.
CGCGCGCTGCTGCGCCGCCTGTT
>NZ_JBFTQG010000071.1:0-21886 GCF_056398885.1 Cupriavidus sp. 01T418
TCCTCGCCCCAATCCTGAACCATGCTCGCCGCACCCCGGCCCACTTCCTCGCCGGGCTGGAACACGAGCATGACAGTGCCTTGCCAGGCGTCGCGATGCTCTGCAAAAATGCGCGACGCCCCCATCAGCCAGGTCACGTGCAGGTCGTGCCCGCAGGAGTGGGCCACGCCCACCTCAACACCATCCTCATCGTTCGCCTTGACCGTGCTGGCATAGGGCAAGCCAGTATTCTCCGCCATGGGTAGCGCATCCATGTCGGCGCGCAGCATTACGGTGGGGCCTTCGCCATTTCGCAACACGCCGACGACGCCTGTGACGCCCACCGCGCGCGTCACCTCATAGCCCAGCGTTTCGATGTAATCGGCCGCAAGCTTGGCGGTGCGAAATTCTTGCATCGACAGTTCTGGGTGCTGATGAATATCCTTGTAGATCGTTTCGAGTTCCGCCAACAGCTTTCCGCCGCAGATGGTCAGAGCTTGGACGAGCGGATTCATGGCAACCTCCAGATTGTGAATATGTAGTGTGCCTTACGCCATCGTGCAATAGCCATCTCGCTTCGCGGATGGGGATACATGACGCTAGATGCATTATAGTGGTCAATGTGCCCATCCTAAGCTACGCGACGTAGTGTGGGCAGGTCATGAGTCTTGGCAGTCTCCCACGGCCTCAAACCGTTATAGTGCAACGCTTCTAGATCGGATCAACTGAGGTCAGCGAACATGGCAGGCGCTCGGCGGCCATCCTGAAGACTTCCTTTAGCACCTGGCGCAGCGCGCTCGCGCGACAAGGTGTCGCTCGCGCCCGATGACCAGCAGCACGAGGCGGACGCTCCTCGCCAGGAAACGGCATTGGCGGCAGGTCGTGTGCCTTGCGATTGCGCGCCAGCTCCAAGATCCGTTCGTCTGTGGCGGGCACCAGCCGCTTGCCGGTCACCTCCAGCCACCAGTGCTCCACGCCCTCCCGGTAGCGCCGGAAAAGAACGCGCCCATCCGGATACTGGCCACTTCGGCTGCCCGCAGGCCGCCGAGACACAGCACAGTCAGCAGCCAGCGGCATCGCGCCGCGTGGAGCCGGGCGCGCTCCGTCTCAATCGGCATTTTCGGGGTCTCAGTTTTGGGCATGAGGGGCGCGCGAGCGGAGTCAATTTGTTCCGCTGGATAAATTGTCATTCCAGCGCACGAAAGTCCCGTGACTCAAGCTAAAGGGTTAGACTTGGCTCGACTGGTGGCCGAATTCATCCAGTCATCCTCATGATGCCTCACAAGGGCTTTTTGATGCCCGGAGGGTTGGCGCCTTGCGGGCTTTCTTTTGTGCGGGAGCGTTGGCAGGTATGCGCCCGAGACTGTGCGCCGGGCTCTGGTAAATCGGGGGCAGTGGGTGACGCTCGGGGTTTTGACTAGCGCGAGCCCGCAATGAGTACGCCGTGAGAGATACACTGGTTTTTCAAAGTGGCGGCACTTTGACCGCTAAGTCATCGTGGTACCCCGCGTCCATTAATCCATCCACGCCAGTACCAGATATAGGTCGATTCCACCACGACCCCGACCAATTCATCCTGGTGGGCCGCGAGGGCCGACATGATGTGCTCCAGATTATCGGGCGGGCGTCGCTGCAGCACAATCCGATCCACCGCATCACTGACGACCACTACACCGTTATTCGCGTGCAGATCTATTCCGCCGTACTTCATGTCGACCTCCGTCAGATCAAAGTGCACGTCATACCTCGACTCTAACCTCACCCCTTTTCGTGGCGACGCCCCGGCCGGCTATATGAGTATCAAAGCCGGTCTGTGCTCCATTCATTCTTGCATCGACGCCATCTGGCCGCTCAGCCCAGTGGCAGGAACTTGAAGTAGTGATCGACCAGCAGCGCGGCGAACAGCAGCGAGAGGTAAAGGATCGAGAAACGGAAAGTCCGCTGCGCCAGTGCATCGGAATAGTTGCGGTACATCTTCCAGGAGTACGCGAGGAAACCGCCCCCCAGCGTCAGCGCCGCCGCCAGGTAAATGTATCCGGCCATCCCGTACACGAAAGGCAGCAGCGTGGCCGCGATCATGAGCAGCGTGTACACCAGGATGTGCAGCAGCGTGACGCGCTCGCCGTGCGTCACCGGCAGCATCGGCAAGCCGGACTTTGCGTAGTCGGCGCGGCGATACAGGGCAAGGGACCAGAAATGTGGGGGCGTCCACATGAAGATGATCAGAACCAGGAACCAGGCCTCGGCCGGCAGTTCGCCCGAGACAGCCGCCCAGCCAAGCGCCGGCGGCATGGCACCGGACAGGCCACCGATCACGATATTCTGCGGCGTGGCCGGTTTGAGCAGGATCGTGTAAACCACGGCATAGCCAACGAAGGTGGCAACCGTGAGCCACATGGTCAGGTTGTTGGTATATACGTGCAGCAGCCACATCCCCGCACCGCCCAGTACCGCCGAAAACACCAGGGTCTGGATCGTCGTGATCTCGCCGGTCGCGGAGGGGCGCCACGCGGTGCGGCGCATGAGGGCATCGACCTTCTGCTCCACCAGGCAATTGATGGCGAAAGCGGCACCCGCCAGTAGCCAGATGCCGGCGGCGCCCCCGATCAGCACCGGCCACGGCACCATGCCTGGCGTGGCCAGGAACATGCCGACGATGGCGCAAAAGACGGCAAGCTGCGTGACACGGGGCTTGGTCAGGGCGGCGTATTGGCGGATCAGGTGGCGAACCCGTCCGAGGGGATGTATGTGGGTAGCTGTAACCACTGGGGAGTTCTTGTCTTTCATGTGGCGCGCGCGGCAGCCGGCACGTCCGTAGCGTTCGCGGACCGGGCCGCGAGCCCTATGTTGTATTTGAGGCGAACCAATAGCAGCAGCAAGAGCGCTGCGCCGCCGTTATGCGCCACCGCGGCGCCCAGCGGCCAGTCGAACACGATGTTCGAAAGGCCGGTAGCCAGTTGCAGCGCGAGCACGCCCAGCAGCCAGCCGGCGCTGCGCGCCAGGCCGCCAAGGCGGCGCGCCCGCAGGCCGAACCAGGCCAGGAAAGCCAGCACGACGAAGGCAAAACCACGATGCACCCAGTGGATCGCCACCAGGGCGGAGTGCGGAATGTAATCGCCGTCGGCGGTCATGCCGAGCTGGCGCCACAGGGTGAAGCCGTGGCGGAAGTCCATGTCCGGCACCAGTTGGCCGTTACACAGCGGAAAGTCGGTGCAGGCCAGCACCGCGTAGTTGGTGCTGACCCAGCCGCCCAGGAATATCTGGATGACCAGCAGGGCCAGCGCAATGCGTGCCGGCCAGCGCAGCGCGTCCGCTTGCGGCGCGATCGCCAGCGGCGGGTCGCTGCGCGAACCCAGCCAGACCAACGCCGCCAGCAGGCTCATGCCGAGCATCAGGTGCGTCACCACGATGATGGGCTGCAGCTTCAGCGTCACGGTAAAGGCACCGAACGCGCCTTGCACGCAAACCAGCAGCAGTACGCCGGTGGCGAACCAGGGTGACTGCCTGAGTTCGCGCCGCTTGACCCAAGCCAGCACCATCAGCGTGGTGATCAGCACGCCCAGCGCCATGGCGAAGTAGCGGTGGATCATCTCGATCCATGCCTTGGTGATGGTCACGGGCCCGCTGGGCAAAGCCGTCTCGGCCGCGCGGATATGCTCTTGCGCCGCATGCGGATTGGAGTGGCCGTAACAGCCCGGCCAGTCCGGGCAGCCCAGGCCGGAATCGGTCAGCCGCGTGAAACTGCCGAACATGATCAGGTCCAGCGTCAGGAAGGCGGTGATCCACACCAGCTTGCGGTACTTGTTGCGATCCCCTTTGACCAGCACGTAGCTGAGCGGGAACAGCGCGATCAGGACGCCGATGATGGCGAGTTGGAGCAGCATGCGCGCCTCACCCGATGTGGGAGTTGAGCAGATTCTTCGAGCGCATTTTCTTGAGGTCGGGATCCTTAGGGAAGCACATCATCAGGTTGCCCAGCGGGTCAACCAGGAATAGATGGTCCGCGATCCGGGCACCCGGGTCCGCCTGCAGCCATTTCTGCTGGGCATCGCGGTTGGCACGCAGAAAACGCATGCCGGGATAGGCCTAATTGTTGGCGGCCGACAAGTGGGGCATCGATCTGGCCATCATCGCTTGCTGCCTTGCAGCAGTTCGGTTTCGGCCGTGCGGGCGCCGTCGGTGCCCTGCGGATTCGCTGACGCGGAATGACATTCCTCATGCACGCCGATAGATAGTCCCGTGCGGAGCAAGTCCATCGGCGTGTGGGTCAAGAACAACGTGCTAATCGTGTGAAATTGCCTGGTCCGCGGACATCTGGGTCGGCATCATATTGACGTTGGCGTTGTGCATGACCCACAGCGAACCCGCCACGATGATCGCGATGAGGAAGGCTGTACAGCCGAAGATAACAGTGTTCGAACGCTGGTCTTTCGAGGTCCCTATGTGCAGGAAGTAGACAAGCTGCACAACTAGCTGGACCACACAGAGCACCACGATGACAGTGAGCATCATGCTATGCGGCACGAGGCCCTTCATGACGGCACCGAATGATGCGAACGTTAGGGCCACCGACAGGACGAAGCCAACGAAGTAACTTTTCCTGCTGCCATGCGACGAGGCGTGGGCCAATTCATGGGAGGAATGAACATTCTTCATACAAACTCGCGCAGGTAAACGAAGGTGAACACGCAGATCCAGACCAGGTCCAGAAAATGCCAGAACAGGCTGAGGCAGGCCAACCGACGCCGGGTCATACCGTCCAGGCCAAATCGCTTGACCTGATGCATCATCACCACGATCCACACCAGCCCAAACGTCACGTGCAGGCCGTGCGTGCCGACCAGGGTGAAATACGAGGACAGGAATGCGCTGATACCGGGGTTGGCGCCTTCGTGGATCAGGTTGGCGAACTCATAGAGTTCCATCCCAATGAAGGAGGCTCCAAGCAGGAAGGTGATACCCAGCCAGGTGATTACCTTTTCCTTGTGGCGTTCCTGCATGTTCAGCATGGCCAGGCCGAAGGTATAACTGCTCAACAGCAGCAGCATCGTTTCGCCAAGGACGAAAGGCAACTCGAACAGATCCTTGCCGCTTGGCCCACCTGCAGTATTCGCGACCAGCACACCGAACGTCGCGAACAACACGGCAAAGATCAGGCAGTCGCCCATCAGGTAGATCCAGAACCCTACCGTGGTCTTGGATTCGTCTTCATGCCCGCCATGGGCATGAAGATCGCTAATGACGGAGTTACTCATCGGTCAAGCTGCCTCTCGTAGTTGCACGTAGCGCGCGTTTTCAATCCGTTCGACTTCTGCCGCGGGCACGTAGTAATCCACATCACGATCATAGGACCGAACAATGAATGCGCCGATTGCGCCTACCAGGCCGACGACCGCGAACACCCACATATGCCAGACCAGTGCAAAGCACAGCAGCAGACTGAATGCCGAAATGACCACGCCGGCACTTGTATTACGGGGCATGTGGATATCCTCATAGCCCGATGGGCGAACATAGGCGCGGCCAGATTCCTTATCGTCCCAGTGCTGCTCCAACGAAGTGATACGTGGAAGGGTCGCGAAATTGTAGAAAGCCGGAGGTGAAGCGGTGGCCCATTCCAGACTGCGGGCATCCCAAGGGTCACCGGTGAGGTCTCGGTTTGCATGGCGATCGCGGACACTGACCACAAGCTGGATGATCAACGCAGCAATGCCTGCGGCGATAATCACGGCGCCGATCAGCGCCACCACCAGCCACGGATGCCAGTCAGCCATGGCATAGTGATTCATGCGGCGCGTCATGCCCTTGAAGCCGAGCACATAAAGGGGGATGAAGGCGAGATAGAAGCCGATCTGCCAGCACCAGAAGGAGACCTTGCCCCAGAACTCGTTCAAGGTAAAACCGAACACCTTGGGGAACCAGAAGTTCACCGCGGCAAAGCAGCCAAAGAGCACACCGCCAATAATCACATTATGGAAGTGGGCAACGAGGAACAAGCTGTTGTGCAACACAAAGTCGGCACCAGGCACCGCCAGCAGCACGCCGGTCATGCCGCCAATGGCAAACGTAGAAATGAAGCCAATCGTCCAAAGCGTTGCCGGGTGGAAACGAATCCGGCCACGGTACATGGTGAACAGCCAATTAAACAGCTTCACTCCGGTCGGGATCGAGATAATCGACGTCATGATCCCGAAAAAGGCATTGACGTTGGCGCCGGAACCCATCGTGAAGAAGTGATGGAGCCAGACGAAGAACGATAGGACGCCAATCGACGATGTGGCGTACACCATGGACGTATATCCGAACAATGGCTTTTTCGAGAAAGCTGCGATGACCTCGGAGAACACCCCGAAGGCCGGCAGGATAAGAACGTACACCTCAGGGTGGCCCCAAACCCAGATGAGGTTGATATACATCATCGCGTTGCCGCCAAGCTCGTTCGTGAAGAAATGCATCCCCAGATAGCGGTCAGCAGTGAGCAGGGCGAGCGTTGCAGTCAATACCGGGAAAATCGCGACGATCAGGATGTTGGTGATCAGGGCGGTCCAAGTGAACACCGGCATTTTCATCATGTTCATGCCCGGCGCGCGCATGCGCAGGATCGTAACGATGAAATTGATGCCGGTCAGTGTTGTTCCTATGCCCGATACCTGTAATGACCATATGTAGTAGTCAACCCCAACCGTTGGACTGTACCCGAGTTCTGACAGCGGGGGATAAGCTACCCAGCCGGTCGCGGCGAAGTCACCGACGAACATGGAGAACATGACGAGTACCGCCCCAACCGCGGCCAGCCAGAAGCTGAGCGAATTGACGAACGGATAAGCCACGTCGCGGGCACCGATCTGCAGCGGCACGATAATATTCATCAGGCCCACAACGAAAGGCGTGGCCACGAAGAAGATCATGATCACACCGTGGGCAGTGAAGATCTGATCATAGTGATGCGGCGGCAAATAGCCGGCGGCGTCGCCAAAGGCCATCGCCTGTTGCAGGCGCATCATGATCGCGTCGGCGAAGCCGCGCAGCAGCATCACGATAGCGAGGATGATGTACATCACGCCGATGCGCTTGTGGTCAACGGAGGTGATCCACTCCGTCCACAGATATTTCCACTTGCCGTAATAGGTGACGGCACCAAGCAGGGCGAGTCCAAGTATCACCACACCGGCCAGTGTGCCCATAATGATGGGCTCGTGATACGGAATGGCCTCCAGGTTTAACTTGCCGAACATAGATTGCCCTCCATAGCCTTGGCTTGCGTGTGTTGCATGGCCATATGGTTCATTGACATGTCGCTCGCTCCCGCGCCGTGCATGTATTGATTAACGATGCAATCGAACAAACCCGAATCCACGCCTGAATAGAGCGCCACCGGATTTTTGATGCTGTCTTTTCCCAACGCGCGATATGCTTCCTTGTTCAACGTCAGCGGAGATTTCTTCACCTGCTCGATCCAGGCGTCAAACTCGCCTCGGCTGGTGGCCACAGTGTCAAAATGCATGTCCGAAAAGCCTGGGCCGCTGAAGGACGCTGACAGCCCGGCGTAAACGCCCGGAGTGTCTGCGGTCAAGTGCAGTTGAGTCTGCATGCCGGCCATCGCATAAACCTGGCTTCCGAGTTGTGGAATGAAGAAGGAATTCATCATCGAAGCGGAAGTGATCTTGAAATTGATCGGTGCATTGATCGGTATCGCGAGCCGGTTGACTGTCGCGACGCCGTAGTCCGGATAAATGAAAAGCCATTTCCAATTCAGCGCCACGACCTCCACCCGTACGGGCGCCACGTCGGACTTTAGTGGCTTATAGGGATCAAGCGAGTGGGTGGTACGCCAGATGAGAACAGAGAGGAACGCCACGATGACGACGGGAATGCTCCACACCACCAGTTCGATCTTGGTGGAGTGGGCCCACTTGGGCGCATACGTTGCTTTTTTGTTGGACTCGCGATAGTGCCAGGCAAAATACAGCGACATCACGATGACTGGTATGACGACCATCAGCATTAACACTGACGCGACGACAATCAGGTTTCTTTCTTGCGTCCCTATATCGCCTTTGGGACTGAACAACTCCATGCTGCAGCCATTGAGCAAGAGGACCGCCCCGGCGCACAGGGCATACCCGGCGGCCCCCCGATGCCTCTGAAAGTACCTGACGAAAGCCGTGAAACCGCCGGAGGCTGTCGGCGTTCCGTTGGCCTGTGATTTAGACATGTTACGCACCTTGGTTACGAAGTCACGTAACCCATGCATTCGTGGGGAACGACGGGCATGCCGGGCTCCAGCTCCCTCGGTTTACCAGGGCGCGAGGATTGAATGAGGCAGGTGCAGACGTTGGATGTATGGTGTTACGTGGTGTCGATCGCTATACTAAAGCACGACAATATCCATACATCGGAGGCAAAATGTCGCAGGCAAGGCCCATGCACGAAGATGAGGCAGCGACGCTTTGGGTCGGCCGGTTCGTCCGAGGGGATGGTCCGCGCTATTTGCAGATCGTCGCCTTCATCGAACGCGCCGTTGCCGAGGGACGCTTGACCCCCGGCGACCGCCTTCCGCCGCAACGCGAGCTCGCTCGGCTTCTCCACGTCGATCTGACCACCGTGACGCGCGCATACACCGAAGCGAAACGTAGGAATCTGCTCGAAGCACGCGGGGCTCGGGGTACCTACGTCTCGGCTCCGATGGTAGATCTGGCGCAAGGGATCGATCTGCGTATGAACATCCCTCCCTCACCGGCGGACGTGGATCTTGCCGACCTTTTAAAGCAGGGGCTGTCGCAGGTGCTGCTACGTAACGATGCCGCCCTGCTGATGACCTACCACCTGGCGGGTGGTGGCAAGTCGGATCGTAAAGCGGGTGCCACTTGGCTGACCCCCATGTTCGGGACTGTCGACGCGGAACGTGTCGTCGTATGTTCCAGCGCCCAGGCTGCACTGGCCGCGCTGATCCTTGCCCTTACGCAGCCGGGAGATGCCATTATTACCGAACCATTGATCTACCCCGGTCTGCGCTTGGCCGCCGCCCACTTGGGGCGGCGTGTCGTCGCGGTGGATACAGATGACGATGGGCTAAGACCTGATGCCTTGGAAGAGGCTTGTCGCGAGCATCGTGCGCGCCTGATTTACCTCAATCCGACCCTTCAGAACCCTACAACGCTGACGATGCCAGAGCACCGCCGGCGCGATATCGCCCTCACCGCCACGCGATGCGGTGCCAAGATCATTGAAGACGATCCCTATTGGCTGCTGGCCGACAGGGCACCTCCGCCCGTGGCGCAGTTTGCCCCGGAACAGGTCTACTACCTATCGACCCTTTCGAAGTGCCTGACACCAGGCCTGCGGACGGCATTTCTACTATTACCCGATGCGCAGAGCCAATACACATTCCTGACGGCCTTACGGTCGTTCGCCTTGATGGCGACGCCGCTGATAACGGCTTTAGCTACGCAATGGATATACGATGGATCGGCGGCCCGCCTTCTCGCGGGGATCCAAAGCGAAGCGCGCTCCCGCATGGATCTAGCCAGGCAAATCCTCCTGGCGGGCGCACCCCATGTGCCGACTGGAGGTATTCACGTTTGGCATACCTTGCCAAGCTATTGGAGTTCTCTTGATTTCGCTCGCGTCGCACTCGCTCAGGGCCTGGCCGTCACACCATCAGATGCCTTTTACGCTGCGGGCCTTAACCCGCCCAATGCGATCCGCATCTCACTAGGTGGTGCAAAAGATCGTGCCCGCCTAGCTGATGCGCTAGCGACGTTGTCCACGCTGTTGGCACAGAGACCGTCCCTGGACACGGAGTACCTCGTCTAGTTTCCCGATCGGTGCTCCAGCGAGGTTCCGACGCCTCGCGGCGGTACACTGGCCTATCGGTGGCGTCTATGTGGCGCCCGCTCCCTGGGTTCGTCATGTTGAGGAGGGGCGGCTGCAATGGGCGCAAGGTCAGCGTCTTCGATCAGAAGGCGCCACGCATCGAATCGTGCCGCGATCTGTTTGGCGTTGCGAAGCACACAGAAGGGCGCTGTCAACTTGTTGAAGAAATGCAGACCGGTGGCAGGTACAGCGAATGCTCAGAAACCAGTCGACGGATTTCGGGTAACTTCCGTGAATCATACCAAGCGGCGAAACGGGTCGCGAGCTGATTGCGGGGAGCGAAGCGCGCAGCAGATGCCGCTTGAGCGCGACGTGTTGCCGGATCGGTCCGAAGCGCGACAGGAATGCTTGCGGGCTTTGCGAGTCACGAAAGCCACGCATACGCCGCTCGGGTTCGCGAGTGGGTTGGTGGCTGTTCTCAGCCCGGTTGTTCAGCCGGGATGCCGCTTTGACGAACACGTGCTTCACGATTACCAACTCAGGAATCTCGGCCTTCGCCGCCGGGTAGCTGCGCAGCTGATCGGTGACGATCTTGCGCGGCACAGGACCCGAGCGCAGCACGCGCTTGAAGAAGCGTTTTGGCGGCGGCCTTGTCACGCCGCTTTTGCAGCGAGATGTCGAGTAGCCATGTTCGTTGACTGCACGCCATAGTAGGTAGGGTTCGCCGCGCAGCGTGACGAACATCTCGTCAAGATGCCAGGTGGTGCCTGGCTTGCGTCGTGCCGCTTTCACCTAGGGGGCAAAGCCTGCACCGAATTTATCGCGCCAGCATCGGATTGTCTCGTACGTCACGATCACGCCGCGCTCGAAGAGCGATTCTTCAATGTCGCGCAAGCTCAACTGGAAGCGGAATACCAGCGCACTGCGCAACTGATGAAGCCAGCTGGAAAACGGTGAGCGTGGTAGAGCGATTTCGATTTCTTCATCGTCCAATGTTACTGACCGATCTCGCAACGTGACAGAGCCCTTAATGTGTATTAGCTAGGACTCGATCTGACAGATAGTCGGGCTGTTGAATCGAGAAGCGCGACTCAATGCGGGATCAGTTTCTCCTTGGCGAGTTCCAGCGAGTCGAGGAAGGTGCGCATGGGCGTTTTTCCGTAGCACCATCGCCCCTGATGTTCTCGCTGGTTGTTGTACTGGTCAAGCCAGGCATCGAGATCGAGCTGCAATGTGCCGATCGAGTCGTAGACCTTCTTGCGAAAGGCGATGCGATAAAACTCGTTGAGCATGGTTTTGTGCAGCCGTTCGACGATGCCGTTGGTCTGGGGCCACCTGGCCCGTGTACGGGTATGGTCGATGTTTTCCACGGCCAGATAGAGCTCGTATTCGTGATGCTCGGGGTTGCCGCAGTACTCGGTGCCGCGGTCGGTCAGCACGCGCGATAGCGGGATGCCGTAGCTGTCAAAGAACGGCACAACGCGGTCGTTGAGCAGGTCGGCGGCTGGCAACGGGGTCTTGCGATCATAGAGCTTGGCAAAGGCCACCTTGGAGTAGGTGTCGACGAAGGTCTGCTGGTAGACGCGGCCCACGCCCTTGAGCGTGCCGACATAGAAGGTGTCCTGGGCGCCGCAATAGCCCGGGCACTCGGACTCGAATTCCCCGTGGGTTTCCTTTTCCAGCTTGGCGCGCTCCAGCGCGGCCAGTTGCGACTCGGTCAGGACCAGCCCTTCCTGCGCGGATTTGGCTTCCAGCGCCTTCAGGCGCTTGTTCATGGTCTCCAGGTCGTGACGCAGCCAGATGCTGCGCACGCCCTGCGGCGACACGTGCAGAGCATGGCGTTTGAGGACCTCGTTGGCAATGCGGATCTGGCCATAGGCGGGCAATTCGAGCGCCAGGGCTACCACGGCGGTTTCGACCTCGGGACCAACGCGATTCTTGAGCAGTGGCCGGCGTCGCGAAATCTCCTGCAACGCGGCTTCGCCGCCTCGCTCGTACAACTCCTTGAAGCGGTAGAAACTGTCGCGCGAATAGCCCATGACAGCGGCAGGCCTGGCTCACATTGCCCAGTTGCCGGGCCAGTTCCAGTATGCCGACCTTGGCGCGGATGACTTTCTGTTCCTGAGTCATGGCGGACTCCTTGTGGATCCCGCTGCACAGCATCGCTTCGAGCTACGCCCTCCGCGGTGCTGTGCAGCGGCATGAATATCCAACCACTGTCAGATTTAGACTAGGCTATTACACGTCATGTATATCGGCGTGATCAGGAATGGCGTGCCGGTGGTGGTGGGCAAGGCCAAGTCGTACTCGACGCAACCGATCAGTGCGGGGCGGGGCGCGCCGGTTGGCGCGCCCTTGTGCAGGCGCGACCGCCAACAGCAAAGTCGCGACGCAGAAGGCCTACGATGGCTCCTCCGATCTCATTTGCGGCCACACCACACGACCCGCTTCGACAAAGGCTTTGATCAACGGGTCTCGCGCGCGACTGGCGAGATGCACGATCGACATCGTGAACTGGGCGTTGACGATCGGGGAGATACAGAGCTGACCAGCCCGTTCTCCGCATTGCGCAATATCCTTCGGCAACAGCATCACACCACTCCCGGCCTCCAGTGCTGCGCGACCGAGCATGCCGTGCTCGAATCGAATGACCGTGTTCAACTGAAGGCCCTTTTCGCCGAATAACTGACCCAAGATCGTTGCGTAAGCGGAACTTGCCGTCGGAGTAATCCACGGAAGGCGGGCTAGCTCCTCCCAACCGGCCGTCTCAACCGTCTCCTTCCATGAGGCAGGCCCGGCCACACAGAAGTCGAGGTCCTCGACCTCGTGGAAGGTAAAGCTGGGATCTCCCTTGCGGCCCAAGAAGATTCCCACGTCCAGTTCGCCGCTCTTCAGCGCCTCTCGCGCCCCGGCGGATGGTCGGATGGACAAGGCGAGCGTCACCAAGGGATGCTTGGCCCGCATTGCGCCCACGATCTCCCCGATGCGGGTACCGGGTTCAGAGGTGGCGCTTACCACAAGGTTGCCCTCCATTTTTCCCCGAATCTCCCGCGCGAACGACGCGAATATAGCCTCCTCCTTAAGCAATACTCTCGCCCTCTCGAGCAAAAGCTCACCGGCGTGAGTGAGTTCCAGGTTTCGGTTCGTTCGCGAGAAAACCTTCGAGCCAAGAGATTCTTCGATCGCCCGCACGTGCATGCTTGCAGCGGACTGGCTGATATGCAAGCGTTCAGCCGCCCGCGTCAAATGCCGCTCTTCGGCAACTGTCACAAACGTCCGAAGCTGAACGAGGTCTGTCAGCATCGCATCTCCGGCTTGGTTGGCTTTGGGCGCCCCCTCGGGCATCGCCAGACAACTTGACATCACCCTGTACTTCCAAGACTCTGGCTCGATATGGATGACTTAGCAATCCAATTGCCGGCCAGATCAGGTTTCGGCTGACACCGACACGTCAGACGGGTGGTGTGACGACGCGCCCGCAATCCCGAACGTACGGCAAGCTTCGGCGACGATTTCGCTCGGTGGTGTGCGGAAGGGAGCATGGGGATGCTCACTCTTCACAAGCCCCACGGACCTTCGCAAATCCACCAAGACCTCCGCCAGCTTGAGACCGCACGAAGCGACCTCCACCACGGGAACGCCAGTATTCGGCACAGTGATATATCCATGTCGCTGAAATACGGGTCCGAATAATTGCCCCCCCGCGATGATCACGTCGGCGCCATCAGCGATGCATTCCGTTGCCGTTTTTGTGAACTCCCTCAGAAACTCGTCATCATCTCCGGAGAGTGCCGCCGACAGGTTCTGAAATGTCATCGCGAACTTGCGTACCGGGCGGCCCACCAACGCACGTTCGCCACAACCATACAAACGCATGCTTCGCTCAATCATCGGTACATATCCGTCGTGCATGGTAAGTACCGCGAACCGCCGCCCTAACGTCTGTGCCACCATGGTTGCCGCCTCCAGGGGCCCGACGACGGGAATCGACGCTGCCTCGCGCGCGCCGTACAAGCCCGGGTCCCAGTGGGGACCTATGACCGCTGCATCATAGCCTTCCTGTTGGGCGCGCAGGATATCCGCGATGACTTGAACATCATTCAACATACCCAGGAAATTCGAGGACAACAGGGAAGTGGTTCGTTCCATCCAGCCCAGTGTCACTTCCGTTCCGGGCGCGGCGATGCCCTTCATGTATGCCGACATGGCCTGCTCAATAACAGCGCCATCTGCCGTGCGCTGCGGCAGCTCCCGCGTTAGGCCGACTGGCCAGTAAATTTTTGTCTTGGTCATTGCTAATACCTTTTTTACTCAGGCTGAACGCCCGCTTCGCGAAGCACGCGGCTATAGAGTTCTGTCTGTTCCTTGAAGAATGCCGCAAATTCCTCCGGGGTTGATCCATGGGGGATCATCTGCATGCCTTCCAATCCCTTCCTGACCTCCGGTTTCTGGAGGACTTTGTTCACTTCGCGCGCCAGCCGATCGACAACAGGACGAGGCATATTTGGCGGACCCATCAATCCTCCCCAACCCCACGTGCTGAACTTTGGCAAGAACTCCGCAATGCTTGGAACCTCGGGGGCAAATGGGGAGCGCTTCGGAAGAGTGGTGGCTAATACCCGAAGCTTCCCTTGCTTGACGAAGGTATCGGCGGACGTCGGCGACGAAAACATGACCTGGATTCTGTTGCTGACCAGGTCTGTAAGCGCTGGAGGCTCGCCCTTGTAAGCGACGCCGACCATCTTGATTCCCGCCATGGATGTAAGCTGCGTACTTGACACTATGCCCGTGGCATTACCCGTTGCGTAGTTGAGCTGTCCCGGGTGTGCTTTTGCATAGGCGACAAACTCCGGGAAAGTCTTGATCGGCAACTCAGCGTTCACGTACAGGTAAAGGACAAAGTCCGTCAACTGGGAGATGGGAGTCAGGTCCTTTTTTATGTCCAGTGGAAGAGACTTGTTCAGACTGGGCAATGCGACCGTACTGGCCGTAGCCAGCAGTAGCGTGTACCCGTCCGACGGCGCCGCCGCGACAGCACCGGCGCCTATCGCCGTGTTGGCACCCGGCCGGTTTTGGACAACCACGGACTGCTGCAGGGCAGCGCCCAACTGATTCGCAATTATTCGTGCCGCCGAATCGCTGCCTGAACCTGCTGGGAACGGCACCACCAGGTTAATCGGCTTGCTTGGATATTGCTGCGCGCCGGCTGTCGCGCAGACTAGCATTAGCGTGCAGCAGGTGATGGATGAAAAAAGGAGTCGCATGATACGTCTATTGACTTGGTGAATTTGGCGAGTGACGCTTGAACGAAAGCCCGGGTGTCTGCGCGGATGTGGAGCGCCATTACACCAGAACCGGATTTGATGATATTGGGCGACATTTCCCCGCGCATGAATTTGCATGTTAGATGTCGTCGTAAGATCAGTCCAACGCGATTTTCGAAACGCCGTAATCAGGTCCTGATATGAAGCACCATGCCCAAGCCGTTGCGTTCACTCCTGTTCGTACCGGCGGAGAGCCAGCGCAAGCTGCGCTGTCACGCAACACAGGATGGGTTGGTGCCCGCAATCCACTAGGGCGGGTGATTCGTTATCTGCGATGTTGCTCCCGCTATCTCGTCAACTATCAGCAGCGAGCGCAAGGGCCGCCTATTTCAAGCGCAGGAGCGGAATCGGTCGTCGACTATGTGATTGGTCAACGCATGAAGAGGAATGGGCACATGCGTTGGACTATGCCGGAAGCCAATGCACTGCTGCAGGTGCGATGTGCCGTTCTCAATGGCGAGGACAAACGCAATTTCAGGCGTTGGTACCCGCCTGACAGGCGAATCGAAGGATTTTCGAATGTAATTCCTGCGTCATAGAAGGTGCCCCCGATTTTGGCCACTCCCGTTCCGGTCCGCTCGTGCGCCAGCCAGATGCATACGCCTCGACATAGACGGTGCCGACGATGCGATGGCCACCGGCCAGGTCACGTTCGAGATCAAAGCGTCGGTAATACTGCGCGTCGGTCGCCTTGCCGAACAGATGGTGGTGGGGGTCAACGATCGGCAGGGCCGGCTCCAATGCCGCTTCGCCGGGGCCGGTGTCGTGCCATATCCTCAGCGCGGCGGCGTTCTTGGGCAGGCTGCCGCGGTAGGTTGTCGAATCGTCGTGGTTCATTGGGATGCCTGGGCCTGCGCGCCGGTCGCGGTAATAATGGGGCGCCACTTGTTGATCTCGGACTGGACCAGCGTCTGGGTGGCTTCTGGCGTGGTATGGCGTTCGACTTCGACGCCCATCGCCTGGACTCGCGTCTTGAAGGCCGGATCCGCCATGACGGCGTTCAGAGCGGTGCTCAGCTTCGCCACCACGGCAGCGGGGGTGCCCTTCGGCGCGGCGACGAAGAACCAGGTATTGACTTCCGCACCGGGAAAGCCGGCTTCACCGACCGTCGGGACGGAGGGAGCGAGAGGGGAGCGGTGCGTGGCCGTGACCGCCAGCGCCTTGAGCGAGCCATCCTGGGCCCGGGGCGCGCACGTGGTCAGCGAGCACAGCATGAAGGTGATCTGGCCGCCGAGCAGATCTGTCAGCGCGGTGCTTTCGCCCTTGTAAGGTACGTGCACCGCATGGGTCATGGTGACCTGCTTCAGCAGTTCACCGCCGAGGTGCATTGGCGTGCCAATTCCCGCGGACCCGAATTGCGCCTTGCCGGGCTGGCTGCGCATCTGGGCGACCAGTCCCTTCAGATCGTTGACCTTAAGCTTCGGGTTGGTCACGACCAGAAGGGCGATCTGGCCGACCTTGCCAACGAAGGCGAAGTCGTTGACGGAGTCAAATGACAGGTTCGGATTCATGGTGGCATTGAGCGCATGGGCCATGGTGCCGAACAGCAGTGTATAGCCATCTGGCGCGGCGCGTGCCACCAGGCCGGCGGCCAGCGCGGTGCCGGCGCCGGGCCGGTTCTCCGGGACAACCCGCTGGCCGAGGCTGGCGCTCAATTTTTCGGCGACGATGCGGGCCAGCACGTCGGTGCCACCACCCGCCGTGTAAGGGATGACGAGTTGAACCGGCTTGGTTGGGTATTCCTCGGCCCGGGCTGGTGCGGCAACGGCGCCGAGGACGGCCATGGCGATGGTCAGGTGTCGGAAGATTCGCTGCATCTCAATCTCTCTGAAGGGGCCGGGGGCCTTGGCCCCAGAATCCGGGCGCCGCCTGGCGGATGTCGGCAGCGTGTGGCAGGTTCCAGCAATGTGTGGCCAGTTGGCGCGCGCCGTCAGCGCCGAAGCGACCGGTGGCCTGGGAGACCAGCTTGGCGTCGAGTTGCGCGTCGCTCATCGGTCGTTGGGCCGATCCGAGGCAGGGCAGGGCGGCGGCTTCGTGGCGCGTGCCGTCGCGCAAGGTCACGATGATGCGCGCTTGGTCCGCGCGCAGGTCGTCGGCGACGCTCGCCTCGATACGCTGGCGCAAGGCGACGACGGCCGGGTCGTGGACGCAGGCCTCGCTGGCCTCATGCAGGCCGGCGCGCCGATGGTGCAGTACGGCGGCAGCCCAGTGGTAGATGCTGACCTGCGCGTCCTGGGCATGCTTTGGCGCTTTGTTCCCGGTCAGACCGAGACCGAGTTCATGCACCTGCAGTGCAATACACTCGATTTCCTCC
This sequence comes from Cupriavidus sp. 01T418, assembly GCF_056398885.1. Classification (NCBI taxonomy): domain Bacteria; kingdom Pseudomonadati; phylum Pseudomonadota; class Betaproteobacteria; order Burkholderiales; family Burkholderiaceae; genus Cupriavidus; species Cupriavidus sp. 01T418. Next base: position 17,434 of record NZ_JBFTQG010000071.1, read on the forward strand.
GAAGGAATGGCGTGCGCGTCGGCGATCTGCAGGCAAGCGTCGATGATGGGATGGACGAGCACCCCGGCAGGATAGGGCTTGGCGACGACATCCATGCACGCGTAGGACTCGCCCAGGCCTTGCGTCAGGGCAGCGACGTTCGGTGGTTGGCCGAACACCGGCAGCAGGCCGTGCTTCGATCCCAGGGCGTCATCATGACAGGTCAAGCCCGCCTGCGCCAAATGCGCCGCGAGCAGGCCGTTGCGGCCGGCATTGGCGGGCGGGAAGCCGCCGCACAGCGTGCCATGGGTGGCGCGCAGCCCACTGCCCTGGGTGGCGCCGATGCCGATGGCCCACACGAGTTGCTGTGCCGACAACCCCATCAGCTTGCCCACGCCGGCCGCCACGCCGGCCGGACCCGTGATTCCGGTCATATAGAGACCGAGGTGACATTGGGCGGGTGGCACGGCTAGCGCAAGGCTCAGGCGGCATTGCACTTCATTGGACAGGATCAGTGCGTTCAGGAAATCCTCCCCGGAGACCGGATGCATTTCCGCATAGGCCAACAACGCGGCCACCGTCGGGGCTGTGGGATGGGCGATGGTGGCGAGATGGGTATCGTCGAAAGCATAGGCGCTGGCGCTCAGGCCATTTATCAAGGCCGCATTCAGTGGATCGAGCCGCTGGCCGGTACCCAACACCGTGCACGCCTGCGCACCGGTCAGGGCCGACAAGGCGGGCAGGGCACGCTGCACGGCGGGATGAGAGGCGCCACCCACGGCACAGCCGACCCAGTTGACGAAGGCGCGCAAGGCTTCATGCCGGACGGCTGCGGGGAAGTCGCGCCAGCGACTCTGGTGCACGAAGCGCGCGATCTGCCCCGTAGGGCTGTTGGATGATGCCGTGTCTTGCAAAATGGACGATGTCATGCGCGATCATTCCCAGGATCAGGTTGCGGTGACGGAGATGAGGCAGAAGTCGGCGAACTGCCTGTGCGGCTGCGACGGGTTGCCGGATGTGTCGGAGCGGCGCGCATGGTGACCGTGTGGTCAGTGCCACCACCTTCGCGAGCGCGAGTGGGCCGGCGCGTATTGAGCGCGGTCATTGTCTTCCTCCATTCGACAGGTCGTGCCGAAGCGGCGCCTGCTTTTTGTCTAAAATCATATAAATGATTTATTAATCTAGTGAGTCATAGGAGGTTTGTCAAGCATTGCTGCCGCTGTCCCTGACGCTGGAGGACTACGCCGTGATCGAGCGATTCGCCAACCTGCCGCGCAAGTTGTCCACGGCTGGCGCACCTTCCGACATGAAGCCTGAGACAAGTGACATCACCTACTACGCCCCTTGGGGCAATCTGGCGATTTTTGTGAGCGGCAACGTGTACGCGTGTGGGCTGGTGCGGTTGGTCAAAGTGGATACGGGCCTGTCGGCGTTGCAGCGTCCCGGGCCACCCGGTGGGTGGGCGTGGTTGTCGTTCACCAGATGGGTGCCGATCATGCGCGGCGAGGTGTGGTGGCGCAGCACCTCGTAATCGTGGAAGTTGCTCTGCTTCCCGCGACCCTTCTCGAAAGTGATCTCGCTGCTCAGTGCGAGGCTCAGGCCCATGATGGCGCCACCCTCCGGTCATTCGCGCCAACCGCCGCTTAAGTTCCACACAGAATGCAACGCTACAACTTCTAGCCCTCGCAGGACACCGACCGCGCCATAGCTCGATACCGGCGCATCCAAGAAGACCTGCGTTGTCCTGAACCACGATGTATCGTTGGATATGTTCGCGCACCCCGTCGACGGGTAGTGCGTAAGCACGCAGGAGTGCCTCAACTAAATAATCTGCGCGAAGCGTTCGCGCTCGATAACCGGTTTGAATTGCACGCGCGCCTGAATGCGTCCATACAAGGCGGCGTACGGCGCGCGCTCGAACGTACTGGCCAGACTCGGATGACCAGCAAGCCAGACGGTGAACGAGTCACGGGCATTGAAGGCGAAGTTCAGGGACGACGGGAAGTCGCGGAAGAACTCGGGCGGCAGGTTCACCCCAAGTGACGGGTGCATGGCAGATTCATGCTTTCGAAGCGAAGCCCCTCAAGCACGCCAAGATCCCTTGACACTTCCATGGAATGCTTTTACATTGTGTGTAAATGATCTAAATCAATTAGCTCGTAGCGGCTCCAGTGCCAGACGCCCCGAGCTTGAAGGAGACAAGGTGCAATTCTCGAAATCTCGTCGGGCGATGCTTGCTATCGCTGCCACTGTCCTCGCAGGCATCACTTTGCCTGCACCCGCGTCGACGCAAGGAACGTGGCCTGATCGTCCGATCCGACTCATAGTTCCTTTCCAACCAGGCGGAAGCGATGACCCTATGGCGCGCGTGCTGGCAGCAAAGCTTTCCGCGAAGCTGGGTCAGAGCGTGGTGATTGAAAACAAGGGGGGCGCCGGCGGCTCGATTGGCGCTGACGTGGTGGCCAAGTCCAAGCCCGACGGTTACACGCTCTTGCTATGTTCTGGTTCGATCGCAACGACTGCTGCCACGCGTAAGCACCTTCCGTACGATCCTGAAAAAGACCTGACGCCCATCGGCAAGATCGCCGCTGCTCCGTTTGTCGTCGTGATATCGGAAAAGGTGAATGCCAAGAACCTCCGTGAGTTCATCGCCTTGGCGGCGGCGAAACCGGGCAGTATCAAGTACGGCTCAGCTGGCGTTGGCGGCCTGAACCAGATGGGCACCGAACTGTTCGCCAAAGCTGCAAAGGTGGAACTCATACATGTTCCTTATAAGGGTATTTCGCCGGCCTTTGTGGACCTGATGGCAGGGAACCTGCAAATGCTACTGCCGAGTTTGCCGGCCTCAACAGAGCTTATTCGTGCGGGCAAGATCCGCGGTTTGGCAGTGACCAGCATGCGACGCTCGCCGCTGTTGCCGGAATTGCCGACGGCGACTGAAGCCGGCCTGCAAGGCTTCGAGCTAGAGGCGTGGTGGGGACTATTTGGACCTGCCGGGCTGCCGCCGGCTTTGGTCAAGCGTTTAAACGAAGAGGTAAATGCGGCGCTGGCTCAGCCTGATTTCAAGGAGATGCTTGCGCGCGTCGGCGCCATGCCACAGCCAGGTACCAGCGAGGCGTTCGCGAGCTTGCTGCGATCGGACCTGGCTCGCTGGAAGCAATTGGTTAGCGAAAAGGGTATCCAGGCTGATTGACGTCACTCGACTGGCATCGGGTTACGTCGGCTTGCAGTAGCGCCGATGCGGATTGTCACAGAGCACGGCACCGCGCATCTGCGAGACTATTCCTTGTGGGAGGGCGCGCCAGCGATCGCCGAATATCGAGACCATAAGGATGGCCTTGGCGCGAGCACGGCACAAGATTTGGACCTGCGTCGCCCAAAATTCTCATCTTAAAAAGGGACTGAAATGAATCAAGACGTGACGTTCGAAGCGATCGGCGAGGGCGCCTTCGAAATTCGGCTGTGTCGACCGGAGCGCATGAATGCGCTTGGTGTGAACACATGCGCGGCGCTGCTGGAGGCTGTGTCAGAGGCGACGAAGCAGCGCGCGCGCGTGGTGCTGATTCGCGGCTGCGGGCGCGCCTTTTGCGCAGGAGCCGACCTGAAGGAGCGCAAGGAGATGGACCTTGACGCGCGCCTTGCGCACAATGGCTCGATCCGCGAGGTGATCGACACCATCGCCGCCGCGCCCTTCGTCACCATCGCGGTGCTTAATGGCTTGGCGCTTGGCGGCGGCCTTGAGTTGGCGCTCGGTTGCGATCTGCGTCTGGCCGCCAGCGGCATCACGATCGGGCTCACCGAGAGCCGCGTGGGAGCCTTCCCTGGCGCGGGGGGCACGCAACGCCTGCCGCGCCTGATCGGTGCCAGCCGGGCGCTGCAGATGATGCTTACAGGCGAGCCCGTGACGAGTGAGTATGCGCTCGAGATCGGATTAGTCAACGCGGTGGTCGCACAAGAAGATCTGGACGTACGCGCACGGGCGCTCGCTACGCTACTAGCCGGCCGATCGGCGCCAGCGCTGGCGGCCATCAAGCGCCTGGTCTATCAAGGTATCGAGCAGCCGCTGGCCGAGGCCCTGCGGTCAGAGCGCGCGGCGCTGCCCGCAATCCTGGGTTCGGCCGACTACGCCGAAGGCCTCGCCGCCTTCTCAGAACGCCGTGCCCCCAACTTTACCGCGGTGGTGGAATAGCGATGAGCAACTCCTGCGTCCTCGGGCCAAGGAACCAGTTCGATTAATCAGAAGCCCTAGTTCGCACGTTGTTGTCTGCGAGCTGGCCGGAACCACATGCCCGGTAGACAGGCGTTTCCCATCAAAGGAAAAAGGCAATGAGCAATACCAGGTTGCAACTCACTTCTGAACAACGCGCACTGGTCGGTACCGTGCGTGAGCTGGCGCGTGACCGTTTCCGCGGCCGCGCCATGAAGTGGCTCGACGGCACGTTCCCGTGGGAGAACCTGCACGATTTGGCCGAGA
>NZ_JBFTQG010000072.1:0-21204 GCF_056398885.1 Cupriavidus sp. 01T418
CGCCGATCCACCAGGCGGATGGCGAAGGGCATCACGCGGTGCACGCGCGCGCGGCCGCACGCCAGCAACAGCCTGGCGCGCTTCTCACTGCACGGCATGAGCGGCTTGCCGCGCTTGTCCAACACAAAGACTGCCAAGGCAATCTCTCCCAAAAAGTTGCCCTTACGGGCCTGGTGACGCCTCCCTTGCGGGAGGTCTCCCCTCGGCAATGTTGCGAACCGGCGATCTGCCCCGATCCGTTTCGTGCTTACCCTGTCGCTTGTCTGCAACCGGGGCTTCAAGAGGTTGGAGCTGAGGAAGCATTCCAACGTTGGTCTTGCACCTGGTCGCAACGTAGCGGGTTGGGTACCGCTTTGCCTGGTCAACCCGAGCCTGTTCAGTTGCCTCTACAAGCTCCGGCCTTTAGGCCGGGGTAGTTGACGATGACGGATCGCAATGACCGCGCAGTCTTCTAGCCGCGCGGGTGGTGATGCTGATGCAGTTCCCGCAAGCGCTCGCGCGCCACGTGCGTATAGATCTGCGTGGTGGAAATATCGGCATGCCCCAGCAGCAACTGCACCACGCGCAGGTCGGCGCCGTGGTTGAGCAGGTGGGTGGCAAAGGCATGCCGCAGGGTATGCGGGGACAGCGGCGCGTAGATCTGCGCTTCGCGCGCGTGGCGCTTGACCAGGTGCCAGAAGGCCTGGCGCGTCATGCCCTCGCCGCGCTGGGTGACGAACAGCGCGTCGCAGGCGCGCCCGCCCAGCAGCGCGGGGCGGCCTTCGGCGAGGTAGCGGCGCAGCCAGTCGCCGGCCTCGCTGCCGAAGGGCACCAGCCGTTCCTTGTTGCCCTTGCCGCCCACTACGCGCGCCACGCCTTCGTTGAGACCGACTTCGATGGTCTTCATCTGCGTGAGTTCGGACACCCGCAACCCGCTGGCATACATCAACTCCAGCATGGTGCGGTCGCGCAGTCCGAGCGGCGTGGCAGTGTCCGGTGCTTCGAGCAGGGCTTCGACCTGGGCCTCGGTCAGCGTCTTGGGAAAGCGCGGGGGCTGCTTGGCCGGGCGCAGCAGCAGGCAGGGGTCGGCGGTGATCATGTGTTCGCGCAGCGCCCATTGAAAGAAGCGCCTGAACACGGCGAGCCGCCGGTTGGCCGACGATGCGCGCGTCTCGGGGTGGCGCGATGCGAAGTAACCATTCAGGGCGGCGTCGTCCACCCCCAGCAGCGTGGCCGTAGCGGTGGCATGCAGCCAGCGCGACAGCAGCGTCAGGTCGCGCCGGTAGGCATCCATGGTGTTGCGCGCCAGCCCGTCTTCCAGCCACAGCGCATCGCAGAAACGATGGACCAGGTCCAGGTCGGCAAGCAGCGCCAGGCTGTCCGGGGCTTCGGCGTCGTCTTCAACGGGGGCGAGTTCGTTCATGCCAGCAGCACCCCTTCATGGATCAGCAACCAGCGTTTGATGTCAAGGAAGAAGCCGTCGCCCTGGTGGTTGGCAAAGCCACCGATACCGCTGGCGCCAACAACGCGATGGCAGGGAATCACCACCGGGAAGTAATTGGCCCCGCAGGCCTGCCCGACCGCCCGCGGCGCGCTGGCGAGCTGCCGGGCCACGGCGCCATAGGTGGTGACCTGGCCGCGCGGCACGCTCGCGATGGCTTGCCATACCCGCCGCTGGAAGTCGCTGCCGACCGATGCCAGCGGGATATCGAAGGGCGCATCCGGATCGGCGTAATAGGCCTCGAGCTGCCGCGCCAGCCGTTGCGCGACCGCATTGGCAGGCTCGATGCACTGCATGCTCTCGGGCAGGTAGACGATCTCGCGGACGCATTCGCCGTCGGTACGCACGCCGATCTTGCCAAAAGGCGCGGGAAGGATGGCGTCGAAGATGGAGTCCATGGCAGGGGGCGAAAAGCGCGAGACTGGATTCTAAAGCATGCCGGGGCAGGTGGGATGTCCGGTGGTGCGCAAGGCGCTTTGGCGGCGCAATGCAACCGCTTGCCTCGGGTTTCCCCTTCCTTGAGTTCTGCTCCTCTTTATTATTTAATTCAAACTGAATTAATTAATGCCGCAGCGAACCGATACTGTGATCCAGGCGGCGCTCAGAACAACACCGGAGACGATATGAACAGTGCCAAGGCCGGCCGCGGGGTGAATTCCGCCAGCCTGCGGCTGTACAACGAGCGTGCGCTGCTGCTGGCGCTGCGCCGGGCCGGCGAGGCGTCCAAGGCCGATCTCGCCCGCATGGCCCAGCTCACCAACACGGCGGTGGGCAGCATCGTGCAGACGCTGACCGACGATGGCCTGATCGAAGTGGCGGGCCGCCGCCAGGACGGGCAGCGCGGCCAGCCGGCCAGCCTGATCCGCCTGCAGCCCAAGGGGGCGTTCGGCATCGGCGTGCGGCTGGACCGCGCCAGCATCGAGTGCGTGATGGTGGACTTTGGCGGCGAGATCCTCGCCACCCGTGCCCACCGGATGATCCTGCCGCACCCGGAGCAGGCGCTGGCGATCGTGCGCGACGACGTGGCCGCGCTGCGCGCGCAGCTGACGCCGGCCGAGCGCAAGCGCCTGCTCGGCATCGGCGTGGCCCAGCCTTACAACCTTGGTGCCTGGCTGCGCGAACTGGATCTGCAGGACGAGGCCTCGCAAGCCACCTTCCGCGCCTGGGATGCGGTGGACTTCGCCACGGAACTGGCGGACGCCACCGACATGCCGGTGTTCGGCGAGAACGACGGCACAGCCGCCGCCGTGGCCGAACTGTTCTACGGCCGCCACCACGCGCAGAGTTTCCTCTATGTCTTCCTCGGCCCGGCCATCGGCGGCGGCGTGGCGCTCAATGGCGACTGCGTGCGCGGCGTGTCGGGCAATGCCGGTGATATCGGCATGATGCCGGTGCAGCCGAGCACGCTGGCCTCGGCGCCGCGCACCGGCAAGCGGCGCGACATCCTGCTGGCGCGCGCCTCGCTCAATGCGCTGACGCGCCACCTGCGCCATCACGGCGTGGCCATCGACGGCCACGCCGACCTGGAAGCGCAGGTGCGCGCCGGGCATCCGGCGGTGGCGCAGTGGCTGGAAGACTGTATCGATGCGCTCGCGCCCGCCATGCAATCCGCCCTGGCGGTGCTCGACGTGCCGCTGATCATCCTCGACGCCGATATCGACGCCGGCCTGGTGGCGGCGCTGATCGCACGCCTGCAAGCCGAGCTGGACGAGGGTGCGCCCGAAGCGCGGCGCCCCCCGCGCGTGGTGCGCGGCTGCTTCGGCGCCAACGCTGGCGCGGTCGGCGCTGCTTCGCTGCCGATGTTCATGAATTTCTCGCCGCGGGCCGAAATGCTCAGGGGCGCATCCGCCATGATTCCGGAGGCCAACCATGCCATCGTCTGATCTGCCTGAATTCCCCGCCAGGCCGCCCTTGCTGGTGCTGCGCAATATCTGCAAGACCTTCCCTGGCGTGCGCGCGCTGCGCAAGGTGGAACTGACCGCCTATGCCGGCGAGGTCCATGCCCTGATGGGAGAAAACGGCGCCGGCAAGTCGACTCTGATGAAGATCCTGTCCGGCGCCTACACCGCGGATCCCGGCGGCGAATGCCATATCGACGGGCAACGGGTGGAGATCGACGGGCCGCAATCGGCGCGCGACCTCGGCGTCGCGGTGATCTACCAGGAGCTGAGCCTGGCGCCCAACCTGAGCGTGGCGGAGAACATCTACCTTGGCCGCGCGCTGCAGCGGCGCGGGCTGGTGGCGCGCGGCGAAATGGCGCGCGCCTGCGAGCCCACGCTGGCCCGGCTGGGTGCGGACTTCTCGCCCGTCACCTGCGTCGCCAGCCTGTCGATCGCGCAGCGCCAGCTGGTGGAGATCGCGCGAGCCGTGCACTTCGAGGCGCGCATCCTGGTGATGGACGAACCCACCACGCCGCTGTCCACGCACGAGACGGATCGCCTGTTCGCGCTGATCCGCCAGTTGCGCGGCGAAGGCATGGCGATTCTCTATATCAGCCACCGCATGGCCGAGATCGACGAACTGGCCGACCGTGTGACGGTGCTGCGCGACGGCTGCTTCGTCGGCACGCTGGAGCGCGAGCACCTGTCGCAGGCGGCGCTGGTCAAGATGATGGTGGGGCGCGACTTGTCGGGCTTCTACACCAAGACGCATGGCCTGTCGCGCCAGGGCGAGGTGATGCTGTCGGTGCGCGATGTGGCCGACGGGCGGCGCGTCAAGGGCTGCAGCTTCGATCTGCGCGCCGGCGAGGTGCTGGGGCTGGCGGGCCTGGTCGGCGCGGGCCGCACCGAATTGGCGCGCCTGGTGTTCGGCGCCGATGCGCGCACGCGCGGCGAGGTTCGCATTGCCGGCCCGGCCGGACTGGCCACGCTGCCGGCCGGCGGCCCGCGCCAGGCTATCGATGCCGGCATCGCCTACCTGACCGAGGACCGCAAGCTGCAGGGCCTGTTCCTCGACCAGAGCGTGAACGAGAACATCAATCTCATCGTGGCCGCGCGCGATGCGCTGGGGCTCGGGCGCCTGAACCGGCCCGCCGCGCGCCGGCGGACCTCGGAGGCCATCGATACGCTCGGCATCCGCGTGGCGCATGCGCAGGTCAACGTGGGGGCGCTGTCGGGGGGCAACCAGCAGAAGGTGATGCTGTCGCGCCTGCTGGAAATCCAGCCGCGCGTGCTGATCCTCGATGAGCCCACCCGTGGCGTCGATATCGGCGCCAAGTCGGAAATCTACCGGCTGATCAACGCCCTGGCCGAGAGCGGCGTGGCGATCCTGATGATCTCCAGCGAGCTGCCGGAAGTGGTGGGACTGTGCGACCGTGTACTGGTGATGCGCGAGGGCGCGCTGGCCGGCGAGGTGCGCCCCGCCAGCAGCGCCGCCGAAACCCAGGAACGCATCATCGCGCTTGCCACGGGCGCGGCGCAGCCGGCGCCCGCATGGGTTGGCATGCCGCCGCCGGAAGCATCCGGGGAGGCGCACAGCCTGCTGCATTGAGATAGCGCGCGGGGCCCGGCCCCGCCAGCGAACACGAGATATCGACGCCGCCCCGCAGATCCCCGCAGATCCCCGCAACAGCCGGCGCAGGAGACAACCATGCACGAATCCATTACCCGTCCCGTTCCTTCCTCCGGTCCGGCCGCGCCGACGCCGGGCCTCGGCCGCATCACCACGCAGGAGCGCCTGCGCGCGCTCGGCATGCTGCCCATCCTGGTGCTGTTGTGCATCGGCTTCTCGGTGCTCACCGAGAACTTCGCCGGCTGGCAAAACCTGTCGATCATCGCGCAGCAAGCCTCGATCAATGTGGTGCTGGCCGCGGGCATGACCTTCGTGATCCTGACCGGTGGCATCGACCTGTCGGTCGGCTCGATCCTGTCGATCTCGGCGGTGGTGGCGATGCTGATGTCGCTGGTGCCGCAACTCGGCATGCTGAGCGTGCCGGCCGCGCTGCTGTGCGGCTTGCTGTTCGGCATCGTCAACGGCGCCCTGGTCGCTTTCATGAAACTGCCGCCGTTCATTGTTACGCTCGGCACGCTGACCGCCGTGCGCGGGCTGGCGCGGCTGGTAGGCAACGACAGCACGATCTACAACCCGGATATCGGCTTTGCCTTTATCGGCAACGCGCAGGTGCTGGGCGTGCCCTGGCTGGTGATCATCGCCTTTGCCGTGGTGGCGGTGTCGTGGTTCGTGCTGCGCCGTACCGTGCTGGGCCTGCAGATCTATGCGGTGGGCGGCAATGCGGAAGCGGCGCGGCTGTCCGGCATCAAGGTGTGGGTCGTGCTGCTGTTTGTCTATGCTGTCTCGGGTTTGCTGTCCGGCCTCGGCGGCGTGATGTCCGCCTCGCGGCTGTACGCCGCCAACGGGCTGCAACTGGGCCAGTCGTATGAACTCGATGCGATCGCGGCGGTCATTCTGGGCGGCACCAGCTTTGTCGGCGGCACCGGCTCGATCGCCGGCACGCTGGTGGGGGCACTGATCATCGCGGTGCTGTCCAACGGCCTGGTGCTGCTGGGCGTGTCCGATATCTGGCAGTACATCATCAAGGGCCTGGTGATCATCGGCGCGGTGGCGCTCGACCGCTATCGCCGCAAGGGCTCGGCGCGCACCTGAGGCGCTTGCGCTGAACACACGGCAACTGGAGGCAAGACATGTCCAAGCATTACCTGGCGGCACTCGCGCTGGCGGCAACGAGCGTACTGTGCAGCGGCGCAGCGGCACAGACCGCGCCGGCCCCGGCATCGGCGAGCGCCGCGGTGCAAAGGCCGCTGAAGAAAGTCGGCGTCACGCTCGGCTCGCTGGGCAACCCGTACTTCGTCGCGCTGGCACACGGCGCCGAGGCGGCGGCCAGGAAGATCAACCCGGACGCCAAGGTCACCGTGCTGTCCGCCGACTACGACCTCAACAAGCAGTTCTCGCATATCGACAGTTTCATCGTGTCGAAGGTGGACCTCATCCTGATCAACGCGGCCGATGCGCGCGCCATCGAGCCCGCCGTGAGGAAGGCCCGCAAGGCCGGCATCGTAGTGGTGGCGGTGGACGTGGCCGCGGCGGGTGCCGACGCCACGGTGCAGACCGACAACACCCAGGCCGGCGAACTCGCCTGCGCCTTTCTTGCCGAACGGCTGGGCGGGCGCGGCAACCTGATCATCCAGAACGGCCCGCCGGTGTCCGCCGTGCTGGATCGCGTGAAGGGCTGCAAGAGCGTGCTGGACCTGCACCCCGGCATCCATGTCCTGTCCGACGACCAGGATGCCAAGGGCTCGCGCGAGGGCGGGCTCAATGTCATGCAGCTTTACCTGACCCGTTTCCCCAAGGTCGATGCGGTCTTCACCATCAACGATCCGCAGGCGGTTGGCGCCGACCTGGCCGCGCGCCAGCTGAACCGGCGCGGCATTCTGATCGCCTCGGTAGATGGCGCGCCCGATATCGAGGCCGCGCTCAAGGCAAATACCCTGGTGCAGGCCTCGGCCAGCCAGGACCCCTGGGCGATCGCGCGCACCGCGGTGGAGATCGGCGTAGGGCTGATGAACGGCAAGCCGCCCGCATCCCGCACGGTGCTGCTGCCTTCCACGCTGGTGACGCGCGCCAATGTGAAGGACTACAAGGGATGGGCTGCGCCGCGCTAGCGCGGCAGCGGATTGCCTCATCCCGTTTCGAACCGATAAACCGATGAACCGAAAGACCAACCGACTGGTGACATGATGCAAAGCAATACTGTAGGCGCCGTGCCCGAATTCGACTTCGTGCTGTTCGGCGGCACCGGGGATCTGGCCACGCGCAAACTGCTGCCGGCGCTGTTCGACGCGCACTGCGTGGGCTCGCTGCACCCGCGCGGGCGCATTCTCGCGCTGGGCAGCCAGCCGCTCGGCCAGGAGGCCTACCTGGCCATGCTGGAGGCCAAGGTGCGTCCCGCGTTGCCGGCGGCCGCGGATGCCGAAACCTGGCGGGCCTTTGCCGAGCGCATTTCCTACCTGCAGGTGGACGCCAAGGTGCCGGAGGGTTTCGATTCCCTGGCCGAACTGGTGCGCGCGCGCGCCGCGCCGGTGGTGGTGTTCTATCTCGCCACCGGGCCGCACCTGTTCGTGCCGATCTGCGACCAGTTGGCCCGCACCGGGCTCAATCACGCCGGTGTGCGCATCGTGCTGGAGAAGCCGCTCGGCCATGACCTGGCCTCGTCCGATGCGATCAACTCCGCGGTGGCGCGCCATTTTGCCGAAGACCAGATCTACCGCATCGACCACTACCTCGGCAAGGAATCGGTGCAGAACCTGATGGCGATGCGCTTTGGCAACGTGCTGTTCGAACCGCTGTGGCGGCGCGAATGGGTGCGCGATGTGCAGATCACCATTGCCGAGGAAATCGGCGTGGAAAAGCGCGGCGCCTTCTACGACGGCATCGGCGCGCTGCGTGACATGGTGCAGAACCACCTGTTGCAACTGCTGTGCATGGTGGCGATGGAGCCGCCCTCCAGCCTGTCCGAGGACGCGATCCGCGACGAGAAGCTGAAGATCCTCAAGGCGCTCAAGCCGATCGCGCTGAACGAAGTGGCCGAGAAAGTGGTGCGCGGACAGTACTGCCGCGGCGCGGCCAGCGGAGACGCGGTGCCGGGGTATGTGAACGAAGCCGCCGTCTCGCCCGACAGCCAGACCGAGACCTTCGTCGCCATCAAGGCCGAGATCGCCAACTGGCGCTGGGCCGGGGTGCCGTTCTACCTGCGCACCGGCAAGCGCATGCAGTCGCGTGTGGCCGAGATCGTGATCCAGTTCCGCGATGTGCCGTACTCCCTGTTCCCGCGTCCGCTCGACCACGAGCCCGGCAACCGGCTGGTGATCACGCTGCAGCCGGAGGAAAGCATCCGCCTGCATTTTCTGGTCAAGCATCCCGGCGATACCCAGTCGCTCCAGCCCGCCACGCTGGATCTGCAACGCATGCTGCCGCGCGGGCAGGGCGGCCGCCACGAACGCAAGACAGGCGCTTACGAGCGGCTGCTGCTCGACGTGATCCGTGGCCGGCTCGGCCTGTTCGTGCGGCGCGACGAGCAGGCGCAGGCCTGGCGCTGGGTCGCGCCCATCCAGCAGGCATGGGCACAGAGCAATCTCGCGCCCAAGCTCTACACCGCGGGCACCTGGGGGCCCGCCGCCTCGAGCGCGCTGCCGTCGCGCGATGGCGCGGTCTGGCACGAAGAGCTGTGAAAAGCGCTGTGAATAGCGCTGTGAATAGAGCTGTGAAGTACGTTTGAAGCATGCCGGCGCACTGGCGATTGCCTGTGCGCCGGCAAGTACAGGAGTTGTCCCGATGTCCGCTATGTCCCAAGTGTCCCACCATCTACCCGCCTGGCAACGGCTGCAAGCGCATGCGCAAGTCATCCGCGCTGCTCACCTGCGCGACTGGTTCGACGGCCAGCAGGGCGAAGCGCGCGGTGCCGGCTTCGTGGCCGAAGCGGCCGGCCTGACGCTGGACTATGCCAAGAACCGCGTCACCGACACCACCATGGCGCTGTTGTTCGGACTCGCCCGCGAGGCCGGCGTGGCCGCGCGCCGCGATGCGATGTTTCGCGGCGAAGCGGTCAACACCACCGAGCGCCGCGCCGCGCTGCATATGGCGTTGCGCGCGTGGCCGGAGGATGGCTTCCATGCGCAGGGCGTGGCGGTGGGCGGCGATGTGGCCGCGGTGCTGGCGCAGATGGAACGCTTCGCCGACGCCGTGCGCGGCGGCTCCTGGCGCGGCTGGAACGGCCGCGCGATCACCGACGTGGTCAATATCGGCATCGGCGGCTCGGACCTGGGGCCGCGCATGGTCTGCCGCGCGCTGGCGCACCTGGATAGCGAAGCGCCGCGCATGCATTTCGTCGCCAACGTGGACGGCAGCGATCTCGCCGCCGTGCTCGCGCGGCTGGATGCCGCCAGCACGCTGGTGGTGGTTTGCTCCAAGACCTTCACTACGCTCGAGACCATGGCCAACGCGCAGACCGCGCGCGCCTGGTTCCTGCGCCACGGCGTGCCGCAGGCGCAACTGGCCAGCCATTTCGTCGCGGTTTCCACCAACCGGGAGGCAGTGGCCGCGTTCGGCATCGATCCGGTCAATATGTTCCCGTTCTGGGACTGGGTGGGCGGGCGCTTCTCGCTGTGGTCGGCGGTTGGCCTGTCGATTGTGCTGTCGATCGGCTTTGCGCGTTTTCGCCAGCTGCTCGACGGCGCCCGCGCCATGGACCGGCATTTTGCCGAAGCCGACGCGCCGCAGAACATGCCGATGATCCTCGGTCTGCTGGACGTCTGGTATCGCAGTTTTCTCGGCACCGGCAGCCGCTGCGTGGCGCCATATTGCGAGCCGCTCGAATTGCTGCCCGCCTTCCTGCAGCAGCTTGAAATGGAGAGCAACGGCAAGTCCGTGCAGCTCGACGGCGCCGCTGCCGCGCAAGGCACCGCGCCGGTGGTGTGGGGGACGACCGGCACCAACGGCCAGCATGCCTATTTCCAGATGGTGCACCAGGGCTCGCACTGGATGCCGGTGGATTTCATCGCCGCGCTCGAACCGGTGCATCCGATGCCCGGCCACCACGGCAAGCTGCTCGCCAACTGCTTTGCCCAGGGCGAGGCGCTGCTGCGCGGCCGCACCGCCGAGGAGGTCAGGGCGCTGGGCGTGCAGGACGAGGCGCTGGTGCCGCATATGGTGTTCGAAGGCAACCGGCCCAGCAATACGCTGCTGCTGCAGCGGCTCGATCCCTATCACCTGGGTGCGCTGATTGCGCTCTCCGAGCATCGCACCTTCGTGCAGGGTGTGCTATGGAATATCAACTCCTTCGACCAGTGGGGTGTGGAGCTGGGCAAGCAACTGGCCGCGCCGATTGCCAGCGAGCTGGATGGCGGGCCGTCGCGGCCGCACGATGCTTCCACCGCAGGCCTGATCCGGCGCGCGCTGGCCGCGGCGTCGGCGTGGCAAGGCTGACACGCGGCGCGCAGCGGCTATCCAACACAGCAGGGGATGCAATGACAACGACACCATGGCCCGCTTACGTCGTCTTCGGCGAGGCATTGACCGACATGGTTCACCAGGGTGGACAGGACTGGCTCGGCCTGCCCGGCGGCTCGTGCTGGAACGTAGCCCGCGTGGGCGCGCGGCTGGGTATTCCCACCGCCTTTGCCGGAGCGATCAGTTGCGACACGCTGGGCGACCAGCTTGCCCGGGCCAGCGAGGACGCCGGGCTGGACCTGCGTTTCCTGCAGCGGGTGGAACGCTCGCCGCTGCTGGCCTTTGTCGGCGTGCAGCACCCGCCGCAGTACTTCTTCGTCGGTGACGATAGCGCCGATCTCTACTTCGATCCCGCGCGCTTGCCGCAGGGCTGGCGCCAGGCCGCGCGTACGGTGCATTTCGGCTCACTGAGCCTGGCGCGCCAGCCGCTGGCCGCGCGCCTGTGCGAGGAAGCCACGCAAGCCGCGGCAGCGGGCAAGCGCATCGCCTTCGACCCCAACTTCCGCACGCCCATGCGCGCACCGGAATACCAGCCGGTCTTCGCGCATATTGCCGGGCTGGCGGATTACATCAAGGTATCGGACGAAGACTTGCGTGGCCTGTACCCGGCGCTGGACGCGCACGCCGCGCTTGCCGCGCTCAGGGCGCTGGCCCCGCGCGCGAGCGTGCTGCTGACGCGCGGCGCGCACGGCATGACGCTGCTGCGCGGGGACGAGGCTTGCGAGCAGCCGGTGTTTGCCGTCGAGGTGGTCGATTCGGTGGGCTGCGGCGATGCTGCCATGGGAGGCTGGATGGCGGGGTTGCTGCTGGAGCCCGAGGCGACGCTGGCACGGCAGGCGCGCTGGGCGGCGGCTACCGCGGCAGTGGCAGCCACGCGGGCGGGGGCGTATTCGCCTGCGGTGGCGGAGGTTCAGGCGCTGCTGCAACCGGCGGCGATCGCCGCCTGAGGCCCGCTGCTCGTCGGGCAGCCAAAGAGTCCGCGCAAAGAATCCGCGCAAAGAATCTTCGTTGGCGCGCGCCCCTCTCGCACCCACAAGTGGGAAAGGGGCGCAAACCGGCTGCATCGCAGCCTTGTCAGCCAGCGAAAATCACTGCTCCAGCTTGATGTTCTGCACCTGCACCAGGGTCTTCATCTTCGCGAACTCCTTCTTGATCTCCGCCGCATGCTGCGCCGGCGTATTGCCCGAGGGTTCGGCGCCGGCGGTGCGCAGGCGCTGCTGGAAGTCCTTGTCCTGCAGGGCCTTGACGGCGGCCTCGTTGAGCTTCTTGATGACGTCGTCGGGCGTGCCGGCCGGCGCCACCAGGCCGTACCAGGCCGGGTCGTTCGGCTCCTTCAGGCCCATTTCGCCGAAGGTCGGCACGTCCGGCAGCGAGTCGATGCGCTTGTTCCATGCCACCACGATCGGGCGCAGCTTGCCGGCCTTGATGTAAGGCATCGAGGAGGGCAGGTTGTCGACCATGATCGGCACCTGGCCTGCCAGCACGTCGTTCAGCGCCGGGCCTGCGCCACGGTACGGGATATGGACCATGAAGGTCTTGGTCGAGACCTTGAACTGCTCGCCCAGCATATGGCCGAAGGCGCAAGTGCCGGACGTGGCGAACGAATACTTGCCCGGGTTGGCCTTCAGCACGGCCAGGAATTCCTTGTAGTCCTTGGCCGGGAAGTTCGGGTTGACCGCGATCACGTTGGCCACGTTGGCCAGGTTGGTGATGGGCCTGAAGTCCTTGATCGGGTCGTACGACAGCCTGGGATTGCAAGCCGGGTTGACCGCCATGGTGGAGACGGTGGAGATGCCGATGGTGTAGCCGTCGGGCGCGGCTTTGGCGATGGCGTCGGCACCGATCGAGCCGCCGCCGCCGGCACGGTTTTCCACCACCACGGGCTGGCCCAGGATGCGGCTCATCTGGTCGGCCGCGCCGCGGCCCACGATGTCGGTGGTGCCGCCGGGCGCGAACGGGATGATCAGCCGGATCGGCTTGCTCGGGAAACTTTGTGCCTGCGCCAGTGTGGCGGCGGCTGCCAGGCCCAGGGCCAGTGCGATTTTGCCAGATTGCATGCGTCGTATCTCCTGTCAAATGACCGGGCAGGGATATCCCGCCCTGGGTAAAGAACGCCGGTCAGGTATCCGCGGTGGCGCAGCGGCGAGGCCGGCGGCGTGAATGCTGGCGGGCGGGCCGGTTGGCAGCCCCTGGGGTCAAGTGCCCAGGAGGCCGCGCTTGAGTGCCCGGTCGACCGGATGGTCGCCAAGGAAAATGCGCAGCACCGCCTGGTAGAAATCCTCGCCCGGGACCGGCCTGCCGCGCGGCGTGCCGTTGATGGCCATCACCGTGCCGCCATCGGGCGAGAAGTCGATATCGATCACGTCGCCTTTGTGCGCCGTGCCGATCTGGTCAATGGTCTGCCTGAGCTGGAGCATGCGGTCGGACAGCTGCCGCAGCTGGAGCTCGCTGTGGTTTTCGCGCAGCCCTTCGTTCAGCGCCTTGATAAAGGTATCGGCCGGAATCTCGCGCAGCGGCCGGATCTGCAGGCGCTTGGGACCGGGGTCGCCCAGCACCACGGTGGCATTGCGCGCCTTTTCCTGCAGGTACAGCGCGGCCACGTAGCCCTTCAGGATGAACGTCGAGCGCAGGCCGGTGCCGTTAAGCTGCAGATCCTTGCCGCCGACCCGGATCGCGTCGTCGAAGCGGATCCCTTCGACGACGTTGGCGCGCACATGCCCTGGCTGCATGGCCAGGACCGCGCCCATGCAGAGGGTGAGCGCCAGCTGGCTGACGCGGCGGCGCAGCGGGATGCGTGCAAACGGGGTGCGGCGGGAAAACGGGGTACGACGGGAAAACATGGAGGGTAGACGGTACGACGGGACGTGCCATATTTATCGATTTCTGAAACAATACCAATCGGTATCTGCCCTAGTCTGCACTTGGTTGCACCTGCCGCCACGCGGCGGCCATCACAATAAAAACGAGACGATGTCTTCTGCTCTCCTGCTGGTGCCGGATTTCAGCCTGATCCTGATTGGCTGGCTGCTGGTGCGCTACACCCCCTTCGACCGTGCCTTCTGGTCTGGCGTCGAGCGCCTGGTCTACTTCGTGCTGTTCCCCGCGCTGTTGCTGCAGTCCACCAACAGCGCCAAATTTGATTTCTCGTCCACCTCGGCCATGCTCGGCCTGGCGCTGATGACCACTGCCTTCGGCATGGTGGGCGGCTACGCCGTCAAATGGGTGCTGCGGCCTGAGCCGCTGGATTTCGCTTCCGGACTGCAGACCGCATTCCGCTTCAATTCCTATATCGGGCTGGCGCTGGCGTCGCGGCTGGGCGGCGGCGAGGGTCTCGCCATGATGGCGGTGATCGTAGGCTGCACGGTGCCGCTGTGCAATGTTGCCGCCGTCTGGGCGCTGGCCCGCCACGGCGAATCCCGCTTGTGGCGCGAACTGGCGCGCAACCCGCTGATCCTGGCCACCGCCGGCGGCCTGCTGACCAACCTGATCGGGCTGCACCCGCCCGAAGTGGTGGCGATGACGCTGAACCGGCTTGGCTCCGCCTCGACCGCGCTGGGCCTGATGACGGTGGGCGCCGGCCTGCAGATGAGCGGCGCCACGGGCGCGCTGGGGCCGGTGGCGTGGTGGAGCGGGGTCAAGCTGCTGGCCATGCCGTGCTTTGCCTGGGCGGTCGGGCGGCTGTTGCCGCTGACCGAGCTGCAGTCGCAGATCGTGGTGCTGTTCGCCTCGTTGCCGACCGCGTCGAGCGCCTACATCCTGGCCGTGCGCATGGGCGGCAACGGGCCGATGGTGGCCGCGACGATTTCCGTCATGACCGTGGTGGCCATCGTCACCACGCCGTTCTGGCTGTCTTTGGTCAGTTAGCGTGCGCTTCGGCGCTGGGCGCTGGGCGCTTGCGCCAGCGCCCAGTCGATATGCTCGCGCACCAGCGGGCTGGCATCCGGCTGGCGCGCGCTGAGCGCGGCGCGGATGCGCGCGGCCAGCGCCGCGTCGCCGCTGGCGCAAGCGGCGCGCAGGCTGTTGCCCAGCCCCACCGCCAGGTTGCGCAGCCAGCGCTCATGGCCGATGCGCCGGATCGGGCTGCCTTCGAGCCGCTGGTTGAATTCCGTCTCGGTCCAGCCGAACAGCTCGGCCATGTCGGGCGCGTCGAAGCCGTTGCGCACGTCGAAGTCGGGCAGCGTGGCGCGGTGGGCGAACTTGTTCCAGGGGCAGGCCAGCTGGCAATCGTCGCAGCCGTACACGCGGTTGCCCATCGGCGCGCGCAGTTCCGCGGGGATGGCGCCCTTGTGCTCGATGGTCAGGTAGGAGATGCAGCGGCGCGCGTCGATGCGGTAAGGCTCCAGGATGGCCTGGGTCGGGCAGATATCGATGCAGCGGCGGCAACTGCCGCAGTGGTCCGGTTCGGGCGCGTCGGCGGGGAAGGGCACATCGACCAGGATCTCGCCGAGGAAGAACATCGAGCCGCCTTCGCGGTCGAGCAGCAGCGTATGCTTGCCGCGCCAGCCCAGGCCACCCTGGGCGGCCAGTGCCACCTCCATCACCGGTGCCGAATCGGTGAACACGCGGTAGCCGAACGGGCCGATGGCGGCCTCGATGCGGCTGGCGAGCTGCTGCAGGCGGTTGCGCAGGACCTTGTGATAATCGCGGCCCCGGGCATAGAGCGAGATCACGGCGGTGGCGGGATCGTCGAGCCGCGCGAGTTCGTGGGCACGCCAGTCGTCGGGGCCCTCGGCCGGCAGGTAAGGCATGCGCGCCACGATGGCGCGCACCGTGCCGGGCACGAGTTCGGCCGGCCGGGCGCGCCGCAAGCCGTGGTTCGCCATATAATCCATGTCGCCGTGGTAGCCCTGCGCCAGCCACGCCATCAATCCTGCTTCAGCCCGGCTGAGATCCACTTCGGCGATGCTGACCGCGTCGAAGCCGAGCTCCGCGCCCCAGGCCCGGATCGAGCGCACCAATGCCGCCAGCCCGGCGGCGTCCGTGCCCGGACGTGCAAGGGAGGGCTCAAGGCCAGGCTCGCCCGGGGGGGCGGAGCCGCTGGCAGGAGGGGGCGAGGCGGTTGGCACCTGGGCTGCTCGGTCGATCATTCCCCAATTGTACGCAATGCCCCTGCTCCAAGAACGCACACTGAACCTGGCTGACGAAGCGGCCACCGCCCGGCTGGGCGCGGCGCTGGCCGAGGCCGTGCGCAAGCTGCCGCCCCAGACCGTGCACCTGCAGCTTTCGGGCGACCTCGGCGCCGGCAAGACCACGCTGTCGCGCGCCATCCTGCGCGCGCTTGGCCACGCGGGCAAGGTGCGCAGCCCCACCTACACGCTGTGCGAGCCCTATTCGGTCACGCGCGCGGATGGCTCGCCGCTGACCGCCTATCACTTCGACCTGTACCGTTTCGCCGATCCGGAGGAATGGGCCGACGTCGGTTTTCGGGATTGTTTTGCCGAACCGGCCGTCAACCTGGTGGAGTGGCCGGAGAAAGCCGGCCGCCTGCTTGGGGAACCGGACCTTCTCCTGTTGCTCCAATCGGACACAAGCGACGCCGACGACGCCGACGATGCAGCCGAACGCCGTATCGTCACGCTTCGTGCCTATACTCAGACTGGACTTATCCTGCTTTGCGCATGCTGATCAAGCGACTCGCCACCGACCGCCCCGACGACATCCTGCTGGCCCGCCGTAAATGGCTGGCGCAGTGCCTCAAAGCCAGTGCAGGCACCGTGGTGCTGACACTGGCCGGACCGCAGATCGCCTTCGGCGCCGGCATTGTCGCGGTGCGGGTCTGGCCCGCCGAGGAATACACCCGCGTCACCATCGAATCCGATGCGCCGCTGGCCGCCGTCCACCAGATGGTTCACGGCCCGGACCGGCTGGTGGTGGACATCGACGGCCTCGATCTCTCGCCGACCCTGCGCGAGCTGGTGGCCAAGATCACTTCCAACGATCCCTATATCCAGACCGTGCGCGTGGGACAAAACCGCCCGCGCGTGGTGCGGCTGGTGTTCGACCTGAAGGAAGACGTCTCGCCCCAGGTGTTCACGCTGGCGCCGATCGGCGACTACCGCAACCGGCTGGTGTTCGATCTTTATCCGGTCAATCCGCCCGACCCGCTGTGGAAGCTGGTGCGCGACACCGAGGACAAGCAGCGCCGCTTTGCCGCCTCGCAGCCGCCGGCCGGAGCCGACGGCGTGTCCGGCGCGCCTGCCACGGGCGAGGAGGATGCCATCGGCGCGCTGGTGCGCAAGTTCGAGGACAAGGGCCCCAACCCGGTGCCGGCCTTGCCGCCGATGGCCGCGGTCAAGCCCAGGCCGCCGGGCCCCTCGACCGCGCCATCGGCACCGCCCTTGGCGCAGGCCAATCCGCCTGCTTCGCTGCCGGCCAATAACCCGCCGGCGGAACGCCCCTTCAAGATGCGCCGGCTGCTGACGGTAGCGATCGATCCCGGCCATGGCGGCGAGGATCCCGGCGCCATCGGCGCGTCCGGCTCGCGGGAGAAAGACGTGGTGCTGCAGATCGCCCAACGGCTGCGCGCCAAGATCGATGGGCAGCCGAATATGCGCGCCATGATGACGCGCGACGCGGACTTCTTCGTCCCGCTCAACGTACGCGTGCAAAAGGCACGCCGCGTGCAGGCCGACCTGTTCGTGTCGATCCATGCCGATGCCTTCCTGTCGCCGGAAGCCAAGGGCGCCTCGGTATTCGCCTTGTCCGAGCGCGGCGCATCGAGCAGCGCGGCGCGCTGGATGGCCAACAAGGAGAACGCCTCCGACCTGATCGGCGGCGCCAATATGGGCAACAAGGATGCGCAGGTGGCGCGCGTGCTGCTGGACCTGTCCACCACCGCGCAGATCAATGACAGCCTGCAGGTGGGCAAGGCCGTGCTGGCGGAGATCGGCGGCATCAACCGGCTGCACAAGGGCAGCGTGGAGCAGGCGGGCTTTGCCGTGCTGAAGGCGCCGGATATTCCCTCGATCCTGGTCGAGACGGCGTTCATCAGCAATCCCGAAGAGGAGCGCAAGCTCAACGACGACGGACACCAGGAGCAGTTGGCCAATGCCATCCTGCGCGGCATCCGCAATTACTTCGCGCGCAATCCGCCGCTGTCGAAGAATCCATCGGTGTAGATGCGCTAAAAACCATCTGCCATGACGACGGTGCTTACTCCTTCTCCCCTCAGGGGAGAGGGGAGCAAACCGGCAGGCGCCCGACGCCCACTCACGTCCGACAAACCAGAAAACAAAACGGCCGGCAACTCGATTGCCGGCCGTTTGCCAGTCTGTGCCTCAAGACTCAGGCGCGCGCGGCAGCACCCCTTGGCAGCGCGTCGCGGCTGGCATAGCGCGAGGCGATCACCGAGCAGACGATCAGCTGCAACTGGTGATAGACCATCAGCGGCAGCACCAGCAGGCCCAGCGCCGGGTGGCCGGCAAACAGGATCTTGGCCATCGGGATGCCGTTGGCCAGGCTCTTCTTGGAGCCGCAGAACACCGCGGTGATTTCGTCTTCCACCGAGAAGCCGAGGCGGCGCGCGGTGAAGGTGGTGTTGGCCAGGATCACCAGCAGCAGCACGGCTGCCAGCACCATCACGGCGCCGATGGTTTCCCAGCTGTATTTGTGCCACAGGCCGGCGGCGGTGGCGTCGCAGAACGAGGAATAGACGATCAGCACGATCACGCCGCGGTCGATCTTGCTGGTGACCTGCTTCTTCCTGGCCAGCCAGCTGCCGATCAGCGGGCGGGCCAGCTGGCCCAGCGCGAACGGCAGCAGCAGTTGCAGCGCGACGCCGGTCAGGGCCTTGCCCAGCGGCATCGAGGCACCGCTGGCGCTGATCACCAGGCCCATCAGCAACGGCGTGACGGCCATGCCGATCAGGCCGGAAATGGTGGCGTTGAAGATGGCGCCCGGCACGTTGCCGCGCGCCATCGAGGTCATTGCCACCGAGGAGGACACGGTCGACGGCAGCGCGCACAGGTAGAACACCCCCAGCAGCAGTTCGGCGGGCAGCGCGTTGCGCAGGCCGAACATCAGCGCCAGCCCGACCACCGGGAAGACAATATAGGTGAAGCCCTGCACGAAGGCATGCAGGCGCCAGTGGCGCGCGCCGGCCACCAGCTTGTCGCGCGACAGCGCCGCGCCATGCAGGAAGAAGACCAGGGCCACGCCCAGGCTGGTGACCATGCCAAGGTGCAGCGGGCCGTCGCCCGCCCCGATTCCCGGTGCCAGCAGCGCGATGCCGATGGCGGCGAGCATGATCAACACGAAGCCGTCGATCAGGTCATAGATTTTCTTGAAGGGTGACAGGATGGCTGACATGAAAGCAAGGTTGGATTAGGGTTTCGCCTAGTATTGGACGCTAGCGAAGCCTAGAATGCAAATTCATTTATCTCATCCATTCATCTGATACACGCATGAATTACACCCTGCGCCAGTTGCGCGTCTTTCTTGCCGTGGTCGGGCATGGCAGCTTCAGCCGCGCTGCGGATGCTGTCGGCCTGACCCAGCCCGCTGTCAGCCGCGGCGTGGCTGAGCTTGAGGAAGCACTTGGCGTGCGCTTGCTTGACCGCACCACGCGGGAAGTGCTGGTGACCGGTGCGGGGCAGGCGCTGGCGCCGGCGATCGAGCGCCTGCTTGGCCAGCTGGACGACACGCTGGAAGAAACACGGCAACTCGGCGAGCGCTATCGCGGCCGCGTTGTGATTGCCAGCGCACCCACGATTTCGGCGCGCCTGATGCCGCTGTATGTGTCGGCGTGCGCGCGCCAGTACCCGGACATCCGCCTGACCGTGCGCGATAACGTGCAGGCCGACGGTCTGGAGCAGATCCGGGCGGGGGCGGTGGACTTCGGCGTGCTGATCGATCCGCAAGCGCCCGAAGGACTGACCATCGCGCCGTTGGCCACCGATCCGTTCTGTTTTGTATGCCGGCGCGATCACCCGCTGGCGGAGTCCGAATCAGTGCCGTGGTCGGCACTCGATGGCATGGCGCTGGTCCTGCTCGATTTCGCCTCCGGCAGCCGGCCGCTGATCGACCGCATCTTCGCCAGTCATGGCGTGTCGCCCAATGTGGTGCAGGAGCTTGGGCATTCGGCCAGCGTGTTCGGCATGGTCGAGGCCGGCATCGGCGCCTCGGTACTGCCCTCGTTCTCGCTGCCGCTGCCCGCCGCCTCGCCGCTGGTCTGGCGGCCGCTGACGCCGCGCGAGGAGCGCCGCATCGTCATGGTCTGCCGGGAAGACCGCTCCCTGTCGCCTTCGGCAGCGGCGGTCTGGCAGATGGTGCGCAGCCTGCCGCTGCCGGCCGAGCCGGCCATGCCATGAGGCGCAGCCAGGCTTAGCCGCGTGTAGCCGTCAGCATCACCGCTGCCAGCGCAAAGCTGCCGTCTTCCTCGACCAGGCAGTGCTCACGTACTTGCGCCGGTGCCAACTGCCACAGGTGCCGGATGGCGGCCACTGCCGCTTTCGTCATTCCGCGCGCGGCCTGCTGCATTTCGAGCAGCTCATGCTGCTGCCCGCCGCAGTGCCGGGGCGGATGCCTTCCAGCGATACGAATGGACGGTGGGTCAGCTTCTCGCTGCGCGGCACTCGGATCCAGGCAACAACGCCGTTAGAGATCCTCACGTCAAATTCGGTCTATTACTATGTACCCGCAGGCGTGCATTGAGTAGTCTATTCATTCGCGATATTTGAAGTGTAGATTATTCGCGAAGACAAAAAGGTGGATCCAGTTGATGGTCCCACTGGAATGCTGGCCACACAGGCGCTGCATTACGTGGTCGAACGCATCGCCTATGCCGGTCAGATGAAACGGGCCGAATCCAATGCCAGCCAGGGTTTCGAGAAAGCGCGGCGCCGCATCGATAGCGTCGGGCTTTAACGATACGGCGCCTACCTGTTGATCAGTGTCAAGCGGCCGGCCAAGTCAAGGCTGAAGGAAGTGCTGCGCCCGATTGCTCGTCTTGGTGGATTCCGTGGCCGCAAGAGCGATGGCAAGAAGACGATCCGAATTGACTTGAAAAAGGCTCACGTCACTGCGTGAGTTACGAACAGCCGACGACGAAAATAGTTGCGAACAACCGCATAGGTTTGGGGTAGTGGGGTAATGATATGAAGACCGGGAAGTATATTCTAGGCATTGTGGTTCTGGTGGTTTTTGCTTTTTCGCTGGGTAAGATCTCTGTCCGTGCAAAGGAGCGGGAGACGATGAGGGAGATTCATGACGGCCCTTGTATAGTGCCATTCCCGCTGGCGTGCGGAGGGGAAATAATTGAATGCGATGATTCGGGTGAAAAAAGCTGGATGCGATTACTTTGATCTAGTTTTTTCTGAGGGAGCGGACTGGCCGAAGGAGAAGCATGATGAGTGGATGACGATCTTTCGAGGTTGGGAATTATTATTGGATGATTGGATCGAGATGCTGTTTGAGTTTAGGCGTAATAACGCGAAGGCGTTGCATGGGGAAACAGCCATCTTGTGAGATCCCACATTGTGGTGGCCGAGCGTCTGGATCGGTCTCTTTGGATATCGCAGCAGTCAATGAACCAAGAGTGTTCCGGCGGCAACCCAACCAAGAAAATCCAGTAAATGGGAGATTTATTGGATTTGATGGTTTGTCTGGGGTGATTTTCGGCGTTGTTGCATAAATCCGGCTGCCGCGCGGGCTGACGTTTACGCGCAACAGCCAGGGTGGCACCTCTGTTAACTCTTCGCGGACTTGCGTAGATTCTCGACTTTTTCCCGAGAAGATGCGCAAGGACGAACACAAGCGAAGCGAGC
>NZ_JBFTQG010000073.1:0-20271 GCF_056398885.1 Cupriavidus sp. 01T418
ACGTTGCGACCAGGTGCAAGACCAACGTTGGGATGCTTCCTCAGTTCCAACCTCTTGAAGCCCCGGTTGCAGACAAGCGACAGGGTAAGCACGAAACGGATCGGGGCAGATCGCCGGTTCGCAACATTGCCGAGGGGAGACCTCCCGCAAGGGAGGCGTCACCAGGCCCGTAAGGGCAACTTTTCAGGAGAGATTGCCTTGGCAGTCTTTGTGTTGGACAAGCGCGGCAAGCCGCTCATGCCGTGCAGCGAGAAGCGAGCGAGGCTGCTGTTGGCGCGCGGCCGCGCACGCGTGCACCGTGTGATGCCCTTCGTCCTGCGCCTGGTGGATCGGCGGCAAGCGGACAGCGTCCGGCAACCGATCCGTCTTAAGCTGGATCCAGGTAGCAAGGGCACTGGGGTGGCCATCGTACGCGAAGTTGAGTCCGGCGGTGCCGAGCCGGCTCGGCATGCTGCCGTGCTGTCTCTCGCCGAACTGATCCACCGCGGCGCGCAGATCAGTCTGAACCTGACTGCACGCCGCGCCATGCGTCGGGCGCGACGCGGTCGCAATACCCGCTATCGGGCCGCTCGTTTCGATAACCGGCGCAAGCCCGTTGGCTGGCTGGCGCCGAGCCTGCAACACCGTGTGCAGACCACGATGGCTTGGGTGCGCCGTTTCCGGGCGCTCGCGCCGATTACCGCCATCAGCACTGAACTCGTCCGCTTCGACATGCAGGCGCTGCAAAACCCGGATATCTCCGGCGTCGAGTATCAGCAAGGCGAACTGGCCGGCTACGAGGTCCGGGAGTACCTGCTGGAGAAATGGGGCCGGCAGTGCGCATACTGCGATGCCCGCGATACGCCGCTGGAAATGGAGCATATCGATGCCCGGGCAAACGGTGGCTCCAACCGGGTTTCCAACCTGACGCTGGCGTGCGTGCCTTGCAATCGGCAGAAGGCCGCGCGCCCGCTCTCTGATTTCCTGCGCAAGGACCCGGAGCGTCTCCGACGCATTCTGGCCAAGGCAAAGTCACCGCTTCGCGACGCTGCTGCGGTCAATTCGACCCGGTGGGCCTTGTACAACGCGCTGAAGACCACGGGGCTTTCCGTGGAGACCGGGTCAGGTGCACGGACGAAGTACAATCGCCGACGATTCGATCTGCCAAAGACGCACGCGCTGGACGCCACGTGCGTTGGGGTGATCGACTCGGTTTCGGGATGGCAAAAGCCCACGTTGGCTATCAAGTGCGCGGGCCGCGGCGCTTACCAGCGCACGCGACTCACCGCATCCGGCTTTCCTCGCGGCTACCTCATGCGCAGCAAGCGTGCATTCGGCTTTCAGACCGGTGATATGGTGCGGGCCGATATCCAATCTGGGAAGAAGGCCGGCAAGCATATTTGGCGGGTGGCGATTCGCGCCACCGGCTCCTTCAACATTCAGACCGCCAAAGGGGTCGTCCAGGGTGTTTCTCACCGCTATTGCAAGCTCATGCAACGCGGCGACGGATATGGTTATTCACTCGTAGCGCAATCCACGAAAGAGAGCGGGCGCAGGGGCGACGCTTCGCGTCGCGCGCTATCCCTCATCGGCCTGAAGGCCGATGATTCCCGCGCGAACTGATGAAGCAGTACATCGTCGGCATTGACCTTGGCACCAGCAATACGGTCGTCGCCTATGCGGAGGCGGGGTCCGAGGATATCCGCGTCTTCGATATCGATCAGCTGATCAGCCCGGGCGAGGTCGCCACGCGCCCCCTGCTGCCCTCCGTGCGGTACCACGCGGCGCCGGGGGAACTCAACGCGGGCGACCTTCAGTTGCCGTGGCAGCATGCCGTGAGCGCCGGAGCAAGCCGGAACGTGTTCGGCCGCCTCGCGGCCACGCTGGGTGCGCAGGTGCCCGGCAGGCTCGTGGCCAGCGCGAAAAGCTGGCTGTCGCATGCATCGGTGGACCGGACCGCGCCCATCCTGCCGTGGGGAGCGGACGACGAGGTCGGCAAGATCTCGCCGGTGGCCGCCAGCGCCAGCTACCTGGGTTACGTGCGAGCGGCCTGGAACCATCGTTTTCCGCAGGCCCGGCTCGAAGAGCAGGACGTGGTGCTCACCGTGCCCGCCTCGTTCGACGAAGGCGCGCGCGCCCTGACGCTGGAAGCCGCGCACATGGCCGGTCTGCCCGCCCTGCGCCTGCTCGAAGAGCCGCAAGCGGCCTTCTACGACTGGCTGTTCCATCATCGCCGGACGCTGGACACGGACCTGGCGCAAACGCGCCTGGTGCTGATCTGCGACGTCGGCGGCGGCACCACCGACCTGACCCTCATCAAGGTGGAGATGCAGGACGGACAGCCGCAACTGACCCGCCTCGGCGTCGGCAATCACCTGATGCTCGGCGGCGACAATATGGATCTCGCCCTGGCGCATCTTGTCGAGGCGCGTCTCGCCGGCGGGCCAGCGCGGCTGTCGGCGGCCAGCCTGTCCCAGTTGGTCGCGCGCTGCCGCGCCGCGAAAGAACAACTCCTCAGCGCGCAGGCATCGGACTCTGTCACGGTGACGCTGCTGGGCGCGGGCTCCAGGCTGATCGGCGGGGCACGTTCGGTGGAAGTCACGCGGCAGGAAATCGAGCAGCTCATCGTCGACGGCTTCTTCCCCGTCGTGTCGTCCGATGAAAGGCCCGGCCGTTCACGGGGCGGCATTGTCGAGTTTGGCCTGCCCTATGCGGCCGACCCGGCGGTCACCCGGCATGTTGCCGCATTCCTGAGCCTGCACGCGGGCTTGCAGATGCCCGACACCCTGCTGCTCAACGGCGGCGTGTTCCGCGCCGATGCCCTGGCGGGGCGTGTCGCGAGCACCCTGAGCGCGTGGCGCCAGGAACCCGTGCAGGTGCTGCACAACGGCAATCCCGACGTAGCCGTTGCCCGTGGCGCGGTAGCGTACGCGCGCGCGCGCGCCGGAGAAGCCCCACGCATCGGTGGCGGTTCGCCGCGCAGCTACTTCCTCGTCCTCGACGACGGCGCGCAGGGGCAGCAAGGGATCTGCCTGCTACCTCGCGGCACGGAAGAAGGCCACGAAATCCATCTCGAGGATCGCGCATTCGCCCTGCGGCTCGGGCATCCGGTGCGCTTCCACCTGGTTTCCTCCGTCGCCGATACCGTTTATCGGCCGGGCGAACTGAGCGACCTGTCGAGCGGCGACTTCGTTCGGCTGCCGCCGATCGCCACCGTGGTGCAACCGCGCGGCGCGAGCGGGCCCCGGGAAACGCCGGTGCAACTGACCACGTCGCTGACCGAGGTCGGCACGCTGGAGGTGCACTGCATCGAGATAGCGGATCCCACGCAGCGTTGGCGGCTCGAATTCCAGTTGCGCGGCAACGGCGCCGAAGCCCCCGCGCCCACGGAGACAACGCACGCCGCCCTGCCGCAAGCCGTTGAAACGATCGACCGCACCTTTGGCGCCCGCTCGCAAGAGGTCGGACCCAAGGAAGTCAAGCGGATGCGCGCGCAACTGGAGCAGTTGCTGGGCACGCGCGAGCGTTGGGACAGCGCGCTGCTTCGCGAGCTGTTCGGCACCTTCTGGGAGCGCGCGCGGCGGCGGCGGCGCACGGCCGACCACGAACGGCTGTGGCTGAATCTGGCCGGCTATTGCGTGCGGCCGGGCTTCGGCTATCCGCTCGACGAGTGGCGCGTCGAGCAGCTTTGGTCGCTGTATGAGCAAGGCATCCAGTACGTCAACGAAAGCCAGATCTGGTCGGAATGGTGGACCCTGTGGCGGCGCGCGGCCGGCGGCCTGGACGAGAGCGCGCAACTGCGCTTGCTCGACGACATGGCCTTCTACCTGCAGCCACCCGGCACCACGCAGTACAAGCGGCCGGCCGGGCCCGCGAGGGCGGGCTACGCCGACATGGTGCGCCTTGCCGGCTCCCTTGAGCGCATCCCCGCCGAACGCAAGATCGAGGTGGCCGAATGGATGCTGGCCCGCCTGCGCAAGCCCTCGGAAAACAGCCAGGGCTGGTGGGCCGTCGGCCGCCTCGGGGCACGCCGGCCGTTCTATGGCAGCGCGCACAGCGTCGTGCCGGCCGAGGTCGCCGAGCGCTGGCTGGAAGCCATCCTCGCGCTCGACTGGAAGAAGGTCGAGCCGGCCGCATTCGCCGCCGTCCAGATCGCCCGCATGACGGGCGACCGGTCCAGGGACCTGTCCCCCGGGATCCGTGCGCATGTTGTCCAGCGGCTGGAAACCGCCCACGCGCCGCAAAGCTGGATCGCCATGGTGCGCGAGACGGTGGAACTCGATGAAGCGGACGAGGGACGGGTCTTCGGCGAATCGCTGCCCGCGGGGTTGAAACTGATCGTGGGATAAGCCCACCGGGAAGAACATGCCGAATCCGGGTGACGCCCGGCTCGGCCTGCTCGATGGCCTGACGGCTCAGCGTCTTCCCTGCGACGGACTGAAGAGATAGGGCACCACCGCCAGCGCCACGAGCATCCCGGCGGCAAGAAAAATCGCGGAATAGGTCTTCGCCACCGGCCAGCGCTGGAGGTCGCCCAGGCTCGCAATCATGCCAAACCCCCACGAAGTCAGCGCAGAGCCGAGGAAAACAAAGGTGTTGAGCAAGCCGAGGCCTCTTCCCCGCGAAGACGGCGGAATCAGGCCACGGCCCTGTGCCATGACAAGCGGATGCAGCATCCCGATCGTCGACAGCAACGCCATCAGCCCCACGCCGGAAACAAGCCCGTGCGCAGGCCACGCCATCAGGAGGATGGCACCCGTCATTGCCAGGCAGGACCATGCCGTGATGGTGGTCTTGAGCGAACTGCGCCGCACCAGCACCGGCAGGAAGAATGCGGTCACGAACCCGCTAAGACCGAGCAAGGTCAGCGCGACGCCGCGGGCGCTGGCGTTCAGGCCGTAGACGTTGGCCAGATAGGGCCCGCTCCATGCGTTGCGGAATGCCGTGCCCGCCGCCATCGCGACGCACATCGGGATCAGCGTCCACAAGGGCGCGATGCCCAGCAGCCTGGCGCTCTGCGAGAGCATGGACCCCAGTGGAACATGGCGGGCCTCGGCATGGCCCTCATCGCGGACAAAACGCCAGATACCATAACAGGAAACGGCCATGCAAAGCGCCGCGAACGACATGGAAACGCGCCAGCCTACCAGATGCATGGCCCACCCGAGCGGCGCCGTTGCGCATAGTGCGCCAATCATGCCGGTGGCATTGGATTGGCTGACAACCCTGGTGTAGTTCTTCTCGGAGAGCTGCTCGGAAGCAAAATGCAGCAGGCCCATGAAGACCGGCGCGCACGCCAGTCCAAGTCCTGCCTGGGCCAGCATGGCGACAGAACCGTTCGGCGCGACCGTGAACAGCAACGATGACACCGCGCCAATGCCGAGCAGGAGTGCCGTGGGCCGGCCTACGCCATAGCGGTCGAACGCGATCCCGACAGGAATCTGCGCCACCGCGAAGGCCAGGAAGAAGCAGGAGGACAAGGTACCGAAGCCCGCCGCCGACAGTCCGAAGTCATGCTGGAGTTCCGGTGCCATCACGGCCAGGCAGCTGCGGAAGAACTGGCTTAGCGCAAAGGCGAAGGTCAGAAGGACGATGCCGCGCCGGGCGCGCCGGGCTGCTGTATTGGCGTCATGCAATGCGCTCTCCTGATGCGACGCGGGGGAGAACTGGCGATTGCCCCAATCACTGACCGGATCTTTCAACTTGAAATCTCTTCACGAAAACAATCCACTTTCGGCCAGGCTTGCCCCGGGCCACGCCAACGCCGCCAGACCGGCTGCAAGGTCGATATTCTACGCGGCCTGCCCGTGGCGCGCACCTTGCCGCCGGGGTGCCTCCTGCCGCCCGGTCGTCCAGCGATCCTGCCGAAACGCCATGTCGAACCGGGACGGCAACGATTGTCCGGGAGGCCCGTCAATGCGCCGGCCCGACCCGAATGGTTACCCGCTGTCCCCCACCCTCAAACCACCCCCTGCGCCAGCATCGCGTCCGCGATCTTCACAAAGCCGGCCACGTTCGCCCCTTCCACATAATTGACATACCCATCCGCCTTCTGCCCATGGTGAATGCAGTTGCCATGGATATCCTTCATGATGGCATGCAGCTTCTCGTCGACCTCGGCGTGGTGCCACGACAGGCGCATGGCGTTCTGCGACATCTCCAGGCCCGAGGTGGCAACGCCGCCGGCGTTGCTGGCCTTGCCCGGCGCGTAGAGGATGCGCGCGGCGAGGAAGCGGTCGACGGCGTCCAGCGTGGAGGGCATGTTGGCGCCTTCGGCCACGCAGAACACGCCGTTGGCGAGCAGGCGTTCGGCGTCGCCGCCGTCCAGCTCGTTTTGCGTGGCGCAGGGCAGCGCCACGTCGGCCGGCACGTGCCAGGGCGTGCGGCCGGCTTCGAAGTGCAGGTCTTGCCGGGCGGCGAAGTCGGCCAGGCGTCCGCGCGATTCGTTCTTGAAGGCCATCAGCGCGGCCAGTTGCTCGCCGTTCATGCCCTTGGGGTAGTGCAGCACGCCGCCGGAGTCGGATACGGTGAGGACCTTGGCGCCAAGCTCGATCGCCTTCCCGGCGGCGTACTGCGCCACGTTGCCCGAGCCGGAGAGCAGCACGCGCAGGCCGTCGAAGCCGCGCCCGCGACGATGCAGCATTTCCTGCGCGAAATACACCGTGCCGTAGCCGGTGGCTTCGGGCCGCATCAGGCTGCCGCCGAACGCCATGCCCTTGCCGGTGAAAACGCTGGCGGAGCTGTTGGACAGCTTCTTCATCATGCCGGCCATGAAACCCACCTCGCGCGCGCCCACGCCGATATCGCCCGCGGGCACGTCGGTGTCCGGGCCAAGGTGGCGGTAGAGCTCGGTCATCAGGGCCTGGCAGAAGCGCATGACTTCGCCGTCGGATTTGCCTTTGGGATCGAAGTCCGAGCCGCCCTTGCCGCCGCCTATGGGCAGCGTGGTCAGCGCGTTCTTGAAAGTCTGCTCGAAGCCGAGGAACTTGAGCACGGAGAGGTTCACCGTGGGATGCAGGCGCATGCCGCCCTTGTAGGGGCCGATGGCGGAGCTGTGCTGCACGCGGAAGCCGCGGTTGACCTGCACCTGGCCGCGGTCGTCGGTCCATGCCACGCGGAACTGGATCACGCGCTCGGGTTCCACCAGCCGCTCCAGCAGGGCTTGCTCGCCGTAGCGCGGATGCTGCTCGACGAAGGGCCACAGCGTCATCATGACTTCCTTCACGGCCTGGAGGAATTCGGGCTGATCGGGGTCGCGCCGGGCTACGCCGGCCAGGAATGTTTCAAGGGAGGCTGATGTCACAAGTGTCTCGTCGATTCAATGTGCTGGTGCTTGGCAGGAGACGGCCGCAGCCGCTGCCGGGTCTTGTCAATACATTCAGGATGGTGTCTGGATGCATCGCCAGGGGCGAAGCTTAGCACCGGGAGGCCAGGGCACGACAGTCAAAACACCGTTGATGGGGAGACATATAAAGCTCGCTTGCATGTATTTTCGTGCGATCAACGGCCACGGACGGCGCATCGCGCCCGGGAGATGCACGCCGTACAATCATCGGATCGCTCCTAAAGAGGCTCAGCGCGTGAATATCCCCGCCGATCAGGCTGTCAGCCTTCTCCACGAGGCGGCCTATGGCACCCTGGCCACCAACGCGGCCGCCCTGCCCGGCTACCCCTTTGCCACCGTCGTGCCGTTCGTGACCGACCAGGGTCACGCGCCCGTTATCTGCATCAGCGCGCTGGCCGAGCACACCCGCAATCTGCTTGCCGACCCGAGAGTGAGCCTGTCCGTGCTGCAGCCAGGGACTGCGGATGTGCAGAACGCACACCGGCTGACGCTGGTGGGCGATGCGGCCCGCTTCGAGCCGGGCCCTGCCGGATTGGCGCGATACCTGCGCTATGAACCGGCGGCCGAGCCGCTGCTGGCGCTGGATTTCCAGTTCTTCCGCATCAGCCCGAAGACCATCCGGTTCATCGGTGGCGTCGCTCGCATGGGCTGGATCGGGGAGGAGGCATGGCGGGACTTGCCGCAGATGCCCCCGCAGACCGAGGAGGATCTCGTGCGTGCGATGTCCCTGGCCGCCCCCGCCGGCGTTCGCGTGCTGGGTGTGGACTGCCTCGGCATCGATTATGAAACTGGCGGAATGCGCAAGCGCCGGGGCTTTCCCGTTGCGCCCCTGCCGCTGGATGCCGTGGAGCAGAGGGCCCTGGCCCTTGTAGCCGGCCTCGGCTAGGCGATGCCCTTCAGGCGATTCGCAGCGTTGGCCCGCGCTCCTTCAGCGCTGCCGCCAGCTCCGGCTCCGGCGCCATATCGGAGATCAGGTAGGCCGCTTGCTCGAAATGCTTGACCAGCACGCCTGCGTTGCGGCCGAACTTGGTGTAGTCGGCCACCACGCAGGCCACGCTGGCAGCCTGCAGCATGCGGCTGCGCAGCTCGGCGGCGGCGCGCGAGAAGTCGCTCATCTGGCCATCGGCGGTGATGCCGCCGGTGCCGATAAAGGCAAAGTCGGCGTGGTAGCGCGACAGTTGCTCGATGGTGTCCCAGCCGTGCGTGGCGTCCTCGTTGTCCTGCAGTTCCCCCCCAAGCACCACCACGCGATTGCCGTTGCGCCGCCCGAGCAGCATGGCAATGGAGAAGTCGTTGGTATAGACCAGCAGGTTGTGATGACCGTGCAGGGCCTGGGCCACGGCGTGGGTGGTGGTGCCGTAGTCGAGGATCAGCGAGGCGCCGTCGGGCACCAGCTCCGCCGCGCGCATGCCGATGGCGCGCTTGCCTTCGGCATTGACGGCAGCGCGGGTCTGGGTGTCGGGCTCGGCCCGCTCGGGTGTGAGGGCGCCGCCGTGGGTCAGGATCAGCAGGCCGCGCGCCGCCAGCGCGTTGAGGTCGCGCCGGATGGTCTCGCGCGAGACATCGAGCTCGCTCACCAGCTCGCTGATGGCCAGCGCGCCGCTGGCGGCGAGCTGGTCGAGGATGAATTTTTGCCGCTGCTCAGCCAGCACGTGGACTCCGCTGCATAGGAAAAACAAGGGAGGATTCTAACTTAGCTAACCTGGCTAACGTAGCCAGGTTAGCTATCGTAGCGCGCCATTGCCTAACCCCAAGGCATCGTGATCGACTTCAAGTTGGTAAAACTCTTGATGGCCTCCTGCACGCCTTCCTTGTAGCCAAGCCCCGAATCCTTGATCCCGCCAAACGGCGTCAGCTCGATCCGGTAGCCCGGTACTTCCCACAGATTGACCGTACCCACCTGCAACTCGTCGGCAAAGCGGGCAAAGTCGTCCATGCGGTTGGTGCACACGCCGGAGGACAGACCGAAAGCCGTGCCGTTGGAGATGCGGATGGCATCGTCGATATCGCGGAACGTGATGATCGGTGAAACCGGGCCAAAGGTTTCCTCGCGCACGACCGTCATGGCAGGATCGACGCGATCGATCACCGTAGGCGAATAGCGCGCCCCATCGCGATGGTTGCCCAGCACCAGCCGCGCGCCCTGCGCCACGGCTTCCTTCACGCGGGACTCGAACAGCGCGGCGGCCTGGGCGTCGATCACGGTGCCCATGTCCACGGTGCGGTCCATCGGATCACCGTATTTCCAGGCGCGGGTCTTTTCCACCACCAGCTCGGTGAAGCGGTCGGCCACGGCCTGGTGCACCAGCATGCGTTTGACCGCCGTGCACCGCTGGCCGGAATTCTTGTACGAGCCCTGCACGGCCAGGTCGGCAGCGCGCTCCAGGTCTGCGTCGTCCATCACGATCAGCGGGTCGTTGCCACCCAGTTCCAGCACCACGCGCTTATAGCCGGCCTTGCCGGCGATGTACTTGCCGATGTCGACGCCACCGGTGAAGGTGACCAGGTCCACCGACGGATGCGTGATCAGTTCGTCGGCAATCTCGCGCGGATCGCCCGTCACCACCTGCAGCATCTGCGGCGGCAGCCCGGCTTCATACAGGATGTCGGCCAGGTAGCAGGCCGACAGCGGCACCTTTTCCGAGGGCTTGAGCACCATGCGGTTGTTGGTGGCGATGGATGGCGCCACCTTGTGCGCAACCTGGTTCATCGGGTGGTTGAACGGCGTGATGGCGCAGATCACCCCCAGGAACGGCGAGCGCTGGGTCATCACGCGGCGCTTCTTGCCATGCGGGGTCAGGTCGCAGGAGAACAACTGGCCATCGTCGCGCAGGGTTTCATTGGCGGCAAAGCCAAGTACATCGGCCACGCGGCCGATCTCGTACAGCGAATCCTTCTTGCACAGCCCGGATTCGAGCGTGATCAGGTCGGATGCTTCCTCCACGCGTTCGCGCAGCAGCGCGGCGGCGCGGTTGAGGATGGCGGCGCGTTCGAAGCGGGTCAGCGTGGAGCGGTAGGCACGCGCCACGGCAAAGGCGTGCCGCACGTCTTCCAGGCTGGCCTTGGGCACGGTGCCCACCAGCGAGCCGTCGTATGGATTGCAGACTTCGATCACGCGTTCGCGCGTGACTTTCCTGCCATCGATGCGCAGCGCTTCGGCGCGGAAGTGCGGGCTGACCTGGCCGGCGGAAAAGCGGGGGGCGTTCATGTCGGTTCTCGCGTCAAGAGTTCGGGCGGGATGGTGCGCTCATTGCAGGTGATTGAGCGCGACGTCGAAGATGTCGAAGTTGCGTAGTTGCGCCTTGCCGGGAATGCCCGCCGTGGCACGGTTGAATACGAGCGGCACGGTCTGCTCGGACACGCCGCCATGCGAGCGCAGCGGCGCGTCCAGGCCGGACAGGTCGTGGCGGCTCTGGCTGGTGCCCAGCACCACGTGCTTGTCGCTGACGATCACGAGATCGCCCACGCGGTCCGGCGGCAGCTCGAAACGCGCGCAGGCTTCGGCGTTGTCGAGCACGCTTTCGATGCCGGGCAGCGCCGCCAGGCGCGCCTTGAGCGCGGCGCGGTCGGCGTCCTCGGGCAGGTAGACGGTGGCGTAGGAACCGAGCGCGCCGTGGTGCACCACGTAGGGATCGGTGATCGGCAGGATCACGCGCGCGCCGCCGGCCTCCACGCCGCGGCCCAGCCAGGCGTCGAACCGGTCCTGCAGATAGAGCACGTTGGGCGTCTTGGTGACGTCGTCGTGCTTGGCATTCATGCCGTGGTCGGCGGTCAGCGCCACCACGCAGCCGAGCGCATCGAGCTGCGCCAGGTATTTGTCCATCATGGCGTAGAAGGCGTTGGCGCCGTCCGAGCCCGGGGCGAACTTGTGCTGGATGTAGTCGGTGGTGGACAGGTACATCAGGTCCGGCCGGCGCGTTTGCATCAGCCGCACGCCCGCCGCGAAGACGAATTCCGACAGCTCGGCGCTGTACACGCTCGGCACCGGCATGCCGACCAGCTCCAGCACATTGTCGATGCCGTTCTCCTCCACCGTGGCCTGGTCGGCCTTCTCCGAGGAAAAGCAGATGCCGCGCATGCCATGGCCGAGCAGGCGGCGCAGCTTGTCCTTGGCGGTCACCACCGCCACGCTGGCGCCCGCATCGGCAAAGGCAGCCAGGATGGTGCCGGCGCGCAGGTACTTGGGATCGTTCATCATCACTTCCTCGCCGCGGCCGCCATTGGCGCTGCGGTCGAAGAAGTAGTTGCCGCAGATGCCGTGCACCGCCGGCGGCGCCCCGCACACGATGGAGAGGTTGTTCGGGTTGGTGAAGGTGGGCACCACGCACGCGCCCCGGAAGCTGGCGCCTTCGGCCAGCAGGCGTTGCAGGTAGGGCGCGCTGCCGCTGGCGGCGGCGGCTTCCAGGTAATCGAATTCACAACCGTCCACGCATACCACCACCACGGGCTGTTTCATCCATTGGTAGGTGCGCTGATTGACAGTAATGCTGGGGGCGGCGACGCCGGAAAGAATCGGGTTCGACATGACGGGGTTCCAGTGCGGGAGAGGAAGGACTTCAGGGCCTATGGTTGGCGGCGGCGCCTTCGACGGCGGCATGCATGCGGGCGCGGCCGCGCTCGACGTGCTCGCGCATCAGCCTGCCGGCCAGCTCGACATCGCGCGCCGCAATGGCGGACACAATCTCGCGGTGCTCGCGGGTGGACGTGGGGATGGCGTTGCTGTCGGCGGATAGCGCCTCGCGCCGGTACAGGGTGAGTTCCTTGACCAGGCGGCGATAGGTTTCCACCAGCTTGCGGTTGCCGGCGAGTTCCACCATGCGGTCGTGCAGTGCGAGGTTGAGGCGGGTGTAGTCGTCGAGGTCGTGCGCGGCGCTGGCCGCGCCCATGGCCTCGATCAGCGCGCGCAGCTCGCGCACGCCTTCGGCCGTGATGCTGGCGGCGAGCAGGCGCCCCACGTATTCGTCCAGCACCGCGCGCAGCGCATAGATCTCGTCGGCTTCTTCCAGCGAGATGGCGCGCACGAACACCCCGCGGTTCTTCTCGGTGCGCAGCAGGCCGGCTTGCTCCAGCGCGCGGAAGGCTTCGCGCAGCGGACCGCGCGACACATTGAACTCGCCGGCGAGTTCGATCTCGTTGAGCCTGGCGCCGGGCAGCAATCCGCCGGACACGATGCGCATTTCAAGCTCGCGCTGCACCAGGGTGGTCAGCGACTGGCTTTGCAGGATCGCGATATCGCTCGACTGAGCGGCTGGCCGTGACATGAAGACTCCTGATTCGGGTGCATCGAAATTCCTGGTTGTCATTAAAGCAAGCAGTTTGTATATTGTCAACAAACCATGAATTGGTTATGAGCACGAAGCGCCGCCCAGCACCCGAATAAGCACCGGGAACATTCCTTATATTCCTTATACAACAAAGACTTAACTGTGATATTCGGCGGTGATATGGTGGTGCGACAGCCGCCGGAATGCTGCAACAAATTCACCAAATAGACACACAAAACAACATAGAATGCCACAAGGATGCCCTCATGAAGGCCGCATCCAAGCGCATTCCGCACCTGCCCGCCGGCGCGCTCGCCCTCTGCTGCGCGAGCGCGGCGCTGGCGCAGAAGACCACCATCCCGATCCCTGAATCCCCTCTTGGAGCCCAACCATGATCCGCGGCAACGACCCTATCCTGCTGACCCCCGGCCCTCTCACCACCTCGCTCGCCACCAAGCAGGCCATGCTGCGCGACTGGGGATCTTGGGACACCAGCTTCAACGCCATCACCCGCAGCCTGTGCGACGACCTGATCGCCATCGTGCATGGACAGGACACCCACGTATGCGTGCCCATGCAAGGCAGCGGCACCTTCTCGGTGGAAGCCGCCATTGCCAACGTGGTGCCGCGCGACGGCAAGGTGCTGGTGCCGCAGAACGGCGCCTATTGCCAGCGCATCCTCAAGATCTGCAAGGTGCTGGGCCGCGCCAGCGTGGAACTGCCGATTCCCGAAGACCAGCCCGCCACCGCGGCACTGATCGAAGCCGCGCTCGCCCGCGATCCCTCGATCACGCACGTGGCGCAGGTGCATTGCGAAACCGGCGCCGGCGTGCTCAACCCGCTGCCCGGGATCGCCGCGCTGTGCGCGCGCCTGGGCAAGGGGTTGATCGTGGATGCCATGAGTTCCTTCGGCGCGTTGGAGATCGACGCGCGCACGATGCCGTTCGACGCG
Source organism: Cupriavidus sp. 01T418 (assembly GCF_056398885.1). Lineage (NCBI taxonomy): Bacteria > Pseudomonadati > Pseudomonadota > Betaproteobacteria > Burkholderiales > Burkholderiaceae > Cupriavidus > Cupriavidus sp. 01T418. The sequence goes on from NZ_JBFTQG010000073.1 coordinate 13,541, forward strand.
CTGGTGGCCGCCACCGGCAAGTGCATCGAAGGCGTGCCGGGCATGGGCTTCGTGCTGGCCAGGAAGAGCGTGCTGGAAGGCAGCCAGGGCAACAGCCATTCGCTGGCGCTGGACCTGTATGACCAGTACACATATATGCAGAAGACCACCCAATGGCGCTTCACGCCGCCCACGCATGTGGTGGCGGCCTTCCGTGCCGCGCTCGACCAGTTCCTGGAGGAAGGCGGCCAGCCCGTGCGCGGTGCGCGCTATCGCGCCAACTGCGAGACGCTGGTGCGCGGCATGGCGGAACTGGGCTTCCGCCCTTTCCTCTCGCCCGACGTGCAGGCGCCGATCATCGTCACCTTCCATGCGCCGGCTGATGCGCGCTACGATTTCAAGACCTTCTATGCCAAGGTGGGCGAGCGCGGCTACATCCTGTATCCCGGCAAGCTGACGCAGGTGGAAACGTTCCGCGTGGGCTGCATCGGCGCCATCGATGCCAACGAGATGCGCAATGTGGCGGGCGCGATCGGCGAGACGCTCAGGGAGATGGGGATCGAGATGAAAGCGCCGCTGGCGCGGGCGGCTTGAGGATCGATCAAGCCCCGACTGCGCATGCGCCACTGGTTCGCGCCATACCTTCCCCACGATGAGGGCGGCAAGCGCGCACATTTCCGGCACCGCATTGAAGGCCCGAAGTGGAATACAATCATTTCTGTCTCGTTTTCCGGAACGGAGTCCGAATTGCAATGAAATCGGCAACAGTAGCGGCACAAAGAAAAGCACCCCCCGAGGCAGCCAAGGGAAAGCCAGCCAAGGCCCCGCGCGCGGCGACACCCTTGCGGGTGGACGAACCGGCCGCCACGGCGTCGGTCCCGAGCGTTGCCGCCGATGCGGCGGCGGACCGCGATACCCCCACGCTGCGCGCCTTCGCGCTGCTCGAATTCCTGGTGGCGGCCGACCGGCCCTTGTCGCTGGCCGAAATCATGCAGGGATTCGAAGCGCCCAAGGCTTCGCTGCACCGCATGCTTGGCGCGCTGGAAGCAGGCGGGCTGGTGATCCGCGAGCCGGGTGCGCGCAATGCCTATGCGGTGGGTCCGCGCCTGTCCCGGCTGGGCGTTGCCATCGTCACGCATTCGGGTGCGCGCCAGTTGCGTCACGCCATCCTGGCACGGCTGGTGGCGGATATCGGCGAAACGGTCAACCTGACCATGCTGCACGAAACCTCGGTGCTGTACCTGGACCGGATGGAAGCGCCGTGGCCGCTGCGGCTGGACCTGAAGCCTGGGTCGCGCGTGCCGCTGCACTGCTCGGCCAGCGGCAAGCTGTTGCTTTCGCTGCTGCCGCGCGAGCAGCGCGCGGCGCTGGTGCGGCAGTTGCCGCTGGAGCGCTTTACGCCCAACACCATCACGGATGTGGAACTGCTCGAGGCCGAGCTGGACCGTAGCGCGCACAAGCAGCTTGGCGTGGATAACGAGGAATTCGTCGCGGGGATCTCCTGCGTGGCGGTGCCAGTGCGCGACGAGCGCGGGCATGTGGTGTCGGCGCTGGCGGTGCATGCGCCCACGGCACGCTCGCCGCTGTCGCGCTCGCTGGAGTTCGTGCCGCGTTTGCAGGAGACGGCCAGGGAGCTGGCGGCTACGTTCTAAGGGCGCCTCTCGGAGACCTCGGCATGGCGGCAGTGTCGCGCCCTGACCGCGCTAGCCGTTCGATGTCCAATCGTCGTCGGTTGGCGCGAGGCCAATTTGATTGGCCGTCAGATAAGGACCCAATCCGGGAAAGTCGAACAGCCGAGTTGGCATGCCTGCTGGTACCAGTTGAGCACGGTCATCGAAGATAGCGACGCTAGGCTCCCCCGCCAGGCGTGACTGAAAATACAAGCCGTCGATCCGAGGAAATGCCGCATGCAGCGCCGAACTCCACAGGTTCGGACCAAGGTAATCAGTCACCGAAAACACGCGAGCATCCATGCCAAGGGTAATCAGCGGACCGGTAAGATCAGCGAGCACTAAAGGTCGACGATCGGCCACGGCCAGCCGGCAAATGCATCGGCTGCTCAGTTCATGCTCATCGAGCAGTAGCGGCAGATGTTGTCCTTGGAAGCGCTCCCGAATGACCGCTTCGGCCATACACGCGGCAAAGCTGGGAGCTGCATAAAGGACGCCGAACTCGCCGCCGGCCGCATCGAACCGGTAATGGGTCACGCCCAGCGCGCGGCGGTTGTAGTAAATAGGGTCCAGGTGCGCGCGATGGATCCGCCAGAGCGCTACCCTCTCGAGATCGAGCATCTTTGTGGTAGGCCGACGGTCGGCCAGGTCGACCGGCGGCAGCGGACACCCCAAATCTTCTGCGCTAAAGGTCATGCGGCGCCCTGCTCGTCGCGGTACCGCGCGTCGACGAGCCGGGCAACGGCGTCTATCGGGGCCGCTGCATCGGCGATCCAATCCGCCGGCGTACGTCCCTCCAGGCCTTCTTGCGGGCGATGCAGAAAATGATGGATAACCCAACTGCTCGCGCCGGCAGCCACAAATGGCGCAAGCACAGCGGCCAGCCGCGCGGAATCGACGTGGAACTGCCACGACGGATAGCGAAACCCTCGCTCGCGCCCCGGCAGCACGAGGGCATAGAGGCGACCCGCCTGGCGGTCCTGGTTGATGGCGCGGTCCGAACGTCCCGCATAAAGCGCGGCGTCCTTAAGAGACAGGTTTTCTGGCTGTTCCCACTCCCGGGCAGTTGCCAGTCGACCACGTTCGCGCGCCTCTTGCAGCGGATCGGAATGCACTGCCCCGCCGGCATGTGCCACAGTCTCCCCGGCAGCAATGAAAGGACGCTCGCGGACCGGTCGAGATGGCTTCGCAAAGATGCGAACGATCCTACCGAGTGCCGCGTCCAGTTCGTGTTGGACTTCGACGGACAACGCGACCTCACGGGATGCGTCGTTGACGAGCGCCACTGCCGTCTCAACTAGCTCACGGGGGGTGGCGTGTTGCTGGTCGCGCGCAACCGCAGACGATGCAGCACGACGAGCGCGGGCACTCGGGAACCGCGTAGTTTCGAGCCGGACAGGGGCGGCCGGGAAACGCGCGCGAAGAGAGATACGGCGGTGTAGGGTCATGAACATATGATAGTTCATGAAGTTCATGACGCCAACCATTTTGGCCAAGCGTGGCGGTCGAGCACCCCTGCCCCTGGTCCATGGCGACTGCTCATCACTTTGCAAGAAGGATCGAAGGGCGTTAGACGGTACGGCCCGTCAAAGCCGACGCCAACCTGGCTCTTCTGGCCATATGCCTGCCGCCTTGATCTATTCGCCCGGCCAACGCTGCAGTGGAAGCCGGGCAGCGGATGCCGCCGCCCGGCAGGCCACAGGCCTTACATCCTGCCCTTCCAGGGCACCAGCCACTTCTCCGTCTTCCTCATCAGCAAATCGAATGTGTAGGCAATCAAGCCAATCAGTCCGATGCCCATGATCACCACATCCGTGCGCAGGAAGTTCGACGCATTGAGCACCATCTGCCCCAGCCCCGAAGTGGCGGCCACCATCTCCGCCGCAACCAGCGTGGTCCAGCCGAAGCCGATGGCAATCCGCATGCCGGTCAGGATGTCCGGCAACGCTGCCGGGATCACCACATGGCGGATCACCTGCCACCGGTTGGCACCCATCGAATACGCCGCGTTGATCTGCTCGATGGTGACCGAGCGCACCCCCGCCTGGGCCGACATCGCCAGCGGCGCGAAGCAGGCCAGGAAGATCAGCAAAATCTTAGACGTTTCATCGATGCCGAACCAGATCACGATCAGCGGCAGGTAGGCCAGCGGCGGCAGCGGCCGGTAGAACTCGATGGGTGGATCGAACACGCCGCGCGCGATGCGCGACACGCCCATCATGACGCCGATCGGCACCGCCGTGACGGTGGCCAGCGCAAAGGCGCCGAACACGCGCACCATGCTGGCGCGGAAATGCTCGGTCAGCGGCAGGCCGCCCTGCACATTGCCGTTCCACGCATCGACAAAGGCATTGATGATGGATTCCGGCGTGGGCAGGAACAGCGGCGGCAGCCAGTGCAGGTGGCTGGCAATCCACCACAGCGCCAGCAGCGAGACCACGGTGATGGTGGAGATACGCGAACTGGAGCCTTCACCCGGCAGGCGGTAGCCGGACACGGCCTTCATGCGGCGCGCGGGCGGCCTGGCGGGCACGGCGCCCTGCGCGGGTTCCAGTCTTTGGGCAGAAGCAGACATGTGGGACTCCTCAGGGCGTGGCATGAATCAGGTTGACGATTTCTTCGCGATAGCGGATGAACTCGGGATCGGCCTTGACCTCGCGGGCATTGCCGCAGGCGATGAAGCGCCGCGCGAAGGGCAGCTCGTAGGTATGCGCGATGCGTCCCGGCGAGGGCGTCATCACGATCAGCCGGGTGGCCAGGAACAGCGCCTCCTCCACGCTGTGGGTGATGAAGAACACGATCTTCTGTTCCGCCGCCCACAACTTGAGGATCAACGCCTGGATGGTTTCGCGTGTCAGCGCATCGAGCGCGCCGAGCGGTTCGTCCATCAGCATCACCGCCGGGTCATTGGCCAGCGTGCGGGCAATGCCCACGCGCTGCTGCATGCCGCCGGAGAGCTGGTAGACGGGCTTGGCCGCCACCTTCTCCAGGCCGACCAGCGCCAGCTTCTCCTGCGCGATGCGCAAGCGCTCGGCGCGCGGCACGCCGCGCAGCCGCAGGCCCAGCGCGACGTTGTCCAGCACATTGAGCCAGGGCATCAATGCATGCTTTTGGAACACGACGCCGCGCTCGGCACCGGGACCGTGCACGGCTTTGCCATCGAGGCGGATCTCGCCTTCCGAGGGTTGCATGAAGCCGGCAATGCACGACAGCAAGGTCGTCTTGCCGCAACCGGAGGCGCCCAGCGCGACGACGAAATCGCCGCGCTCCATTGTGAGATTGACTTGCGACAAGGCCAGCGTCTCGGCGCCGCCGCGGCCGCCGTAGTTAACGCTGAGGTTGTCGATTTCGAGTTTGGCCATGGCTGCAAAACTTCCGGAAAAAGTCATTCAAGGCCGCGGCGCGCGGCATTGCCCGCGCCGCGGCGCACTGGGAAGTCAGGCCGGCGTCCTGGTGGCGAGCGCCCGCTTTACCCACTCCGCATTGACGCCCGTACCGTAGTCCGGCAGCACAGTCTGGATCGTGCCCTGCTCCTTCAGGAATTGCGCCGCCGATTTCAGCGCCTTGGCCGCGCCGCCACCCAGCCAGCGTGGCGAGGCTTGTTCTTCGAGCGTCGGGAAGCCGTACAGCGCCATGCTGGCAGGCACCGCCTCGGGCTTGGCGCCCGAGACCTTGGCAACGGCCTTCACCATGGGCGAGTCCGCGGTCCAGGCGGCCTTGTCGTGGCGATACTTGTCATCCGCCGCGGCCAGGATCTTGACGAACTTGACCATGAACTCGGGGTTCTCATGCGCGAACTTCTTGTTGGCGATCATGCCGTCGAAGGTGGCCTTGCCGGTCTCGGCGGCGATCTTGCCGGAAGTCACCAGCACCTTGCCCGATTGCTTGAGCTTGGCCAGCACCGGATCCCAGATAAAGGTGGCGTCGATGTCGCCACGCTCCCAGGCCGCGGCCACTTCGGGCGGCCGCATGTTCATGATCTTGACGTCCTTGGGGTCGATCTTGGCCTGCTGCAGCGCCACCAGCGTGTGGTAATGCGTGGTGGAGACAAAGGGCACGCCCACCCGCTTGCCCTTGAGGTCGGCCACGCTGTTGATATTGCTGCCGTTGCGCGCCACCATGGCCTCGGCCGCATTGATGTCGTCAAGGATCCAGAAGAGCTCCACGTCCAGCCCCTGCGACAGCGCCGAGGCAATCGGCGAGGTGCCGGCTTCGCCGATCGCGATCTGGCCCGAAGCCATCGCGCGGATCACGTCGCCGCCGCCACCGAACTGGCGAAACGAGACCTTATAGCCGGTCTGCTTCTCGACTTCCTTCATGTCCTGCGCGTAGCGCCATGGCACCACCATGTCCTGGTAGGCGATGACGACTTCCTTGGTCTGTGCGTAGGCGCCCGGGGCGACGACGGCCGCCAGTACCACGCTTGCTGCAAGTTGCTTGATCCAACGCATGATGAACCTCCTCAAGAATGACTGTGTTGTGTGCTGTGGCGGAGAACGCCGGCACGGGAAGCCTGGCATCAGGGCGGCGCCTGCTCGAGGAGGAAGAGGTGATAAGCATGAGGCATGCCAATGTCTCCGTCTGGTTGGGACGTCTTCGCGTCCTCTCTTTTTGGTTGGCGCCCTGCTCTTGCGCAGAGTCAGCCCGGCGCGCCTGGAGCACATTGGAAACAAGGTTCAGGCGCGGTGTAGCCCTATGTTAGGAAGGCGGACATCGCCGGGTTAGAGCCAGCGGGGACCAACCGTGGGTCCACATTGCCCGACAGGTGCCATTCTACGCACTTTAAAGGGTATTCACTACCGTTTTTAGGTACATGGCATTCCGTTTATCAAAATCTTCTATTGACCATCTCCCGGTCTCATCCTACATTTCGACTCACAAACACTTTTCGGAACATCCGGTTCCGTTTTGAGATCGATAGATCGGAGACACGACCATGAGCGAACACCTTCCTGACGCCCTCAAGACCGACGCCACCGTCGCCACCGGCCCGCAGGCCATGACCCCCTCGGAAGCCTTCGTCGAGACCCTGGCCGCCAACGGCGTCTCCGACATGTTCGGCATCATGGGCTCGGCCTTCAT
>NZ_JBFTQG010000074.1:0-19926 GCF_056398885.1 Cupriavidus sp. 01T418
CGACAGCGGCGCGCCGCCGGCGACAGCGGGCGCGACCGCCGGCGGTGCTGCCGGAGCCGCGCTCCGCGCCCGCACGGGCGCGGCGGGCTGGGCCTGGGCAGCAGGCCTGGGCGCAGCTGATTGCGCCTGGACTGGCGCTGGTTCGGCAGGAGGCGCCGCCGGCACGGCCGGCGGAACCTGCGGCAAGGCGGGAGCAGCCGCGGCAACAGCAGCCCCGGCAACCCGGCCCACCGGTGCGGCGGCGCCACGCGCGCGCGGTGCCAGTTGCCCGCCACCACCTTGCGCCGCGCCAGGCGCGGGGCTCGCCGACGGGCGGAACGCCAGCATCCGCAGCAGCGTCATGGTGAAGCCGGCGTACTCATCCGGCGCCAGCGCCAGCTCGCTACGGCCAAGATTGGCGATCTGGTAGAACAACTGTACTTCCTGCGCATCGAAGGCAGCGGCGAAGCGGCGCACTTCGGCGGCTTCCGGCCACTCTTCCTGGACCGAGGCAGGCACGGCCTGGGCCAGCGCGATCTTGTGCAACAGCGAGGCGAGATCCTGCAAGGCGCCGGCAAAGGACAGGCTGCGGTCGGCCATGCCATCCGCCACCGCCAGCATGGCAGCGCCGTCCTCGGCCGCCAGCGCATCCAGCAGTTGCACCAGGTAACCTTGATCGATGGCGCCCAGCATGCCGCGCACGGCAGCCTCGGAGACCTGCCCCGCGCTGTAGGCGATGGCCTGGTCGGTCAGCGACAGCGCGTCGCGCATCGAACCGTGCGCGGCCTGGGCCAGCAGGCGCAGCGCGTTGGCTTCACGGACGATGCCCTCCTCGCCCAGCACATGGTCGAGGTGGCTGACGATATGGCCGGGCGGCATCTGCTTGAGGTTGAACTGCAGGCAGCGCGACAGCACCGTCACCGGGATCTTCTGCGGGTCGGTGGTGGCCAGGATGAACTTGACATGCGCGGGCGGCTCTTCCAGCGTCTTCAGCATGGCGTTGAAGGCGTGGTTGGTAAGCATGTGCACTTCGTCGATCATGTAGACCTTGAAGCGCCCCGCCGTCGGCGCGTACACCGCCTTGTCGAGCAGGGAGGCCATCTCGTCGACGCCGCGGTTGGAGGCCGCGTCCATCTCGATGTAGTCGACGAAGCGCCCGCTGTCGATCTCGGTGCAGGCCTTGCACACCCCGCAAGGCTGCGCGGTGATGTCGCCGTTGCCGTCCGGCCCGAGGCAGTTCAGCGCCTTGGCCAGAATCCGGGACAGTGTGGTCTTGCCGACGCCCCGCGTGCCGGTGAACAGGTAGGCATGGTGCAGCCGCTGTTGCTCCAGCGCGTGCGTGAGCGCGCGGACCACGTGCTCCTGGCCGACCAGCGTGGTGAAATCCCGGGGGCGCCATTTGCGCGCTAGCACTTGATAACTCATGGCGGCGATTGTAGCAAAAGGCAGCCGTCGTTCAGGAGGGATTCAAGGGATCCGGCGATCCAGACCGCCGGGCCCCGCGCCGCTAGCCGCACTCGCCGACATAGCCGCAGTTGGCGCACTTGGCGCAGCCATCGATCTTGTGCAGGGCATGGGCGCCGCATTCGGGACAAGGCTTGCCCGAAGCCAGCCCCAGCGCCGCGGCCAGCGCGCCGCCGGCGCTGACCGCCGGTGCGGCGCCACGCCCGCCGGTGCCGCCATCATCGGTCCTTTCCCGGCCGGCCAGGCGCGTGGCAAGCGCCGCCACCGGCACCTGGGCGCCGTCGGCGTCGAGGAAGCCCCGCTTGATCAGGATGCGCTGCAGGGCATAGCCGATCGCCGCCACCTCGGAATCGTGGAAGCGGGGCGCCTCGGTGCCGTCCTGGCGCTGGATCACGCCGTAGCGCACCGTGCCCTTGTCCCACACCACATTGCGCATGTCCGCCAGCGCCTTGGCGATCGAGCCGCCCGAGCGCGCCACCATCGACAGCAGTCGCATGGTGGAAGTGATCCACTGCTGGCCGTCGTTGCGCTGCCCGGCCGGCATGAAGAATTCCACCGGGCGCTCCACCTCGACCGGCTTGCCGTCCAGCAGGCCCCCCACGCGCATGAAATTCACGGTCAGGTAGACCGTCTTGTGGCCCTCGTAGGTCATGTACCCGACCTTGGAGGTCACCCCTTCGAGGTCGCCCACCGGACGGCTCGCGAACGGCTTGCGCAGGGGGTCGTCCGTCAGCGCCGCGGGGGCCGCCAGGGCTTCGGCCGGCGGGGGCGTCACCGACAGCACCGCCCCCAGCACGCTGTTGGGCCGGTAGGTGGCGAGCCCTTTCAGCCCGGCCCGCCAGGCTTCCAGGTAGAGATTGCGGAAGGCCTCGTAGGGGTAGTCCTCGGGCACGTTGACGGTCTTGCTGATGCTGGTGTCGATATAAGGCTGCACCGCCTCGAGCATCTTCATATGATCGAGCGCCGACATCTGCAGCGCCGTGACGAAGCTGTCGGGCAGCTGCGTCATATCGCCGCCGAGGTGACGATAAAGGCGCCACGCATGGTCGGCCACCTCGAATACCTTGTAGCTGTTGTCCGCCATGCGCTTCTTGCGGTCATAGGTCCACGAGAAAGCCGGTTCGATGCCGTTCGATGCGTTGTCGGCGAACGCCAGGGTGATGGTGCCCGTCGGGGCGATCGACAGCAGGTGCGAATTGCGGATGCCATCGCGGCCGATCGCCTCGCGCACGGCTTGCGGCAAGCGCTGCGCGAAACCGCTGGCCAGGTATTCGCTGGTCTTGAACAGCGCAAAGGCGCCCTTCTCGCGCGCCAGCCCGGCCGATGCCAGGTAGGCAGTGTCGCGCATGACCTGCGCGATGCGTGCGGCCAACGCGCGCCCGGGCTCGCTGTCGTAGCGGATGCCCAGCATCACCAGCGCGCTGCCCAGCCCCAGGAAACCCAGGCCGATGCGCCGCTTGGCGTGGGCCTCGGCCTGCTGCTCCGGCAGCGGCCAGTAGGTGACGTCGAGCACGTTGTCCAGCATGCGTACCGCCAGCCGTACCACTTCGGCGAATTCCTGGAAATCGAAGCGGCTGTCGCTGGCGAATGGCTGGCGCACGAAGCGGGTCAGGTCGATCGAGCCCAGATCGCAGCAGCCATAGGATGGCAGCGGCTGTTCGGCGCAGGGATTGGTGGCCTCGATGCGCTCGCAATAATAGAGATTGTTGTCGTCGTTGATCCGGGACAGGAACAGGATGCCGGGCTCGGCGTGATCGTAAGTGGCGTGCATCACCTGGTCCCACAGCTGCCGCGCCGGCACGCGGCGGTAGACCCACTGGCCGTCGCCGCGACGATAGGCGCCGGCGGCGATGGTTTCCGCCGCGGGCTCCGCCTCATGCACCAGCTCGACCTCGCCATCGGCCTCGACCGCGCGCATGAAGTCGTCGCTCACGCCGATCGAGATATTGAAGTTGGTCAGCTCGCCATGGTCCTTGGCATGGATAAAGGTCTCGATATCCGGATGGTCGCAGCGCAGCACGCCCATCTGCGCGCCGCGGCGCGATCCGGCCGACTCCACCGTGGCGCACGAGGCATCGAACACCTTCATGAAGGACACCGGCCCCGAGGCGCGCGAATGCGTGCCCCTTACCAGCCCGCCGGACGGCCGTATCGCGGAGAAATCGTATCCGACCCCGCCACCGCGCCGCATGGTCTCGGCCGCCTGTGCCAGTGCCGTATAAATGCTGGGCTTGCCGCCAATGACAGTGGAGACCGAATCGCCCACCGGCTGCACGAAGCAGTTGATCAGCGTGGCCTCGATGCGCGTGCCCGCCGCGGAGTTGATGCGCCCGGCGGGCACGAAGCCCTGTTCCTGCGCCCACAGGAAGCGCTCGGCCCATTGCTCGCGCTGCGCCTCCGGTTCGGCCTCGGCCAGCGCGCGCGCCACGCGCAGGCGCACGTCGGCGGCGGTGGCTTCCTCGCCCTTGGCGTATTTTTCCAGCAATACCTCGCTGGAAATTTCCTGCGGCGGCAGCGTGGTACGGAGCATCTGGTCGTTGGCATTCATCGCGGGTCTCGCTGGTGACATGGTTGCCATATCCACTTGGCGGCTAACGTGTTCTCGTCCTCGCGGCGGCGGCTCCGGACGCACGCGGTGCCCTGGCGTTGCCTGGGCTATGTGCATCCGTTAACCAATTTCACGGGAAATCTGCCCGACTCCTCCGCCCTGGGTTACAATGCCGACCGGACGGGCCTCCTCGCATGGCGGCGCGGTCAACCTGGTCAGGTCGGGAACGAAGCAGCCACAGCCGTTTTCCGCCAGTGCCGAGGGTCGGGCTCGTCCCCTTCAAATTCCAAAATCCTTGTACGCCAATACTTTACGGCGAGACAAGGGCTTCCAGCCAGCCAGCGTGCCCTTTCAGTGTGTCACTTGCGATTGACCAAATGACGACTGACAAGATGGCAAAGCGATCCATTGGCCTTCACCGCTACCGCCCATGCAGGAAAATTCAGATGGACTTTAGCAGCGCGGAACCCACCAGGCGCAACTCGTCAAAATGGGTTACCAGTCCAAAGCTCAGCAGGAACATGCCCACATGGAACAAGCCTTGATTCCGGCTGGAAAAACTCAGAACCGGTACCGCTATAAGCTGGCGGCATCGCGCTCGATTCAGCAACAAGCACACTAACACCCCCAGCACGGCCCCTCCCAGCACGTCCGTCGGATAATGTAGCCCGACATAAACCCGCGACAGGCTAAACAGGCAGGCATACGCCAGCGCAAAGATGCCAATGCGCCAGGACGCCAGTAGCACGCCGGTCGCCATGGCGCACCACAGCATCGCATGGTCACTCGGGAAGGCGCTCCAGCTCCGGAGCCCTTCTTCCGCGGGAGCGAGAAAGCGCAATCCCAGTTCAGGGTTGATAACGGGGCGGACGCGGAATGGCAGCCAGTACGCCAGGAACCGGCCCAGCGCCAATGCGCAAAGGCCGGCGACGAGTGTCGTGATGACGATTTCCCGGTCGCGCTGCCTGGTCGGGCCGTCGCGGAACCAGATCCACCACAGCAGTGTAATGATTGGCAAGCCGCGCAGCATATAGAGATGCGTCATTGCCAACGCCGCGCGGTCCACGAACGCAGAGCGGAAAGCGAACTGGTTCAGGAAATGAATAATGGTGCTATCAAATGCATTCATCACGCCCTCCCGATTCAAAAAAACGCAATCGCGCCCTGCTGCCATGGCCGCCGATGTATCACCTGAACGGGTTACATGGCGATTAGCACGGTTGCCAAGTCGTTGTCTTTAAATGATTTTATTTTTTCGGAGTTGGGAAGGGTCGGGCTCGTCCCCCATTATCTGTTCTCCCAGTACTCCCCAGTACTCCCCCAGCAGTTTCCGCATCATCGCGCATTTTCGCGGCCTGTGCACCAAGTACGGGCACTCCCCCAGCCTTGTCATGATCCAGGACATACCTAGAACAGGGAGCCCTGGCGCTCCGTTTGCAGCATCTGCGCCGCAATCCACTCACCATCGGCCGTGGCTACGCCTGCCTCGACCACCCGCCCCGGGAACATCGGCCTGACCGCCGCCACATAGCGCGCGAGCTGCTGCGCGTAGGCGGCGTGCTCCTGCGGCAGCAGGCGCAGCTTGTAATCGATGATCACGACCCGCTCGGCAAATTCCACCAAACGGTCGATCCGCAGCAGGCGGCCGCGCGCATCGTAGAGCTCCACCTCGTTGCGCGCGCTGAGCGCCGCCTGCGGGAACAGCAGCGGCCGCAAGGCCGGGGCCTCCAGCATCAGGCGGGCAGCCTCCACGGCGGCATGCGCCTGGTCGCGCCACAGCGCGCGCGCCTGCGCTGTGCCGGCGCCGGCCAGCGGGAACCAGCGCATCACCACTTCGGCTTCGGGCAGTCCCTCGAACGCCTCGGGATAGCGCGTCACGCGCTCCAGCAACGCGTGCAGCAATTCGCCATGGCGAGCCGCGTCGGCGTCGAACACGATGGCGTGGCCATCCTCGCTCGGGCTCGCGCCCTGCCCGGCCTGCTCGTCTTCCCACTCCAGCACCGGTGCCAGCGCCTCGGCCGCCTCGCGGTAACGCTGGCGAAAATCGGTATAACGCACGCGCGCATCGTTGCTGGCAGCGCCGCCGGCCGCGTCCTGCGCGGTGGCCGGCGGAAAGGGCTCGACCTCCACGCCTGTCCTGGCCGCCAGCAGCCGCGCATACCAGCTCCCGGCGATCTCGCGATTGCCTTCGCCGCTGTCGGCGCTGTCGGCGCTACGTGACGCGCGTCCCTTGACGCCGCTCACCAGCAAGCCCTGGCGCGCGCGCGTCATCGCCACATAAAGCAGGTTCCAGTTTTCACGCTCGGCCAGCGCGGCCTCGGCCTCGAACAACGGCGCGCGCGCCAGCCCGCGCTCGCTGCGCTTGCCGTAGGCGGAGAAATGCACCGGCACCGGCGACGACGGCGGCCAGTCGATCAGGATGCCTGCGCGGTCCGGGGCGGCATCGCTGTGGTTCGCGTCCAGCAGCACGACGAACGGCGCCTCCAGGCCCTTGGCCGCATGGACGGTGAGGATGTGGACGGCGTCCTGCGCGCTACCGGCGCTATCGGCGTTATTGGCGGCATCCGCATCGGCTTCGCCCTCGGCGTCCTCCGCGCTGTCGGCCATGCCGCCTTCGTCGGGGCTTTCGCCTTCTTCGCCACGGCGGATTTCCCGCAGCTCGTCGATGAACTTCGGCAGGCTCGGGTAGCGGCCGCCATCCAGATCGAGCGAGAGTTTCAGGAACGCATCGAGGTTGGCCAGCACCTGGTCGCGGATCTCGGCCGGCGCGGCTTCGGCATAGCGCCGGCGCACTTCGCCGCCGTGGTAGATGTGATCGATCAGGTCATGCACCGGGCGATGCGGCGCCACTTCGAGCCAGTGGTGCAACCGCGCGATGCCGTCGCGCAGCGCGGGGCTGCTGAACTCGGGCAGCCCCTGCTGCTGCAGGCAGGCCCACCAGCCCGGGCGCGGCTCATGTGCCTGCGCCATCTGCGCAATGGCGATCAGGTCCTCGTCGGTGGCGCCGACCAGCGGGCTTTTCAGCACGTGGGCCAGGTCCAGATCGGACTCCGGCGTCATCAGGAAGGCCAGCAGCGCCGACAGGTCGAGCGCTTCGAGCGTGGCCAGCAAGCCGCCCCGGCGCGGACTCAGGCACGGGATGCCGGCCTCGCGGAAGGCGCGCTCGTATTCCGCCAGATGGGTCTTGCGGCGCACCAGCAAGTGGACGTCGCTCCAGCGCGCGGGCCGCGGGCCATCGCTGTCGGCGACCGGCACCGTGGCACGGATATGGCGCAGCCAGGCGGCCACGCGCCGGCCTTCTTCGAGGCGCAGCGAATCGCCTTCGTGCTGGCGTGGCTGGGTCAGCGTGTCGCGGTGTGCCGCGGCTATCGAGACAGCCTCGCCTGCTGCGCCGGTGGTTTCGGCCTCGGGAGCGATCTCCTCTTCGGGCTCGACCAGCGGCAGCAGCCAGATGGGGCCGCCGGGCTCGTCCAGCGCCGTGGTCTGCGTCTCGAACAGCGGATAGCGGCCGTCGGCGCGCGCGGCGTCGAATACCGCGTTGACCCAGTCCAGCACCTCGGGGCGATTGCGGCGGGTCCGGTTGGTGCGCAGCACCGTGGCGCCAAAGCCTGCCTGCAGCATCTCGCTGGCGGTCTGGAACAGACGCGCATCGGCGCGGCGGAAGCGATAGATCGACTGCTTGGGGTCGCCTACCAGGAACACGGTGGGCCGTTCTCCCAGCCCCGCGTAGCCGGCCAGCCAGCCTTGCAGGATGCGCCATTGCAGTGGGTTGGTGTCCTGGAACTCGTCGAGCAACAGGTGGCGGTAACGCGCGTCGAGCCGGACCTGCAGGTAGGTGGCGGTCTCTTCGTCGCGCATCAGCCGCGCGGCCAGCCATTCCAGGTCGGCGAAGTCCATCGCACGCTGCTCGGACTTGTGGTGCTGGTAGCGCGTCAGCAGCGCATCGCCCAGTTGGTAGAGCGCGAGGTTGACCGCCAGCACCGCCGCTTCGCGGCGGCGCTGCGCGACCTGCTCCAGCGCGGCGCACAGCGCGCCGTGCTCGGCAAGAAACGCCTCAACCATGGATTCGCCGCCCAGCGCCTTGGTCAGCGCCGCGGTGGCTCGCAGCGAGCGCGGCTTGCCGGCCGCGGTGAAGAACGCGTCGCGCAATACCGCGAAGGCGCGCTCGGCCAGCTCGCCCGCTTCGGCACCCGCCTCGCGCCAGGCGCGGATCGCCATGATCGCGTCGGCCAGCCGCGTAGCATGGGCCTGCTCGGTCTTGCCGCCCCGGCCCAGTTGCGAGGCCAGGCCCTGGCAGGCGTCGAGCCAGCTGTCGTCGGCCAGCACTTCGATCAGCACGTCGACCTGGGCATCCTCGCCAAGGTCCGCCGCGAGCGCTTGCGCAGGATCGCCGCTTTCGCGGAACGCCAGCCACTCGCTGCGCGCATGGAACATGGCATCGAGCAGCGCACGCGCCTGGAACTCGCCGATGGCGTCGACCAGCCGCTCGAACGCCGCGCGCAGGTCGGCATACGGCGGCGTCGCCAGCGCCTGCCAGAACGGCGCCCACGCCTCGCGCTTCATGCGCAGCGCGTCTTCGCGCAGCGTGGCGCCCGGTACGATGCCCGACGCAAGCGGCGCACCGCGCAACAGCGTACCGAACCAGCCGTGGAACGTATCGATGGCCATGCGGCCAGGCGCGGCGAGCACCTGCGCATGCAGGCCGCGCGCGCGCGGCAAGGCCGCGCGGGCCGCGTCCGGCGCCAGCCCGCGCTGCGTCAGCGCGGCGATCACCACGTCGTCATCGTCGCGCGCGAGTTGCGCGAGCACGTCCAGCAGGCGCTCGCGCATTTCCTCGGCCGCCTTGCGCGTGAAGGTGATGGCGAGGATCTCGTGCGGCGCCGCGCCAGCCAGCAGCAAGCGCAACAGGCGCGCCACCAGCAGCCAGGTCTTGCCGCTGCCCGCGCAGGCCTCGACCACCACCGAGCGCACAGGGTCGCAGGCGGCGCGCGTGAACTCGGCCTCGGCGATTGGCTCGCCATCGTGCAAATAGGCGTGGATGCTCATGCGCGCCCTCCCGCATGCGCAGCAACCCGCGGCGGCAACGCCGTGCTTTCCCAGAAACCCTTGCGGCACAGGCCGCGGGCAGTGCAATAGGTACAGGCGCTCGCATCGCCGAAGGCCGGCAGCGGCGCGTCCTGGCGCAAGCGCATCACGTCGGTGCGCAACTGCTGTTCGAGCCACGCCACCGCGGCGTCGAAATCGGGCAAGCCAATTTCGCGCTGGGATGCGGGCGGGCCATCCTTCACGCCCTCAAGCGCCACCCAGCTGCCACCCGCAACATCGGCGCGCAGCAATCCATAGAATGGCAACTGGCAATCCTCTTCCACATCCCCCACCTTGCGCTTGAGCCGCAGCACGCTCTGCGTCTTGTAATCGAGCACCGCACGGCTGCCGTCGCGGGCGCGGTCGAGCCGGTCGATGCGGCCGTTGACGCGCAGCGGCTTGCCGTCGGGCATGGGCAGGTCGACGGTGGCATCCAGCTCGCCGTCGTCCCAGAACCACCCTTGCGCCTCGCGTTGCGCCTGCCATGCCACGTAGGAAGGCAGCACTTCGCACCAGCGGCGGTAGTAGCCGATGGCGTTGCCGTCTTCCTTCATCAGCGCGCCGAACTCATGATCGGAAATCTCGCGCAATCGCGCCAGGCGCGCGGCCTCGTGGCGCAAGCCGTCCTGCGATGCCTCGCGGTGGTAGCGCAGAAGCACGCGGTGCAGCAACTCGCCGATATCGCGCTTTTCCAGGTCGTCGCTGACGACCTCCAGCCCGGCCAGCCCGAGCATGCGGCCGGCGAAGAACTGATAGGGACAGCGCCGCAGCATGTTGTACGCCTGCGCGCTCCAGCGTGCAGGCACCAGCTCGGACGCTGCCGGTGCGGGCATGCCGCCGACCTCGGCGAAGGTCTCGTGCAGCACCGGCAAGGCACTCGCCTCGATGGGCGCGCCCGCGCGCGCACACAGCGCGCTGAGCCGTTCGATCCAGCCCGACACGTGCCTGGGTTCGCCGCGCGCGCCCAGGCGCTGCCACGTCAGCACGATGTCATCGTTATTGAGCAAGACCTCGGCAAGGTCGCGCGCCTGCTGGGCAAAGCGTACCTCGCGGTCTTCCAGCGCCAGCTCGCGCCGCATCTGGTTGGAGAAGAACATCAGCTCCGCCGCGCTGGACGGCAGTTGCGCATCGTCGCACCCCACCACCACCACGCCATCGAAGCGGCGCATGCGCGCGCCGTTGAGCGGCAGGATGGTGATGCGCGCGGCGCCGCTGGCCGAGGGCTCCTTGTAGGCGACCGATTCGAGCAAGGCCGACAGCATGGAGCGGAATTCACCGAGATCGAGCGTGGCGAGCGCGCCCGTCTCGTCCTGCGGCAGGTCGGCGAGCCGCGCCAGCGCGTCGAGCAACTGGCCGCCCGCGTCGTCTGCGGCCAGCGCGTCGCGCATGCCGAGCACGTCGAGGGTGGCGTCGAGTCGCTCCAGCCAGGTGGACACCGGCTTCTGCGCGTTGCCGCGCGGCCAGGCAGCGGCTTCGGCTGCCAGACACTGCACCAGCTCGCACGCGGCCTGGCGCGCTGCGTGGCGGGCGTGCTGCCCGGTGTCATCGCCGGCATCATTCGCGTCCACATGCGATTCGTCGGCGACGTCCAGCCGGAAGCGCTGCTGCAAACGGCGCCAGCCGCCGCTGATGCCGTCGCGGCGAATCTGCCGCTCCAGCGCGGCGATGGCCGCGCCGCGCAACGGAAAATCCGGCAGGCAGAACGGGCTCTTGAGCAGGTCGAGCAAGGCCGAGGTGTCGCCGTCCTGATTGAGCAGGTCGAACCAGCGCATCAGCGCGGCGGCGGCGCGCGTGGTCGAGAGTTTCCAGCCAGTCTCGTCGCGCACCGGCGCACCGGCACGTGCCAGCAAGGCGCGTGCGCGCCGCGCCACCACGCGGTCGTGCGCCACCAGGGCCACGTGGCGCCGGCCCTCGTTGAGCCACTGCACAAGCTGGTCGGCAGCGGCGCCGGCTTCGTCCTCGAAGCGCGCGCTGCCGATCACGCGCACGCGCGGGCGCTGCGCCGGCAGCCCGCGCGGCGCACGGCGCGCGGCGGCTTCCTGCGCGCCGGGGAGCCGCGCCTCCGGCCACAGGGCCAGCAAGGTGTCGTACCAGTCGAACGCCCCTGCTTCATCATTGGCGTCATCATTGGCTTGTTTGCCTGCATCGTCATCGAGCGCGCTGCTCTGCGATGGCGTGGACTGCGCGGACCAGTCATAGCCGATGCGGAGCACCGGCACGAGTTCGGCGGCCTGCTGCAGGAACGCTTCCTCGATCGGCGTGGGCGGCGTCGGTCCCAGCCAGATCACCGGGCCGGCCAGGTGCTGGGCCAGCCGGTGCAGCACGCGGCGACGCGCCGGCAGCGGATCGTCCGGGCCCGACAAGGCTTGCCAGAAGGCCATGACGATGCGCGCTTCCTCGCCAAGGAAGCGGGAGGACAGGTGTGCGTAGGTTCGCTCCAGCGCGCCCTGCAGCAGCGCGGCACGGTCGTCGCCATCGATGTCGTCGTCGCGAATGGCTTCGTCGTCGAGCCAGCGCGCGCTCAGTTCGTCGCTGATGGTCAGCAGCGTCTGCGCCAGCCCCCAGGCCGCAGCCTCGGTCTGCGCACCGAAAGCGCGCCGCAGCCAGTCCTGCGCGCGGATCGCCTGCTGCACCGCCAGCAGCCGGGCCGCATGGCTGCGCACGGGAACCGGGTCGGGCGGCAGGTCGAGCAGCCAGTGGCCGAGCGTGAGCACGCGTGGCAGCAGGCGCGGCGCGCCGGCTGCGCGCACGGCAGCATCCAGCGCCTGGCGCACGCCGGGAATCTGCGCGGCGGTGRGCACCACCACGTGCGCGGCGGCTTGCTGCTCCCCGCAAAGGTCGAGGAAATGCCAGGCCGCGGCGGCGGCCTGCGGCAGGAAGTCGGGGCCGGAACGAAATTGCAGCGAAGTCATGAAGCGAGTGTGACGGCCGGAGCGGGAGTCATGGCACGTGGCGCGCTGCGCGCAGGGCGCACCCGCCTGGCCGGCAAATCCGGCGGGCGGTCGCACCGCGCGCGAAGAACGTGAGAACGTGAAAGCGCGGGAAAACCCGGATGGTATTCAGTGGCTGCCGCCTTCGATACGGGCGCGGATCTCGCGCGCGGTCTCCAGCAGGCCCTGGTAGCCCGAACGCGCATGCTCGGGCAGGTCTGGGTCGCCGATCAACGCGCCCAGTGTTTCGATGATGCTGTACAGCAGGCCTCTGGCAGCGCCGCCGGCAATGCTGTTCTGTTCGACCGCGCTATTGATGTGATCCAGCGCGTCGCTCATGTGCTCCACTTCAGGCGGCTGTTGCGGATCGGGCTTGGAAGGGCTGTCTGGCGTCATGGTCTATTTGCCTTGTCTGTTGCGCGGTAAGGCGCCGGGCGCGCGGGCCGGGCGCATGCCTGTATTCTACGCGCCCCGGCGCGCGCCGCTATCGATACATGGCGCGAGGTTTGCGCGTGCGCAAGACCGTGCCATGCCTGTGTTTTCACCTCGTGCGGGCCGCCTCGGGCTGTGCAGTCGGGCGCTGGATCCACAAGCTCGGCGCCTGGACCGAAGTGCCCGATAAAACACACGTCAAGCATGCCATGGCAGGCCAGGGGTAGCGTAATTGAAAAAAGCTCTTACCCCGATTAATACAATCACTCCACGGGGCTTGCCTTCCGGGGCAAAATGCCGCAATGCTTCGCCGCACAAATTGAAGGTTATCACCGCGTACGGCAACGCACCGTGACCTTGATGGGGACGGTATTGAATTTCCATCAACTGGTAACATATGAGCAAAACCCGCCTTCCGTGGCTGGCCCCTCGCTCGGGCCGCCCGTACCGGGTGAGGCGGTGCCCGACGGGTATGCGCAAACTCGTGTAATGTAGCGGTTCGGCAAATCCCGCCTTCAAATCAAACAGAGCGAAACCAGAGGTTTTCCGCCATGAGTGAACAAATCAAGTATGTGAGCGACGCCTCCTTCGACGCCGACGTGCTCAAGTCCGACAAGCCCGTCCTGCTCGACTTCTGGGCAGAATGGTGCGGTCCTTGCAAGATGATCGCCCCGATCCTCGACGAAGTGGCCAAGGACTACGGCGACAAGCTGCAGATCGCCAAGATCAACGTCGATGAGAACCAGCAAGTGCCGGCCAAGTTCGGCATCCGCGGCATCCCCACGCTGATCCTGTTCAAGGATGGCGCGGTTGCCGCGCAGAAGGTTGGCGCGCTGTCCAAGTCGCAGCTGACCGCCTTCCTCGACGGCAACCTGTAAGTCGCTTGCCCGGGGCCGGGCGCCGTCAGGCACCGCCCCGGTTGTAGCCACAATCCGACGTGCGTGCGCCAGCCATGGCGCACCGTCCGGATTGTGCTAAGATGGCACCAACAACTTCCCCGAGCGTTCGCTCATTTCCTCCCCCTCCCTTAGGTCCAGCCCGTCCGGGCGCCTCTGTACCCCTCGTCTATGCACCTGACAGAACTCAAATCGCTTCACGTGTCTGCGCTTCTCGAAATGGCCGCGACCCTCGAGATCGACAACGCACAGCGGATGCGCAAACAGGAGCTGATGTTTGCGATCCTGAAGAAGCGCGCCAAGCTGGGCGAAACCATCTTTGGTGACGGCACCCTGGAAGTCCTGCCGGACGGCTTCGGCTTCCTGCGTTCGCCGGAAACCTCATACCTGGCAAGCACGGACGACATCTACATCAGCCCTTCGCAGATCCGCCGCTTCAATCTGCATACCGGCGACACGATCGAGGGCGAAGTACGGACCCCCAAGGATGGCGAGCGCTATTTCGCGCTGGTGAAGGTGGACAAGGTCAATGGCCAGGCGCCTGAAGCGGTGAAGAACCGCATCATGTTCGAGAACCTGACGCCGCTGCACCCGAACCGGCCGCTCACGCTCGAACGCGAGATCCGCGCGGAAGAAAACATCACCGGCCGCATCATCGACATGATCGCCCCGATCGGCCGCGGCCAGCGCGCGCTGCTGGTGGCATCGCCGAAGTCCGGCAAGACCGTGATGCTGCAGCACATCGCCCACGCGATTGCCAACAACCATCCGGAAGCCGACCTGTTCGTGCTGCTGATCGACGAACGCCCGGAAGAAGTGACTGAAATGCTGCGCTCGGTGCGCGGCGAAGTGGTAGCGTCGACCTTCGACGAACCCGCCATCCGCCACGTGCAGGTTGCCGAAATGGTGATCGAGAAGGCCAAGCGCCTGGTCGAGCTCAAGCGCGACGTGGTGATCCTGCTGGACTCGATCACCCGCCTGGCACGCGCCTACAACACGGTGGTGCCGGCTTCGGGCAAGGTGCTGACCGGCGGCGTGGACGCCAACGCACTGCAACGCCCGAAGCGCTTCTTCGGCGCTGCGCGCAACCTGGAAGAAGGCGGCTCGCTGACCATCATCGCCACCGCGCTGATCGAAACCGGCAGCCGCATGGACGACGTGATCTACGAAGAGTTCAAGGGCACCGGCAACATGGAAGTGCATTTGGAACGCCGCCTGGCGGAAAAGCGCGTCTATCCGTCGATCAACCTCAACAAGTCCGGCACCCGCCGCGAGGAACTGCTGATCAAGCCGGATATCCTGCAAAAGGTATGGGTGCTGCGCAAGTTCATCTCGGACATGGACGAAGTGCAGGCCATGGAGTTCATCCTCGACAAGATGAAGGCGACCAAGAACAACGCCGAGTTTTTCGATATGATGCGCAGAGGCGGCTGATCGTTTGCTGTACCGCGCGCGGCAGTTCGCGCGCCGGTATCGCACAGGAAGGGCGTGCCCAGGCGCGCCCTTCTTGCATTTGCGCCGGACCATTTGTGCCCGACGGCCCCTTGCTTGCCGATGTCCTGATCTGGCGTCGGGTCCCGCGCTCCGTTTCATGCACGCGATACCTCGATGCCACACCTGCAGGAGCCCCATGTTCGGCCGACTGAGCCACTTCCTGCGTGCGCGCTCGCGCGTGCGCAAACTCGAGCACTACGCGATCCCCGATGCGCTGTGGGCACACACGGTGGCAAGCCTGCCGTTCGTGCAGCACTATGGCGCCGCCGACCTTGCCGCCTTGCGCGAACTCGCCACGCTCTTTATCGCCGAAAAGGAATACTCCACCGCGCACGACCTGCCGCTGACCGACGAGATGGTGACGATCGTGGCGGTACAGGCCTGCGTGCCCATCCTCAAGCTGGGCATCGAGTGGTATCGCGGCTGGCGCGGCATCGTGCTCTATCCTGGTGAATTCGTCATCCGCCGTACCGTCGAGGATGATATCGGGCTGGTACATGGCGTGGTCGAGGAAGCCAGCGGCGAAGCCTGGGAGCACGGCCCGGTCATCCTGTCCTGGCCCGATGCGAAGACGCCCGGCGGCGGGATCAACGCACGGCACGCGCACCCCGACGACAGCTACAACGTGGTCATTCACGAGTTCGCCCACAAGCTCGACATGCTCGACGGCGAGCCCGACGGCGTGCCACCCTTCTCGCGCGTGCTCCACCCTGGCATCGACCGCGAGCAGTGGGCGGAGACCGTCCTGTCCGAGTACGACCGCTTTGCGGAAGCGTGCGACAGGCAATCCGACCACGCCTGGGACCATCCGGAGCGGCTGCCGCCGGCGCTGCGGGTGATCGACCCCTATGGCTGCGAAGCGCCGAGCGAGTTCTTCGCGGTGGCGTCGGAGACCTTCTTTGTCGAGCCGACCTGCCTGCGCCGGCATTGGCCTGTGCTCTATGACTCGCTCGCAGCGTTCTACCGCCAGGATCCGGCCGCGATGTGAATGAAGAGCCATGTTCAGGCGCGGTCGCCGGTGTTGTGTCTGGCACATTCAAATCTTGCCCAGCCTTTTGTTTTTCTGCGATAATCCCGGATTGTCCGTTATCGGCAAGTGGTTCGTTCGCCGCAATACTCAATACTCGGTACTGGCAACAGTGAGTGGCAACAGCGCGGCAATCAACGGACTGGCTACCCAACCTGAAAGGAAACATCATGAAAGAAGGCATTCACCCGAATTATCGCGAAGTCGTGTTCCTCGACGTGTCGAACGACTTCAGCTTCGTGACCCGCTCGACCATCCAGACGCGCGACACGATCACCCGCGACGGCAAGGAATACCCGCTGGCCAAGATCGAAGTCTCGTCGGAATCGCACCCGTTCTACACCGGCACCCAGAAGATCATGGACACGGCCGGCCGCGTCGAGAAGTTCCGCCAGAAGTTCGGCAGCAAGCTGGGCAAGTCCGCCGCGAAGTAATTCGCGCCGCGAGCCCGCTCGCTGCACGGCGTCGGACGATGCTCCGGCGCCGCGCACACAAGCAAAGAGGCAGCAGCGGCTGCCTCTTTGCTTTTGCAACCCTCGTGCGGATGGCGCCCATGGCGCCAGCGCCGGGCGCACCTCGTCCGATACCGATAGCATTGCGTATTTTGCCCCGCGTTGCCGGCGCATGCGCATGAGCCGGATGTAGCCAACCGGGAGCGCCTGCCCCGGCCGCCCCCAAGCCCAACCGATCAATGAGCGCAGCCAAGACTTCCCGTGTCCACCTGACCGCAGCCGCCACCGGCACGCTTCCGCGCGCGCTGTTGCTGGCCATCTGCATCATCTACGGCCTGGCCGGCCTGTTCGGCCGCGACCCGTGGAAGAACGAGGACGCGGCCGGTTTCGGGGTGATGTGGCAACTGGCCACCGGGAATGGCCAGGACTGGCTGATGCCCAATATCGTGGGCCGCCCTTATGGCGAAGATGGCCCGCTGGTGTTCTGGGTCGGCGCCCTGATGATCCGCCTGTTTGGCGGCTGGCTCGGCGCGCCGGACGCGTCGCGCCTGGCAACCGCACTTTTCTACTTCGGCACCTGCGTCCTGATCTGGTACGCCACCTATCTGCTTGGCCGGCGCGCCGAGGTACAGCCCTTCGCCTATGTCTTCGGCGGCCAGCCCAATGCGCGCGACTACGGCCGCACACTGGCCGACGGCGCCTTGCTGATCTTCCTCGCCTGCGTGGGCCTGGCCATGCGCGGCCACGAAACCACGCCGCAGGTGGGCCAGGTTTGCTTCGTCGCCATGAGCCTGTATGGCATGGTGCGCAGCCTGGACAAGCCGATCCAGGGCGGCATCTGGCTGGGCGTCGGGCTGGGCGCGCTGACCCTGTCCAGCGGGCCGATCATTCCATCAGTGCTGCTGGCGTCGATCATCGTCTGCGGCCTTGCCTGCAAG
Organism: Cupriavidus sp. 01T418; assembly: GCF_056398885.1. NCBI lineage: Bacteria > Pseudomonadati > Pseudomonadota > Betaproteobacteria > Burkholderiales > Burkholderiaceae > Cupriavidus > Cupriavidus sp. 01T418. The sequence goes on from NZ_JBFTQG010000074.1 coordinate 17,246, forward strand.
CCCCTGCCCTTGCCGCGGCTGGTGCTGGTGTGCGTGCCGCTGGCGCTGGCGCTGGTGGCAGCCTGGATGGCCGCCGCCTACTTCGGCGCCACCGACCCCAACGATGCCGTGACGTTTATCCGCGAGTGGTCGCGCTACGACCGCCACACGTATGGCGCGCCGAACGCCACCGCGCTCAACTTCGTCGCGCGCAACCTGCTGTTGTTCACCTGGCCGGTATGGCCGATTGCCTGCTGGACCTGGCTGAGCTGGTCGGGGATGCGCCGCGCGCCGCATGTGGCGCTGCCGCTCGCCCTGCTGCTGCCGCCGCTGATGATGCTGTTCCTGCTGCGCTCGCCCGGCGACGTGCAGTTCATCCTGCTGCTGCCGCCGATGGCAGTGCTTGCCGCATTCGGCCTGCCGACGCTCACGCGCGCGGCCATCAATGCGATCGACTGGTTCGCCCTGCTGTTCTTCACCATCTTCGGCGGCTTTGTCTGGTTCATGTGGATCGCCAGGACGACTGGCCAGCCGCCGCGCATCGCCGCCAATATCTATCGCCTGCTGCCGGGCTTCCAGCAGGACTTCACCATCAGCGCGGTGATCTATGCGCTGCTGGTGACGGCGGCCTGGATCCTGATCGTACGCTGGCGGCTCTCGCGCGCACCCAAGCAGATCTGGCGCCCGGTGGTGATCTCGGCGGCCGGCACCACATTGATGTGGGTGCTGGCGATGACCCTCTGGATGCCATCGATCAACTACGGCAAGACCTATCGCGACGTGGCGCAAGCCGCTTCCATGGCCCTGCCCGCCACATATAGCTGCGTGCAGCCGATCCGCATGGGCGACGCGCAACTGGCGTCGTTCGCGTACTTCGGCCATATCCGTTTTGGCGGCCCGACCGATGGCTGCGACATCCTCCTGCGCCATGATCCGGTCGACTATGGCGAGCCCACCAGCATTTCGCATTTCGAATGGCGCCTGGTCTGGGAAGGCCGCCGGCCCTCGGACCGGGACGAGCGCTTCCGCATGTATCGCCTGGTCGATATGTCCCATGTCACGCCGCCCAAGCCCAGCCTGCCGACGCGCAGGCTGCCCCGCCATCCCTGAATCGGCGCGCTGGCGCATCGCATGAACGCAGTACAGGATATCCGCCGGATTTCCATGCTGGCGGCGCCAGTCCTGGTCGGCCAGCTCGCGGTGATTGCCTTCGGCGTCGTCGATACCATCATGGCGGGACGGGCTTCGGCCATCGACCTGGCCGCCGTTGGACTGGGTGGCTCGATCTACGTCACGGTCTACATCAGCCTGATGGGGGTGCTGCAGGCGCTCGCACCGATCGCCGGGCAGCTGCATGGCGCAAGGCGCACCGCCGAAATCGGCAGCGAGGTCAGGCAAGCCGCCTGGCTGGGACTGGCGCTGGCCATTCCTGGCATGCTGCTGCTCCTGTTTCCGGGCCCGTTGCTGCAATTTGCCCAGGCACCGCCCGAACTGGTCGAGAAGGCAACCGGCTATCTGCATATCCAGGCGTTCGGCCTCCCGGCCGCCCTGGGCTTTCGCATCTACTCCGCGCTGAACAATGCCTTGTCGCGCCCGGTGATGGTGACCGTGCTGCAACTCGCCGGGCTGGCGGTGAAGATTCCGCTCAATGCCTGGTTTATCGGTGGCGGCTTCGGCATCGCGGCGATGGGCGGACCCGGCTGCGCGCTGGCCTCGACGCTGATCAGCTGGATCTGGTGCATCTCGGGCGTCCTGATCCTGCGGCGCAACGCGGCCTACCGCCCCTTGCAGATCTTTTCCAACTGGGCCTGGCCACAGGCACGGCCGATCCGGGCGTTGCTGCGACTGGGCGTGCCAATGGGGCTGACCTACCTGATCGAGATCACCTCGTTCACGCTGATGTCGATCTTCATCACGCGCATGGGTACCGTCGTGCTGGCCGGCCACCAGATCATCGCCAACCTTGGCGCCGTGGCCTACATGCTGCCGCTCTCGCTGGCAATCGCCACCTCGACCCTGGTAGCGCAGTCCATCGGCGCGCGCGATCCGGCCGCGGCACGCCGCATTGCCCGGCGCGGCATCTGCCTGGCGGCGTCGCTGGCGGTCATGGTCGGCGCGCTGCTGTGGATCCTGCGCGAGCCGCTGCTGCATGCCTATGCGAAGGACCCGGCGGTGGTCAGCGCCGCCCTGCCGCTGATGTTGTTCATCGCTTTCTACCAGGCCTTCGACGCGGTACAGGTCATGACGGCGTTTATCCTGCGCGCCTACAAGATTGCACTGGTGCCGACCTTGATCTATGCGCTGTCCCTCTGGGGCGTCGGGCTGGGCGGCGGCTACGTGCTTGGCTTTGGCCTGATCGACGCCCTGCCGCCCTTCACGCGTGGCGCCGCGGGATTCTGGATGGCCAACAGCATCAGCCTGGCCATCGCCGGCTCGTTGCTGGTATTTTATTTCGTCACCGTCAGCCGGCGCCACGGCAGCCAGGCCGGTGCCCTGACGGGTGGCGCATGAATGATATTCGGCACCACGCAAAAAGAAAAAACCCGCATGGCGTAACCATGCGGGCTTAGTGTTGGCGGAGTGGACGGGACTCGAACCCGCGACCCCCGGCGTGACAGGCCGGTATTCTAACCAACTGAACTACCACTCCATACTCTTGCTTATCGCCACGAGCCAAAAGCTCCCGACGACAGACCGAACGT
>NZ_JBFTQG010000075.1:0-19826 GCF_056398885.1 Cupriavidus sp. 01T418
TGCCCTTGCCTGAGGTACCGGGGGACGAAAGCTGGATGTCCAGGCGCCCGTCGGAGCTACGGGAGACACCGTCGCGTCCACCAGTGGTGTGGGTCTTGCCTGTGTATAGAACTTTTCCGGTTTGGGTCATGATGGTTTCCTTGTTGAGCGTAGTTTGTAGAGTCGGTGAGCCAGTCTTGAACGTGGCGGCTTCTGCATTCGCAGCGGCGTCATCGGTTGACTTCCGTATCCGCTGCACGACGAGATCCATTTAAACCGACCGAAGTATCCGGCCCGTTTCGACTTGGGGCAGAACTGTGTGCACGCGTATCGGCCCGACGATGCGATACAAACCAGTACAAAGTCATCCGCCGCGGCGCGGCTACCCCGGCCATCCCCGCATTCCGCAGCGCTCCAGGTACGTGGCCACCAGCTCACGGAGCTCGCGATCGCCGTCAACGATAAGGGGATGGTCAGGCTGGATCATTCACGCGTTCCATGTGCCAGGGTGGCGTTGCATGACGCTACGGTCACTTGGAGACCGGGGCCGAGGCGACGAGCCGCACTTGTGGTTGGCGTGCATACGCCGGAGTTCGCCAGCGAGAAATCGACCGAGCGCGAAACTAGCGCTTTGCGCGCAGCATGCGCGCGCCTCTTTGTCTCGCTACGTGTCCGCAAGCGGGAAACCTGCAATCGCATGCAATTGCGGCGGATGACGGTACATGGGAGATGCACCCATCCCCCATCCATGACGGAACCAGACGCGATCGTCTTGGGGGAGACTATGCCCGATTAAATCAACGATCGAAGCAGGAAGAATTGTGCCGGGTGACGGAAAGCAAGGTGATCACAAGTTTCGCGGTCAAGGGGCGGTTCTTCTACTGGTACATGATGAAGGACATCTACAGCCGCAAGTTGCTGGACAACGAGGCGCATGGGAGTGAGTCGGCCGAGCGCGCCGCTCGTCTGCTGACACACAGTAGATGTCGAGACGGTGGAGCGTCACCAGTTGGTCCTTGTTGCGCATGGGCTCGGGCAGTTCTATTCGTCCGTCATATAAGAATCTACCATGGCTCAGCTTTCTCGCCTTGCCGGCCTTATCGCGACACAACCATGAAATTGGCTACCGGTCGCGGATGGCGCAGCGCATGATCCTTTTCATGACGTTGACAACGAAAGTGGTGCAGTTGTACTGCATCCCGTAGCGGAAAGGCGTTCCAGAAAAATGCATACTCTCAAAATAATACGCTTCGCTGAAGTACCGAGAGTATTGCGATGACAACACAAAGATGGCGCCTTTATTAGAGGTGAGATGCGTGAACTTACCAACCGTCTGCGGATCATCGTACGTGACTTTGTCAGAATGAGAAATCATCGGATACACGTTGCCGTACCGATATCTGCCGATCACATGACCTTGTTGCCTCCACGCCTCAACATTTCCGCCGAGCGGATTGAGCATTTTTAGGCGAACATAGTTTTCATCAGCAAAAAAACAGGAGTGCCCCGTTAGCGGATTCCCCATTCTTGCATACACCTGAACCATCAGGTTCCCATCGAGCAGACAGCGGACGAACTCTGAATAATGAGGCACCCTTCGCCCCATGGCTGATGCAAGCGCTAGCGCCATTTCTGGATCTGCCCGCCGGTCATCTATAAAGCGTCGCCAGTTCCTTTGAATTACCGATACGGCCTTTTCCTCGTTCATTATCAATCCCCCTATTTTGAGTGGCGCATGCCGTGGCAATTAACTCCAACGCCAGAGACGATCGCACGCAATAAAAACCATCGATTCTAGCGTGACGACTTGAAAGAGTATTGATGAAAAAGACGATTATGTTATTTTGGCATTAGACGAGCCATATGAAGACAGCTGCCAAGGCGACAAAATAATCAAAGCACTCAGACAATTTATCGTATCGCGTGTCGGACGTGGCGGACCATCGTAGCAAACGAGGACTGGCATAAACATAGAATGTCTTCTAATAAATGGGGAAATTCTGAGAGCAGATCGTTGAGGGAGCTTCACGAGCGGCGTTACGTTGGGAGACGGAACGACTCCCGGGTGAGTTTCGAGTACGGGCACGTCTGGTGCGCGGCGTCGGTCAGCGAATGGTGATCTCCGCGCAGAGGCCGCCGCCGTCGCGGTTGCGCAACCTGAGGGAGCCGCCGATCGCAACGGCAAGCTGCTGCGCGATGGCCAGGCCTAGCCCGGTGCCGCCGGTTTCGCGGCTGCGGGACTGCTCGAGCCGGAAGAACGGCTGCATGACAGCCTCGAGCTGGTCCTCGGGAATCCCGCGACCACGATCCAGCACCTTGATGATCACGGATCCCTCGCCATCCTTTTGCACGCTTAACTCCGCGGCACCACCGAACTTCAGCGCGTTGTCGATGAGATTGGTGAGAATGCGCCGTAGCGCGTGCGGACGCGTCACGATGGCCCCGTCGATCTTCTCGATCATCGTCACGGCCTTGCCGGTGTCCTGATAATCATAGGCGAGGCTCTCCATGAAGGATCCGATGTCGATACGAGAGGATTTCTCGGCATCGCCATGCGCACTGCGCGCGTAGGCCAGGCCCTCCTGGACGAGACGCTGGATCTCGGCGAGGTCCTGCACCAGCTTGTCCTTTTCGACCGAATCCTCCGCCATTTCGGCACGAAGCTTCATGCGCGTGATCGGGGTCTGAAGGTCGTGGGAAATCGCCGACAGGATCTGGACGCGCTCCTCGACATAGTGCGCGATACGATCCCGCATGGCATTGAACGCGACGGCGGCGTGGGCGACTTCGCTCGGGCCCGTTTCGCACAAGCGCGGCGCCTTCTTGTTCGGGTCCAGCGCATCCGCGGCATTGGCAAGGTCCATCAGGGGACGTATCGCCAGCCGGACAGCGAACCAGCTGCACAGGATGAGAAGAACCAGCTGAGTGATCAGGACATAAGGCAGCCACTGCGCCAGCGGCATGGGCGCGGGGTTCACATCGATCGTCAGGGGACTGCCGTCGCTCAAGGTCAGGTGGGCCTGCAAGCGCTTGCCGTCACCGGGGATGGATTCGACCTTGATGGGAAACCGCTGCCCCCCGGCTTCCTGTATTCTCGCGGCGATGTCGGCGCCGCGGCTGCTGAGATCGGGCACCCCGGGCAAGCCGGGACCCAGCACATATTGGTATGCTCTCCTGTCCAGCCGCGGTACCCATTCGGCACGCTCATTCGCGGGAAGGCGATCAAGAATGGCGATGGAAGTGGCCACATCGGTTTCAAGCGTACCAAGCATCACGGCCTTGGCCGTCACGTAACGCTCAAGGAAGAGCACGCCAAAGGAAAGCCCATACGCGATCGTCAGGCCCGCGAGAAAAATCAGGAATAACCGCGATCCCAAGGTGCGGGGCCAGGGCAGGATCCGCCGGAACATGGCGATGGAGCTCATCCGCGGGGCTCGGTGATTTCGACCGGCATGGCGAAGACGTAGCCTTCGCTGCGGACGGTCTTGATGTAAGCCGGTTCGCGCGCGTCGTCGCAAAGGCGCTGACGAAGCCGGCTGACCAGCAGGTCGATGGAGCGTTCGAACATCTCGGCTTCGCGCCCTTGAGTGAGGTTGAGAAGCTGATCCCGGTTAAGTACGCGCTGCGGATGATCGACGAACACGCGAAGCAGGCGATACTCGGCACCACTGAGCGCGACCGCCGTACCCTCCCGGTCGATCAGTTGCCGCCCGGACGTGTCGAGCTGCCACACGCCAAAACTCAAGAGCTGGCCGGCCTCCGTCACCTGCAGGTTCGGCGGCAGCATGCGGGTCCGGCGCAGGACGGCCTTGATGCGGGCCAGCAGCTCCCGCGCGGCAAACGGCTTGGCCAGATAGTCGTCCGCTCCCATTTCCAGGCCGACGATCCGGTCCGTCTCGTCACTGCGCGCCGTCAGCATCAGCACCGGGGTAGCCTTGTGCTTGCCGGCTCGCAGCTCGCGGCACAATACCAGCCCGTCATCGCCAGGCAGCATCAGGTCGAGCACGATGAGATCGACTGCATTGGCTTCGAGGAAAGCACGCATATGCCGCCCGTCCGGTGCTACGGTGACGCGCAAACCGTTCTTGGTGAGATAGCTCGATACCAGTTCCCGGATCTCGCGGTCATCGTCGACGACCAGGATGTGATCGATATGAGGCTCCATCGCAAGCACCTTCGATGTTGGTTGAGGGACAGGCCCATGCCGGGCACCAAATTACCCCAGAGAGGCTGTTTCGTGGGGGCCGCAAGCGGCACTCTTTGTATCCCAGTGTATCTGCAAACGCCCCAAGCACACTTCCTTACGCTTGCACCTGATCCCGATACAGCCGGGACACGTGCGCGGTGTTTCATGCATGCATGGCTGGCACACGGCCGAAACCCGCCGCATTCGCGTCAAAGGAGAATCATGTTGACCCTTCTGGCTATTGCCTACCTTGGGGGTGTGCTGACAATACTCAGTCCGTGCATCCTGCCAGTCCTGCCGTTCGTCTTTGCACGCGCCGGGCAGCCCTTCGTCCGAAGCACGCTGCCGATGCTGGCCGGCATGGCGATGACATTTGCCACGGTGGCGACGCTGGCGGCGGTCGGCGGCGGCTGGGTGGTCCAAGCCAACGAGTACGGCCGGTACGCCGCACTGGCCCTGCTGGCTGTCTTCGGCGCGACCCTGCTATCGCCACGGCTTGCCGAGCACGTGACGCGCCCGGTGGTTGTGCTGGCAAACCGGTTGCTGAAACCGGCGGATGGATCACTGCAGGCGCCGACGCTCGGCAGTGCTCTGCTGCTCGGCGTCGCCACAGGGCTGCTCTGGGCACCTTGCGCCGGACCGATCCTGGGCCTGGTGCTCACGGGTGCGGCGCTGCACGGCGCAAATGGGCAGACCACGCTGCTCCTGGCCGCGTATGCGGCCGGCACGGCCACCTCGCTCGCCGTCGCCCTGCTGATCGGCGGACGGGTCTTCGCGATCATGAAGACATCGCTGGGTGCCGGTGAATGGGTGCGTCGCGGTCTCGGCGCGGCCGTCCTTTGCGGTGTCGCCGCGATCGGGCTAGGTGTCGATACGTCCCTTCTTGCCCAACTCTCGGGTGGCAGCACGGCTGTGATCGAACAGGCGCTGCTCGATGCATCTCGTTCGATCACAGCCAAACCAGCTGCGGCGCCTGCCACTGCCGCTGCTACTGCCACTACCGGCTATGGCAGGATGATGCTGACGTCGGCCGACGCGCGCGTAGCGTTTCACAGCGGCCTGCCGGACGAGGGTCAGATCCCGCCGCTCAGCGGCGCCGTCCAGTGGCTGAACTCGCCGCCACTGACGGCGGAACAGCTTCGCGGCAAGGTCGTGCTGGTTGATTTCTGGACCTACTCCTGCATCAATTGCATTCGCACCGTGCCCTACCTCAAGGCCTGGGCCGAGAAGTACAAGGACCAGGGGTTCACCGTGATCAGCGTGCATACGCCGGAGTTCGCTTTTGAGAAGAAGGCCGAGAACATCCGCAAGGCGATCGACAACCTCGGGATCCCGTATCCGGTCGCGGTGGACAGCGAATTCAAGATCTGGCAGGCATTTCACAATAACTACTGGCCTGCCCTCTATTTCGTCGACGCAAAGGGAGAGATCCGGCATCACCAGTTCGGAGAAGGCGATTACGATAAAGCGGAGAGGGTCATCCAGGCGTTGCTGGCGGAAGCGGGCAGCCAGCGGGCCAGGACGGCTGCCGTGAGCCCGGACGCCAAAGGCGCCCAAATGGCGGCCGACCTCAGCAATATTCGCTCCTCCGAGACCTACATCGGCTATCAACAGGGCTCGAGTTTCTCCTCCCCGGAGGGACTAAAGGGCGACATCGCCCGGGAATACAGCATCGCCGCGCCGCGCCTCAATCATTGGGGGCTGACAGGCAACTGGACCGTGGGGGCCGAGCAAGCGACGCTGAATCGGGGAAACGGCGGCATCACCTACCGGTTCCGGGCGCGCGACCTCCATTTGGTGATGGGCCCCGGTGCCGACGGCAAACCGGTGCGGTTCCAGGTAAAGGTGGACGGCAAGGCACCGGGCGAGAGCCATGGCGCAGACGTCGATGCCGCGGGCAACGGTGCCGTCAGCCAGACACGCCTCTATCAACTCGTGCGCCAGGCTGGCGATGTCTCGGAACGCACTTTCGAGATTCGCTTTCTCGATCCCGGCGTCCAGGCCTTCGTCTTCACCTTTGGATAGTCGCATCCAGAGGCGCGGCGTCATCGCGGGGCCGCGGAACCTGGTCGGTTCCGCGCGGTCGCGGCGCCAGTCAGCCAGCAAAGAATTGATGCAAGGACTGCACGGCCGCCGCCCCCTCTCCAACCGCGGCGGCCACCCGCTTCACCGACCCGCTTCGGACATCGCCAACCGCAAAGATGCCCGGCTGACTCGTCTCCAGGTAGTGTGGCGCGCGTTCAAGTTTCCAATGCGAGCAAGGAACCTGGGATCCGGTCAGGACGAAATCCTTGTCATCAAGCATCACGCAGCCTCCCAGCCAGTCCGTATTCGGCTCCGCGCCAAGGAAGAGGAACACATGCTCAACGGGGAAATCCCGCGGCGCCTCACCGGCGCGTTGACAGCGAACCTGTTGAAGCTTTGTCTCCCCCAGCAACTCGATAATCCCGGTCCTGGGATGCAAGGTAATATTGCCAGCTGCCTCGATGCGCTGGATCAGATAGTGTGACATGCTGGCCGCCAGCCCATCCGAGCGCACCAGGATATGTACGTGCCGAGCAAAGCCGGACAGGAAAACAGCCGCCTGTCCGGCGGAATTCCCACCGCCGACCACGATGACTTCCTCGTCCTTGCAATAGGTCGTCTCCATGAACGAGGCGTTGTAGTAAACCCCCCGGCCTTCGAAGTACTCGAGATTGTGCAACGGTGGCTTGCGGTAACGCGCTCCAGTGGCGATCACAACAGCACGCGCATGAACCCGCTCGCCATTGTCGAGGTGGATCTTAAAACTCTCATTGTCATTGCATTCCAGCGATGTCACTTCTATCGGTACAGCGACCTCGACACCGAACTTGCGCGCCTGGGCGGTACCCCGTCCGGCTAAAGCCCGGCCGGAGATTCCGGTTGGAAAGCCAAAGTAGTTCTCGATCTTTGAGCTGGTACCCGCTTGCCCACCGGGCGCTTTGGCGTCAAGCACCACAACATGCAGCCCCTCCGATGCCGCATACACAGCCGCGGCCAGCCCGCCAGGGCCAGCGCCGACCACTGCCAGGTCGTAGTGGCACCCATCCAGCTTTTCCGGGCTAAGTCCGATGGCATCGGCTACCTGGCGGTTCGAAGGGTTCTTCAGCACCCCGCCCTGCGGTGTAATGACCGCCGGGATGTCTTCGCGGCCGATACCGAACTGTCTCATCAGCGCCTGCGTTTCGGCGTGCAGGTCGACATCGAAGTAGGCTGCAGGCTGGCCATTTCTTGAGAGAAACTCACGCAGGCGCAGAATATCGGCTGAGTGGCGTGAGCCAATCAGGATCACGCCACCGCCTCTTTCGTCTTCGATGAAAGCAACGCGCCGCAGGATATAGGCGCGCATGATAATCTCGCTGAGATCGGCTTCGGCGATGACCAGCGTGCGCATCGACTCCCTGCTGATGACGATCATTTCGCAATCAGTGCGTGTTCTGACAGTAGCCACCGCTCCCCGGCCCACAAGAGAACCGATGTCGCCGGTAAAATTGCCGGGGCCCAGCGTTCCGATAATCCGCGAGCCTATCGCGGAAGCTCGTTCTACCTCAACCTGGCCGGAAATCAAAAGGAACGTGTCGATGTTCCTTTGCCCTTGGTGGAAAAGCACTTCGTTGCCAGGAACAATACGGCGCGTCCCATAGCGCTCCATGAGTTGAAGCTGTGCCGGAGCCAGCTTCGGGAAGGCTTGGTGACTACGACTTCCGCTGGCGGGCGTAGCTGAATCCTCGGAGCTATTCGTCGTCATGGCATTCCTCAATCATGAATGAGCAGCGTCGCGTCCGGCGGTGATAGAGACAATGTGCAGCCCTGACGCGGATGGCACGGGCTCAATCGAGAACCACCGGTTCGCTCACTCTAGCAGGGCTCCTGAGCGTAGGCCAATGGGATCTTGCAATAGCCGATATGTAGCCCTCTAGCCACCACGCTAAAGCTCAGCGGCCCAAAGTTTGCAGTATCGAACATGGAGGTGTACTGGCGCCGGAACGTCAGCGTGCCGTATTGCCCGTGCCGCAGAAATGCATCGCCATTGAGGTCCGGCCAAACCACCTCTGTAACCCGCACCTGACGCCCAGCAGCCTTCCGACAAATGTCACAGAGCATTGCTACAACTCAACCGGGATACTTCCGACGCGAGGATGGTCATGCCTGTAAAACTGAGGGGATACTTATCGCCAACGCTGGTTTTGCTCGCCTTTGACTGGCCAGAGGGCAAGGACCGCAACGATTTTCTCGGGTTCGCCATCAAACGCACGCCTGGCTTCTGGTCGGCGGAGGGCACGACACGAGAGGCGGCAAGCTGGCTTCCAAATCGAAACACGTTTCACGGCCCTGTGCCGGCAGGCCAGCCCGACGTGCCATCCAGGGATGCGCCCATCCAGAAGTTCATGTGGTGGGACAATCGAATCGAGTCAGGCAAGCTGGAAGACCGCGCCGGTACTTTTACCTACGTCGTGTATCCGGTCGTCGGCGCCCCGGAAGCGCCAACGCTGCTGGATAGTAAGAGCGCCATCTGTGAGCTTAAGCTGCCGGCCCACGTGGAAGACGGCGTCGGCACTTGGTTCAACCGCGCTGTCATGCGCTCCCAGGCATTCAGCCGCAAGATCCTGGCCATGGGGTTGGCGCCCAATCAGCCTCCGCCGCCTGACAAAGACCTGGAACTCAGAACGTGGCTGGCAAACGGGATGGAAAGAGCGGTCCCCTCCGTACTGGACGGCGCCACGGCCGTAGTAGGTGCTGCCTATCACCTGACCGACAAGCTCTGGGTCATTCCCCAGCTCCGTCAGTTCTCGTCCGACCACAATCACGCGGCAACGCTCGTCTACGATGCCCACCCGGTCAAGCAAGGGAAAGCGCCGGCAAAACCTACTCCCAACACCGATGCCGTCCGTGAGCTGGGCCAGCACATTGAGTTCTACCCGCGGGATAAGACGAACATCATGCATGACAAAATTCTGGTCACGAACACAGGGACCGGCAAGCCAGCCAGGGTACTAATGGGCTCCGCGAACTTTACGACCGAGGGTCTCACACAGCAGGCAAATCTACTGCACACCTTCGCATCGGAAGCGTTAGCCGCCCTCTACAACGAGCGGCTCGCCGCCATTGCTCCCAACCCTGGCCTTGCCGCGACCGCCAGTCTGACCCACGATTGGTCACCCTCCATCAAGGTGGGCAGCGCGACCACGGTACGAGCCATCTTCTCACCCGAACCGACTGACAGCCAGGTTCAGACCGATACCGTCATCGCGGCAATCGAAGCTGCGCAGCACTCGGTTCTATTCTGTATGTTCTCCCCAACTGATGAACCGCTCATCAACGCATGCTTCGGGAAGGGCGACGAAGGCAAGATGATGTTCGGCCTCGTGAACCGCCTCAGCCGGAACACCGATACCATACAACTGAAGGCCAGCGCCTCTGGCAAGCCGATCACGCAGGCACAGCTGGCGGCCATCGAGCTTTACCATCGCTCGAAGGACAAGCGGGACGTGGTTGACGGCATGTACTTCACCAGGGACGCGGTGCCGGCCGGCTACGAGCCTGAGCTTCAAGTCTATCCCGGTGAACAGCCCCCGCCCTATCCACCGGTCATCATTCACCACAAGCTCATCATCATCGACGCGGAGGGTACCGACCCCATCGTCTACAGCGGCTCGGCCAACATGAGCGAGAATTCACTGCACCGCAATGACGAGAACTTGCTGGAAATCCGCAGTCCGAAAATTGCTGCCATCTATCTGGCCGAGTTCATGCGTCTCTATGAGCATTTTCGCGCGCGGGCCATCGCGATTGAGGTTGGCAAGCATCCCGCGCGCAAGCTGGACTTGACCCTCGCGCCCGATGGAAGCTGGGCAAAGAAGTACTACGTGGAAGGTAGTCCGGAATGCAAGGCGCGCAAGGCAATGGCCTAGCGCCGACCCCCAAATATTGCTCAAGCGCCACTTATCGAACGCCGGCTGGCGCTAGCTCCGCCGAAGAGGTTGAGACCGGCAGTTTTGCTCGTGTACTGCTTGCGCTTCTCGACGGCACGTAATGCGGAACGCTGTGCCTGGCGCCCGGGCAGACACCCGCGCACTAGGCTACTATTCAAGCCGCCCACAGAGCTTGAACCAGACTTGAGCTGTACTTGGGGGACGCTGATGCCAAGCTTTCTAGAGTCGTCCGAGATGCAAGCGCAGACCCATGCGCTCACAGTGCTATCACAACTGACATCAACGGATGTCACCACATTGGAACATTGCTCCGCAGACTTCCTCGTAAGCAATGACCCTGAAGTTGGCCATCAATTGCGCGTTGCCCTTCGCAGGCTCCGTGCGTTGCTATGGGCCTACCAGGCACTGCTGCCACAGGGGCTCGCCAGGGATTGGCGGCAACGGTTCCGAAACCTTGCCACCAAAGTCGGTGCCGTTCGGAACTGGGACGTCATCATTAACTCGCTCCTGCCCGCAGCTGTGCCGCCGACGCACCCATCGGCCCTTACGCTATTGGAAGTCCTGGACGAGGTCCGGCATAAAGCTCGCCAGGAAGGCCGCAACGCGTTCGTCTCGGCCGAGCCTGAGCAGCTGATTTCCGCCTTCACGGTCGCCATCAGGCAAGTTCACAGCGCGCCCGCCGACCGGTCGGAAACCATCGGTGAGTTTGCGCGAGCGCGTGTCGAAACGGCATCCCGCCGCCTGAACAAGCAGCTGACCCGTGCCTTGGACGGCAATATTGCTGAACTCCACCAGACCCGCATCCAGATAAAGCGACTGCGCTATCTCCTTGAATATTTCTCTCCCATGCTCTCGAAGGCAGACCGTAAGCGCATCCATCGGCTCACAGAACTCCAGGATGCTCTCGGAGAGCTGAACGACGTCGTCGTTGGCGCAAACTACATTTTCGAAGTCCCGACGGGCCCCGAATATGCGTCGGCGCAGGAAATGTTCTTGCGATGGCTACGCGAGGAAAAGAAGACCAGGCGCCACAAAGCCGTCATCGCCCTTCGACAACTGGTGCGCAAGCTTTGAGACGCTGGCAAAGACTGCGAAACGCCGAAATGGCTAACAGTGCCCCCTAGTACCCAGCGGTAAGTCACCATCGCTGCCGGCGCGTTGGTCAGCGTCAGGAATACCGGATTCGGAGACATTTCTGCTGGACAGACTACTGAATTGGCGAGACTCGAGGCAGGCAGATGTTCTTGTGGATCCCGTGTTTCGCGAACGCGCGGGTCAAAGCTGGAGATATAAAGCGTCCTTCACAGGACGCTTATGAATGGTGAGCCACCTTCCTGGAACTCATTGGCCCGAAGACACCGCGCACGTCAGGGCGTCCACATCGGCGCTTAATTGAGTTCTGGCGGGCGTAGCCAAAGTTGCTTGTCCTCCATGACGACTTCATAGGTGCGGATACGCAAGCTCGGAGATGCAATGCACTGGCCGTTGCGAATGTCAAATCGCAAGCCGTGTGAAGGACAGCTGATAACGTGCTCAACGCACGAACCTCCTGCCATGGAAGCCCCCGCATGCGGGCAGCTGTTCTCCAGGGCAAAGAATTGGCCGTCAAGGTTGAGCACGATTACCGATTGACCGTCTTGCAAGAAGACCAATTTGCGTGCGCCTGGAGCCAGTGACTCCGCAGGCCCGACCAGAATCGGTTGGGGATCAGGCATTGGATTTGCACTCGCGGTTCAAATGCCTGGCCGCCACGGCTTGCTGCATGACGTGAACCAACTCGCTTGCCGGAACCGCGCCAGTGACCGGCCACTGCCCGTTGAAGACCAGATGAGGAACCCCTCCTCCATGGTCAGCCCCCATTGAGGGCTGTAGCTGAGAGGACGCACTGGCATCCCAACTGAACCCGGACGCTTGAGCCAAGGCCTGCAGTGTCTCTGTTGAGCCGATGTCCTGCCCTTGGGAGAAGAATGCGCAGTAGATGGAATCCACCAACTGGTACATGGCCTCCGGCGCCAGCTTGGACTGGGCCGCATTGACCAGGGCACATGCCAGCGCCGAATTCGGAAAGGTCACAATGCTTTCGAAGTTCAACGATAGATCAACCGCTTCAGCCACGGCGCGAATCTGTGCGCGGCGCATCGCCACAGCCCGTTCGCCACCAAGCCGTGCTTCATAAAATGCCTGGTATGGAATGCCTTGCGCAGGAATCTGCGGCAGCAAAACATTGGCATGCCATATTGTCTCCAGCGCCAATCCAGGATGCTGCTGTCGAAGGCTTGCCGATGCTGAACGCAGATTTCGCAACCCAATCCAGCACCAAGGGCAAATCAGATCAAGGTAAAAATCAACGCGCAGAGTTTGCGACGATGTGGGGGCCGGGACCGTACCCGAAAGTTCAGAGCAATTCACGCAATAATTCCTTAGCACCCGGCCAGGGGCCGTATCCAGATGCGGGGTTGAGGTGACCGATATCCCCAAGAGCAACAAGGCGAGAACCCCAGTCACCCGCCAATTGAGCGACCGGCTCGAACCTGCCCATGGGATCGTGACAGCTGGCTGCCATCAGGACGGGAAATAGCAGCTTTGTCCTGGGCAGGCCGCAATGCCGCGCGCGGCACATCTTATTCGTCGAGCTTGATCCCTGCGTCGTTGGCGATCTTCGTCCAGACTTGCAGATCATTCTTGACGATCTCGCCCAACTGCGCGGAGGACTTTACCGGAGGCGGCTCGAAGTTCAGATTCTTCATCAGGGTCGCGATCTCCGGCAACGCCTGCACCTTGTTGGCCTCATCGGCCAGCCGCTTCACGATCGCCGGACTGGTTCCGGCCGGCGCGAACATGCCGAACCATCCCACCGTACTGAACTTGTAGCCCTGTTCAGCCAACGTCTTGACGTTGGCAAGCTGGGGAGACCGCACGTTGCCCACAATGGCAATACCGCGCACCTTCCCGGAACGCAGGAAGGGAACCGCCACGCTGGGATCGGTCCAGCCGATCTTCAGCACACCCGAGGAAAGCTCGGTGAGCAGTTGCGTGGATGTCCGGTATGGGACGTGTTCAGTCTTCATACCGGTCTGCTTCTTCAGCCACTCCATCGTCAAGTGCCCGGACGAGCCGGTGCCCCAGCTGCCATAGCTGTACTTATCCGGATTCGCCTTCACGAACGCGACGAGTCCAGGCAAGTCGTGCACCGGCAGATCCGGGCTCACCAGCAGCAACACCCCACCCACAGCTGTCTGTGCGATCGGCACGAGGCTTTTTCTTGCCTCCTGGGAAATGGACTTGATGACGGCCGGCGCAACCACCATGTTGGATGCCGTTGTGTAGAGAATCGTGTAGCCATCCGGCGCCGCCTTGAGGACGGCGTTGGTCCCGATCACCCCGCTGCCACCCGGCCGGTTCTCCACCACCACAGGCTGCTTCAGCGATTCGGAAAGGCGCCGCGCCATGACCCGCGCCAGCGCGTCGGTTCCCGATCCGGGAGACGACGGCACGATCATTTGAATCGGGTGCGTGGGCCAGGCTTCCTGTGCCTGCACCTGGCCTGGCGCGCACAAGGCAATGATTGTCTTGGCGCACAGCACAGCCGTGAGCAGCTTTTTCAGTAATGACATCGTCTCCCCCATGCTTTTGGGACTTTCCGGGACTTTTGGGACTTTGGGGACTTTGGGGCTATTAGCCGGCCTGCCAAGTACAGTCTGCCTCACCAACCAACTGTGGGCCAAACGATTTCTACCGGCTCAGGCTTTCGCGAACACGATCATAGCAGCCGTCAATATTCTTGTCGACATCAATACATTTGTCTGTCCAAAGTGCATGGCGCGCTCTGGTCACAGCGTCCCGGCAAAGTGCTGCATGACCAGGCTGCTGATCGCCACGCTGACCCACACGATCAGGCCAAGCAGTAGCGGTCGTGCCCCAGCGCGCTTCAGCCTGTCGATGTCGGTACCCAGGCCTACCCCGACGAGGGCGCCGACGACCAGGAAGGGGGCCATCAGCTGGATCGCATGCGTCAGGCCGGACGGCAGCCATTCGTTGACCGCCGAGGCCAGGACGAAGAGGACGATGAACCAGGGAATGACACGACGCATCGACCCGGCAGGCTGGTTGCGCTGGCAGATCAGCGCGATCACCAGCGTGACCGGCACGATCATCATGGCGCGCGTCAGCTTGACGATCGTCGCGTATTCGCCCGCGGCCGAGCTCCAGGCATAGCCGGCTGCGACGACCGAGGACGTGTCATTGATCGCGGTGCCGGCCCAGAGGCCGAAGCCGGCATCGGACATGCCGAGCATCTTGCCAAGGATGGGAAAAACGACGACGGCCACGACGTTGAACATGAAGATCGTGGACAGCGCATACGTCATGTCATGCTCGTCGGGCTGGAGCACAGGCGTGATTGCCGCAATAGCCGATCCGCCGCAAATGGCGGTGCCGGCGCCGATCAGGATCTTGAGCTTCTCAGGGATGCGCAGGATGTGGCCGGCGATGATGGCCACGGCGAAGGCGACCGCAAGCGTGACCAGCGAGACCGGCAGCGATGTCAGCCCGGTCTGGACGACATCGTGCAGCGGCAGGCTGAAGCCCAGTCCGATGATCGAGTATTGCAGCATCTGCTTGGAAGCGAACTGGATACCCGGCTTGTATCGGTCGCCAGGCTTGAGGAAGGCACGGCAGAGCACACCAAGCAGCATGCCGAAGACAGCACCTCCAAGTATTGGAACCAGCTTGCCAAGTAGCGCGGCCGGCACCGATACGGCGATGACCAGGAGGAGTCCGGGGAACGAGGACTTGGTCGTGAACATTCTGAGCGCCATGTGACAAACACCTCCTTAGCTGAATTTTGCATAACGATATTTCCATATGGCATATCGGCGCCAACGCCATTTTTTGGTTATTGCTATCGAGAAAAACGATAAGGGTGTTCCTGGACCGGCACGGAGCGCATACGCGAAAAAGCCGCCGCTGGCGCCGAGGAGCGTGCGCTTGCTGTGGGCGCCAGGCCATCTGTTGCCGCGTGCTTGCGCACTACCCGTCGACGGGGTGCACGAACAGATCAAGCGGTACATTGCGATGCGGGACAACGGGAATGTGCGCGTCGGGCAGGACAAGACCCCGGGCGCGAGCCTGCTGAACTACCTGATCAGCCAGGCGGCGATTCCGGAGTACCAGGTGCGCTGCCGCTGGAAGCCGAACAGCGTAGCGATCCGGGACAGCGTGGCGACACAGCACTACGCGGTGAGCGACTACGGGCCGGCGCCGCGCAGGATGGAACGCGCCACCATCAAAGGGGATCGACCGACCCGCCCCTCAGGTATTGAGTATCGGTGTAAGCGAATCTACCTACGAAGAATCCCTACGCCCGGGTGAACGAGGAAAAACCTAGGATAAAGGGGACGAGCTTGGCATGACGGAGTGCCCAATGCGCCCTCACTACGCGACTGAGAAAGATCTACCTGAGATTGAGGCGCTCCTGCGTGCTTGCGCACTTTCCATCGAGGGGGTACGCGCGCATATCGAACAGTACATCGTGGTCCGGGACAATGCCGGCCTTCTCGGATGCGTCGGTATCGAACAATCTGGAACGGTCGGTCTCCTGCTAGGACTAGCTGTTGCTCAGCGTGCGCGCTCTGCCGGACTCGGAGAGCTTCTGATTTCCGCTATCGTCGCCGACGCTCGGCAACGTGGTGTCGAGTCGATCTTTGTGCAAACCACGTCCGCTTCTGCCTACTTCGCGCGCTTCGGGTTCGCGCCAATCGGCACCTCCCAAGAAGTACCTCGTGCCTTACTTCCATCGCAGGAATTTTCAACGAACAAGGCAGCTCCAGGCACACTGATGCGGACGGCTTTGTAGTGTTCCGTGTCGGCACACATCAACGCTAGTACAACATCCCGCAGCTGCCGCATAAGTAAAACCACGCCCGCCGAGTTCTGCCACCTACGTACCCTTATCACGGCAATACCTCCGTGAGACCAGGCGCAAGCAGACACTCGCCGCTTGCGATAGATGACGTACGGTCATCCACCCCTTGACCATCCATCCTTTGTCAGCTCCCCCAAGGAAGCCGTTTAATGCGTCGTTAAACCGCGACCGATGGTGACAGCGGGGTTCGCTAAAGGCTCCCTCGCGTTCCAGCTGATCTCCTTCATTCTGGGTTGTAAAGGAATATTTGGGCGTGTCGCTTGCGGACGCCCAGAAGAAGTTCACCGGGGCGACAGTCGTCGCATCGCTGGTGGCCCTCGGGTTGACGTTGCTGCTGTCACTTGTTGTCTGAGCGGGCCGCAACCTACATTTAATCGACCTCAAACAAGGACTGCATGATGATCTCGGGTAAGACATTGGAGAGCTGGTATGCGACGCATCCGCTGATCCGCGAGTTGGTCGAGTTGCAAGAAACCAGTTGGTTCAATCCCGGCACCGCCCCGGTCGCCGAAGCGCTGCAGGATGTCGGCCTGACCGCAGACGATGTCGCGCACGCGAGCGCGCGCCTGACGCGCTTTGCCCCGTACATTGCGCGAGTCTTCCCGGAAACGGCCGCGGGCGGCGGCATGATCGAATCGGGCATTCGTCCTTTGCACGCGCTGCAGCAGGCGTTGTGCAAGCGGTACGGCGTCGAATTGAACGGCACCATGTGGATGAAGACGGACAGCCATCTGCCGATCTCCGGTTCAATCAAGGCGCGCGGCGGCATTTACGAAGTGCTCAAGCACGCGGAGGATGTCGCGTTCTCAGGTGGTTTGCTTCGGGCAGAAGATGACTACGCCGGACTGGACAGCGAACAGGCGCGCAAGTTTTTCAGCGGCCGCAAGATCGCGGTCGGCTCAACCGGCAATCTGGGGTTGTCCATCGGCATCATGGGTTCGACGCTCGGCTTTCAGGTGATCGTCCATATGTCGGCCGATGCGCGTCAGTGGAAGAAGGACAAACTGCGATCGCACGGTGTCACTGTCATCGAGCACACGTCCGACTATAGCGTGGCGGTCGAGGAAGGGCGCAGGCAGGCTGAGTCCGATCCTGCCTGCCACTTCGTCGACGACGAGAACTCAACCAATCTGTTTCTCGGATATGCGGTGGCGGCGGAGCGACTGAAGGCGCAACTGGCCGGCGCCGGTGTGATGGTCGACGACGAGCATCCGTTGTTCGTGTACTTGCCCTGCGGCGTCGGCGGCGGTCCTGGTGGCGTGGCGTTTGGGCTGAAGCTTGTATTCGGCGATGCGGTGCATTGTGTCTTCGCCGAACCCACCCACTCCCCTTGCATGTTGCTCGGCGTTTATACGGGCCTGCATGACGAGGTGTGCGTACAGGACTTCGGCATCGACAACGTTACCGCTGCCGACGGGTTGGCGGTCGGGCGCGCGTCGGGATTCGTCGGCAAGGCGATGCAACGTCTTCTGGACGGCTACTATACGGTGCGCGATGAAGAGCTGTACCGACTGCTCGCATTGATGGAGCAAAGCGAAGGCGTCTGCCTGGAGCCGTCCGCGCTGGCGGGCGTTCCAGGCATCATGAGAGTACTGGGCGAGCAACAGGGCTATCATGCGCGCACCGGTCTGGGCGCGCGATCCCTCGCGCAGGCGACCCATCTTGTTTGGGCAACTGGTGGTAGCATGGTTCCACCCGACGAGATGAAAGCCTATCTGGCCAAAGGTCGCGCGTTGCTCGAAACGTGATGCGACTTCCTGGCGGTGCTCTCGCGACTGGACCGGGCCTGTAGTGGCAAGCCGAACCTGGCACCCGGACTCGATGCGACATACGTTGGGCGGCTTGTCGGCTCAAGGAAACCATCGCCTTGCTGAACCTTCCTCCTCGCGCTGGCTCCCGGCTTAACAGCAGCCAGTTTGCCAACCTCTATACGTTCCTGGTAGCGGCCCGCCACCTCAGCTTCGCCTGGGCCGCCGACGAGCTTTGCCTGACGGCGAGCGCAGTGAGCCACCGCATCAGCCGGCTGGAAAGCGCGCTGTCGATACAACTGTTCGTGCGCCTGACGCGCCAGGTACGCTTGACCGAGGAAGGCGAGCGTATCTTCGGAATTCTGCAGAATGCAGTGGGCGATCTGTCCGAGGCGTTGCAGCAGTCGCCGCAAGCTGAGATCGCGGGCGCGATTGTCCTGTATGCGAGGCCTTCCGTGGCGCAATGCTGGCTGGTGCCCCGCCTGGCCGATTTCGCGCGACGCTATCCGCTGGTGTCAGTGGATCTTCGTGTCGGGAACGATAGTGTCGACTTCCGGACCCGAAACATCGATCTCGCACTTTATTACGCCAGCGGAGATTTCCCCGGGCTGACCGGTTTGAAGCTGATGGAAGAGAAGATGGCACCGGTCTGCAGTCCGGAGTACGCACAACGCCATCGCCTGGTGGACAGGCCTGGCAATCTGCAGCACTGCACGCTGCTGCACGACTCGCTTGCATGGGACAACGCTTCGCACGACGCGGAATGGAGGCTGTGGGCGCGCCAGCACGGCATGGAAGCTTCGCTGCCCACCCGTCAATTCACTTTCGACAGCGCCAACTTGTCGGTGATCGCGGCGATGAATCATGCCGGGATTGCCATAGGCCGACAACGGTTGGTTCAGGAGCGGGTCCGTCGAGGTGAGCTTGTGCTTCCGTTGGGCGATTTTGCTCGATGCGGCCACTACGACTACTATCTGGTCCATCCGCCTCTCGATCCTGTGCCCAGGCGGCTGCTGGTTTTTATGGCATGGCTGAAGGATTGCGCGCACCAATCCTCTCGTCGGATCGGCAGACCGGGCAAGCGCGGAGGCACGTAATTGCGATCTTCCTCTTGCTGTCGGGAGTATTCCCCGCGCTTTTTCAGGCTGGTCTTGTCGGAACCCACCTAGGCACGTGTGCGGCAATGACGCCACACCAACCTTGCGCATTATTCAGCACAATCGCTGGATTATTAGCGTCGCCATGACTCTCACAACGAAGACCGTCAGGATTGTTGCGCATCGAGCAACCATATGTTTCGGAATCTAGGGTTTATATGTATAGTACAAACCCTTATCATGTCGACTGTTGCAAAGTCCCCAAATTTTGGTGACTCGATGCCTTCCATCCAATTCATCATGAATACCCAACGTTTCGTTCTGATTGCCGCCACTGTCGCTCTGACCGGTGCCCTGTTCGCTGCTTTTGCATTGGCCAAGGCTGGCGAATTCAATGTGCACACTGATGGCGCACGGGCCGGCAAGTTCGACACGTACACCGATGGCGCAAGGGCCGACAAGTTCGAAACGTTCCCCGATGGCGCAAGAGCCGGCGGCTATATGTCTTCTTCTTCCTATGGCTCTCCGCTGTAACCAGGAAGTTTCGACTGGCTCCACGGCTTGTTGAGGGTGACAACCTGGTTGTCACCCTTTCTTCATTGGCAATCAGATTCACAATCGCCCGGTTGAACTTCGCCCAGACCTGGAGCGCTGGCGCCCCTTGGGCACCTTCACCACAACCGGCCCGGCCCCCGTCAGCACCTCACGCCCTGAGAAGGACTGCCCTTAGAACTTGTGGCGAATACCCAGGGCGACACCGAGCATATTGCTTTGGCCACTGGCAAGCGTATAGCTATTGCCAAGGGATAGGCTGTTGGCATAGCCAATCGTCGGGGAATCCAGTCCCAGACCCGCATTCTTTGCATATGCCGTGGTCAGGTAGATATCAGTCCGCTTGGAAAGCGTGTAGTCGGCAATGAAGGCAATCTGCCATGGGTT
>NZ_JBFTQG010000076.1:0-19002 GCF_056398885.1 Cupriavidus sp. 01T418
GAAGGACAAGAAGGACAAGGAAATGGTCATGCCGGGTGACAACGTGTCGATCACGGTCAAGCTGATTGCCCCGATCGCCATGGAAGAAGGTCTGCGTTTCGCCATCCGTGAAGGCGGTCGTACCGTCGGCGCCGGCGTCGTGGCAAAGATCCTCGACTGATAAAGTCGATCGGCGAATACGGCACCAACCGGCCGTATTCGTTGCCAGAGGGGTTGGCCTGACCGCCGACCCCGCAGTTGTTTTAGGGGTATAGCTCAACTGGCAGAGCGTCGGTCTCCAAAACCGAAGGTTGGGGGTTCGATTCCCTCTGCCCCTGCCAATTCAATCAGCCGCGTCGCGATAGAGAGTATCGTGACGCGGCTTAGTCTCGTTTGCGAAACATGGCCAATCCCAACGTCGAAACCGTCAACGCCGCCAGTGGTAAGTGGCTGCTTGGCGTCGCGGTGCTACTGGTGGTTGCCGGCGTCATCGGTTTCTATGCCCTGGCACAGCAACCCTCCTATGTGCGCGGCGCCGCCCTGTTCGGTGGCATTGCACTGGGCGTGGTGGTCGCGCTGGTCTCGGCACCTGGCAAGGACTTCATCGGTTTCTCCAAGGAATCGTATCGGGAAGTCCGCAAAGTCGTCTGGCCCACCCGCAAGGAAGCCGGGCAGATGACGGGCCTGGTGTTCGTCTTCGTCGTGATCATGGCCGTGTTCCTGTGGTCAGCGGACAAGCTCATCGAGTGGGTCATCTTTTCGCTCGTGCTGGGCTGGAAATGAAGGATAGAACATGACGGATAACGCACAACAGGAAGTCCCCGCAGCTGAATCGCCTTCGTCGAAGAAGCGCTGGTATGTGGTGCACGCTTATTCCGGCATGGAAAAGAGTGTGCAGCGCGCGCTGCAGGAGCGCATCGAGCGCGCCGAAATGCAGGACAAGTTTGGCCGCATTCTGGTCCCGTCCGAAGAGGTCGTCGAAATCAAGGGTGGACAGAAGTCTGTCACCGAGCGCCGCTTCTTCCCGGGTTACGTGCTGGTCGAGATGGAAATGACCGACGAAACCTGGCACCTGGTGAAGAACACCAGCAAGGTCACCGGTTTCGTGGGTGGTGCGCGCAATCGCCCGAGCCCGATTTCCCAGAAGGAAGTCGACAAGATCATGACCCAGATGCAGGAAGGGGTCGAGAAGCCGCGTCCCAAGACGCTGTTCGAAGTGGGCGAAATGGTTCGCGTCAAGGACGGTCCTTTCACCGACTTCAACGGCAATGTCGAGGAAGTGAACTACGAGAAATCGCGCCTGCGCGTCTCGGTCACCATCTTCGGACGCGCTACCCCGGTCGAGCTCGAGTTCGGCCAGGTCGAGAAGGTTTAAGTTTTCGCGTTTTTATGCTGGCCGCAAGGCCGGCGAAAAATGCAAGGCCAGCCCCGCAAGGGGCCGGCCACAAGAGGAGCGTGAGGCTGGCCGGGGTGGATGAACCGCCCTTGCAGCGATAGCGCGCTACGACTCAACAGGATCGCAATTCCTTCAGGAAGCGGTCCGGATTGGAGTAAATATGGCCAAGAAGATCATTGGCTTTATCAAGCTGCAAATTCCGGCTGGTAAGGCAAATCCCTCCCCGCCCGTGGGCCCCGCACTGGGTCAACGCGGTCTGAACATCATGGAGTTCTGCAAGGCGTTCAACGCGCAGACCCAAGGTATGGAACCCGGCCTGCCGGTGCCGGTGGTGATTACCGCCTTCGCCGACAAGAGCTTCACCTTCGTGATGAAGTCGCCCCCGGCGACCGTGCTGATCAAGAAGGCTGCTGGCCTGACCAAGGGTTCGGCCAAGCCGCACACCGACAAGGTTGGCAAGATCACCCGCGCCCAGGCTGAAGAAATCGCCAAGGCAAAGAACGCTGACCTGACCGCTGCCGATCTGGACGCCGCCGTGCGTACCATCGCCGGTTCGGCTCGTTCGATGGGCATCACCGTGGAGGGTCTGTAAATGGCTAAGGTTTCCAAGCGCGTCGCCGCCAACAAGGCGAAGATCGAGCGCACCAAGTTCTACCCGATCGACCAGGCCCTGGGTCTGGTGAAGGACTGCGCATCGGCCAAGTTCGACGAGTCCATCGACGTTGCCGTGCAACTGGGCATCGATGCGAAGAAGTCGGACCAGGTGGTTCGTGGTTCCGTGGTGCTGCCTGCCGGTACCGGCAAGTCGGTCCGCGTGGCTGTGTTCGCCCAAGGCGAAAAGGCTGAAGCTGCCAA
This sequence comes from Cupriavidus sp. 01T418, assembly GCF_056398885.1. NCBI lineage: Bacteria > Pseudomonadati > Pseudomonadota > Betaproteobacteria > Burkholderiales > Burkholderiaceae > Cupriavidus > Cupriavidus sp. 01T418. The sequence continues at coordinate 2,231 of NZ_JBFTQG010000076.1, forward strand.
GGCAGCCGGCGCCGAAATCGTTGGTATGGAAGACCTGGCTGAGCAAGTCAAGGCCGGCAACCTGAACTTCGACGTGGTCATCGCTTCGCCGGACACGATGCGTATCGTTGGTACGCTGGGTCAGATCCTGGGCCCGCGCGGCCTGATGCCGAACCCGAAGGTCGGTACGGTTACCCCCGACGTGGCCCAGGCTGTGAAGAACGCCAAGGCCGGTCAGGTGCAATACCGTGTCGACAAGGCCGGTATCATCCACGCCACCATCGGCCGCCGTTCGTTCCAGGACGCCGATCTGAAGCGCAACCTGAACGCGCTGATCGAAGCGCTGGTGAAGTCGAAGCCGGCTACCAGCAAGGGCGTGTACCTGCGCAAGATCGCTGTTTCGTCCACCATGGGCGTTGGCGTTCGCGTGGAACAGGCTTCGCTGTCGGCCTGAGGCTGGCGGCACCAGCCGGGCGGACCCGATAACGTCGCCCGGTGTAAAGAATTGGAGATCCTGGCCCAGGCCGGGATCGGCTCCTCGAGCAGGCGGAACCTAAAAGGGCGCCGCGGTTAAAGGAGCAAGGCTTTGGGCAGTGGTGTCCGCCGGCGCGCAAGCGCGAGGCGGGCACCGCTGGTTATCAAAGACCGCTGGTGGCGGGCGCGGCTGCAGTTTGGCTGCCTTGCCTTAATCGGACGGAACGTGCGCAGCATGGCCCAGGCCCTGCGGCGACGCCCCCCGCCCCACCAGCGCAGATGGCGAACCCGAGGGATTGAAGAATCCGGGCAATGACCCGGGTGATTCGGGCCAATCGGACGCCGTTCGTTTGGACTGATGTGCGTGCCCCGGACGATCCGGGGGACAAGCATCGTTTTGGAGCTTAACCGTGCCACTCAATATTGAAGATAAGAAGGCCGTCGTTGCTGAGGTTTCGGCGCAAGTCGCTAAAGCCCAGACCATCGTCGTTGCCGAATATCGCGGCATTGCGGTTGGCGATCTGACCAAGCTGCGCGCCAAGGCCCGCGAGCAAGGCGTGTACCTGCGCGTTCTGAAGAACACGCTGGCCCGCCGCGCCGTGGAAGGCACGCCGTTTGCAGCCCTCGCAGAGCAAATGACCGGTCCGCTGATCTACGGTATTTCCGAAGATGCAGTGTCGTCGGCCAAGGTTCTGAACGACTTTGCCAAGACCAACGACAAGCTGGTTCTGCGCGCAGCGTCGTACGACGGCAACGTGCTCGATGCTGCTGCCGTCAAGGCACTGGCTTCGATCCCGAGCCGTGACGAACTGATTGCTCAGCTGCTTGGCGTGATGCAGGCACCGGTGTCGGGCTTCGCCCGCCTGCTGGCCGCCCTGTCCGCCAAGAAGAGCGAAGGCGCCCCTGCCGAAGGCGAAGGCGCTGCTGCCGCCGCCGAGAGCGAAGGCGCTGCTGCTTAAGGCGTAAGCCTCACGCAGCCTGGCTCATCAAGATCGCAATACCAATACCGAATCACATTTAGCAGGAGTATTCAAAATGGCAATCAGCAAAGACGACATCCTCGAAGCCGTAGGCGCGATGTCCGTGATGGAACTGAACGACCTGGTCAAGGCGTTCGAAGAAAAGTTTGGCGTGTCCGCCGCTTCGATGGCCGTGGCTGCTGCCCCGGGCGCAGGTGCTGCTGTTGCTGAAGAGCAGACCGAGTTCAACGTTATCCTGTCGGAAATCGGCGCAAACAAGGTTGGCGTGATTAAGGCTGTTCGCGAAATCACCGGCCTGGGCCTGAAGGAAGCCAAGGATCTGGTCGACGGCGCACCGAAGGCTGTCAAGGAAGGCGTGGACAAGGCTGCTGCTGCCGAGGCCAAGAAGAAGCTGGAAGACGCCGGCGCAAAGGTCGAAGTCAAGTAAGCTGTGCTCGCGTGCCTTTTCGGCACGCGAATGGGGCTGGCAAAGGGAGATTCCCGGCGCCAGCCTTTTTGCGCTTCTGCGATGTGTGTTTTACTGTGCACTTGAAGCGCAGATAAATGGCGAAAACGATGCTTGACAGCTGGGCGCATGCCTAAGCTTCAGCAGAGGCCAAACATCAGTGGCACACTAGGTGGTTGCTGATGTTTGTCTTCTGAACCGACTGCAGAAGACAAGTTTGGTCGGGTGTCCCCCGGGCCGGAATGACGCATTGCGTCGTTTCTGCCGGCTCGCAGCGTGCGGACACCGTCAGCCAGAGGTTGGTAGCGGCCAACCGCCAAATCCCCTCCCAGTCGCTGAACACCTCAGGTGCTGCGCCGGTCCAGCCAGCCCTGCGATGATTCGGAGATCCCATGGCGTACAGCTTCACCGAAAAGAAGCGCATTCGCAAAAGTTTTGCGAAGCGCGCGACGGTTCATCAGGTTCCTTTCCTGCTTGCCACCCAGATTGAATCCTACGCTCAGTTTCTGCAAGAGGGTACGCCACCCTCGCGTCGCAAAACAGAGGGCCTGCAAGCGGCTTTCAGTGCAATCTTCCCGATTGTGTCGCACAACGGGCTCGCCCGTATGGAGTTCGTCTCCTACCACCTCTCCAACCCGCCGTTCGATGTCAAGGAATGTCAACAGCGTGGCCTGACCTTCCACTCGGCGCTGCGTGCCAAGGTGCGCCTGATCATCAACGATCGGGAAAATCCGGGCAAGGTCAAGGAAGTGAAGGAACAGGAAGTCTACATGGGCGAAATTCCGCTCATGACGTCGACCGGTTCGTTCGTGATCAACGGTACCGAGCGTGTGATCGTCTCGCAGCTCCACCGTTCGCCTGGCGTGTTCTTCGAGCACGACAAGGGCAAGACCCACAGCTCGGGCAAGCTGCTCTTCTCGGCACGTATCATTCCTTACCGCGGTTCGTGGCTCGATTTCGAGTTCGACCCGAAGGATATCCTGTACTTCCGCGTCGACCGCCGCCGCAAGATGCCGGTGACGATCCTGCTGAAGTCGATCGGCCTGACGCCCGAGCAGATCCTCGCGCACTTCTTCGTGTTCGACAAYTTCACGCTGCAGTCGGAAGGCGCGCAGMTGGAATTCGTGCCCGAGCGCCTGCGYGGCGAAGTCGCGCGCTTCGACATCGCCGACAAGGACGGCCGTGTCGTGGTGGAGAAGGACAAGCGGATCAACGCCAAGCACATCCGTGACCTGGATTCCGCCGGCACCAAGCTGATCAGCGTGCCGGAAGACTATCTGCTCGGCCGCGTGCTGGCGAAGAATATCATCGACCCGGATACCGGCGAAGTGATTGCCAACGCCAACGACGAGCTGACCGAAACCGTGCTGGAGAACCTGCGCGAAGCCGGCGTCAAGCAGATCCAGACCCTGTACACCAACGATCTGGACCAGGGTCCGTACATGTCGCAGACCCTGCGCGTGGACGATACCGCCGACCAGACCGCTGCGCGTATCGCCATCTACCGCATGATGCGTCCCGGCGAACCGCCGACCGAAGACGCGGTGGAGGCACTGTTCCAGCGCCTGTTCTACAGCGAAGAGTCGTACGACCTGTCGCGCGTTGGCCGCATGAAGGTCAACAGCCGCCTGGGCCGCCCGAGCGGCGAAGGCAGCATGGTGCTGCAGGACGAGGACATCCTCGAGACCATCAAGATCCTGGTCAACCTGCGCAACGGCAAGGGCGAGGTCGATGACATCGATCACCTGGGCAATCGTCGCGTGCGTTGCGTCGGCGAACTGGCCGAAAACCAGTTCCGCGCCGGCCTGTCGCGCGTGGAGCGCGCCGTCAAGGAACGTCTGGGCCAGGCCGAGACCGAAAACCTGATGCCGCACGACCTGATCAACTCGAAGCCGATTTCCTCGGCCATCCGCGAGTTCTTCGGTTCGTCGCAGCTGTCGCAGTTCATGGACCAGACCAACCCGCTGTCCGAGATCACGCACAAACGCCGCGTCTCCGCACTGGGCCCGGGCGGTCTTACCCGCGAACGCGCAGGTTTTGAAGTCCGCGACGTGCACCCGACCCACTACGGCCGCGTGTGCCCGATCGAAACGCCGGAAGGTCCGAACATTGGTCTGATCAACTCGCTGGCACTGTACGCACGCCTGAACGAATACGGCTTCCTCGAGACGCCGTACCGCAAGGTGGTCGACAGCAAGCTGACCGACCAGGTCGACTACCTGTCCGCCATTGAAGAAGGCAAGTACGTGGTGGCGCAGGCCAACGCGACCGTCGACGCCGAGGGCACCCTGATCGACGAACTGGTGTCGTCGCGCGAAGGCAGCGAGCGTGAAACCCGTATGGTCACGCCGGACCGCGTCCAGTACATCGACGTGGCGCCTTCGCAGATCGTGTCCGCGGCGGCATCGCTGGTGCCGTTCCTCGAGCACGACGATGCGAACCGTGCACTGATGGGCGCCAACATGCAGCGTCAGGCCGTGCCTTGCCTGCGTCCGGACAAGCCGCTGGTGGGTACCGGCATCGAGCGTACCGTTGCGGTCGACTCGGGTACCGCCGTGCAGGCCACCCGTGGCGGCGTGGTGGACTACGTCGATGCGATGCGTATCGTGATCCGTGTGAACGACGATGAAGCCGTTGCAGGCGAAGTCGGCGTGGACATCTACAACCTGATCAAGTACACGCGCTCGAACCAGAACACCAATATCAACCAGCGCCCGATGGTCAAGGTTGGCGATTTCGTCGCCCGCGGCGACGTGATCGCCGACGGCGCCTCGACCGACCTGGGCGAGCTCGCGCTCGGCCAGAACATGCTGGTGGCGTTCATGCCGTGGAACGGCTACAACTTCGAAGATTCGATCCTGATCTCCGAGCGCGTGGTTGCCGAGGACCGCTACACCTCGATCCACATCGAGGAACTGTCGGTCGTCGCCCGTGACACCAAGCTGGGACCGGAAGAAATCACCCGCGACATCTCGAACCTCGCCGAAGCGCAACTGGCGCGTCTGGACGAGTCCGGCATCACCTACATCGGTGCCGAAGTGGAAGCCGGCGACGTGCTGGTCGGCAAGGTCACGCCCAAGGGCGAGACCCAGCTGACCCCGGAAGAGAAGCTGCTGCGCGCGATCTTCGGCGAGAAGGCTTCGGACGTGAAGGACACCTCGCTGCGCGTGCCCTCGGGCATGAGCGGCATCGTGATCGACGTCCAGGTCTTCACCCGCGAAGGCGTGACCCGCGACAAGCGTGCCCAGTCCATCATCGACGATGAACTCAAGCGCTACCGCCTGGACCTGAACGACCAGCTGCGTATCGTGGAAGGCGATGCCTTCCAGCGTCTGGAACGCCTGCTGCTCGACAAGACCGTCAACGGCGGTCCGAAGAAGCTGGCCAAGGGTGCCAAGCTGACGCGCGAGTACCTGGCCGACCTGGACAAGTACCACTGGTTCGACATCCGCCCGGCCGACGAGGAAGTGGCTGCCCAGCTGGAAGCCGTCAAGGAAGCCATCGAGCAGAAGCGTCACGAGTTCGACCTGGCCTTCGAAGAGAAGCGCAAGAAGCTCACGCAGGGCGACGAACTGCCGCCGGGCGTGATCAAGATGGTCAAGGTGTACCTGGCCGTCAAGCGCCGCCTGCAGCCTGGCGACAAGATGGCGGGCCGTCACGGTAACAAGGGCGTGGTGTCGAAGATCGTCCCGATCGAAGACATGCCCTACATGGCCGACGGCACCCCTGCCGACATCGTGCTGAACCCGCTGGGCGTGCCGTCGCGGATGAACGTGGGCCAGATTCTGGAAACCCACCTGGGCTGGGCCGCGCGCGGTCTGGGCCAGCGTATCGGCTCCATGCTCAAGGCACAGGCGAAGGCGCAGGAACTGCGTCCGTTGCTCGCTCAGATCTACAACGAGAGCGGCAAGCCGGAAGACCTCGACAGCCTGTCCGACGCCGAAGTGCTGGAACTGGCCAGCAACCTGAAGAAGGGTGTGCCGTTCGCCACACCGGTGTTCGACGGTGCGCATGAAGACGAAATCCGTCGCATGCTGGACCTGGCTTACCCGGAAGAGATCGCCAGGGACATGGGCCTGACCGCTTCCAAGCAACAGGTCACGTTGCACGACGGCCGTACCGGCGAAGCGTTCGAGCGTCCGGTGACGCTTGGCGTGATGCACATGCTGAAGCTGCACCACTTGGTCGACGACAAGATGCACGCCCGTTCGACCGGCCCGTACTCGCTGGTGACCCAGCAGCCGCTGGGTGGTAAGGCGCAGTTCGGTGGCCAGCGTTTCGGTGAAATGGAAGTGTGGGCGCTGGAAGCTTATGGCGCCTCCTACGTGTTGCAGGAAATGCTGACGGTCAAGTCCGATGACGTGAACGGCCGGACCAAGGTCTACGAGAACATCGTCAAGGGCGAGCACTCGATCGATGCCGGCATGCCGGAGTCGTTCAACGTGCTGGTGAAGGAAATCCGTTCGCTGGGTATCGACATCGACCTCGATCGCTACTGATCGGGATCGAGATTGCGCGGGGGGCCGGCAATAGCCAATGGCCCGCCTCCCGCCGAATGCCCGCTACGGTTTTCCCACAGGATGAATGCCGCGGGCCCGACATGATGTCGGGCTGGCGGCGAAACAAGGAGTTGCAATGAAAGCATTGCTCGATCTCTTTAAGCAGGTTCAGCAGGAAGAGCAGTTCGACGCGATCAAGATCGGCCTGGCATCGCCGGAGAAGATTCGCTCGTGGTCGTACGGTGAAGTGAAGAAGCCGGAAACCATTAACTACCGGACCTTCAAGCCCGAGCGCGATGGCCTGTTCTGCGCCAAGATCTTTGGCCCGATCAAGGACTACGAGTGCCTGTGCGGCAAGTACAAGCGCCTGAAGCACCGCGGCGTGATCTGCGAGAAGTGCGGCGTTGAAGTGACGCTGGCCAAGGTGCGCCGTGAGCGCATGGGCCACATCGAACTGGCCGCGCCGACCGCGCATATCTGGTTCCTGAAGTCGCTGCCGTCGCGCCTGGGCATGGTGCTCGACATGACGCTGCGCGATATCGAACGCGTCCTGTACTTCGAAGCATTCGTGGTGCTCGAACCCGGCATGACCCCGCTCAAGAAGAGCCAGATCATGTCCGAGGACGACTACATCGCCAAATGCGAAGAGTACGGCGAAGGCGAATTCGTGGCCATGATGGGTGCCGAGGGCATCCGTGAGCTGCTGCGCGGCATCGACATCGAGAAGCAGATCGAAACGATCCGCGCCGAGCTGCAGACCACCGGCTCCGAAGCCAAGATCAAGAAGTTCGCCAAGCGCCTGAAGGTGCTCGAGGCGTTCCAGCGCTCGGGCATCAAGCCGGAGTGGATGATCCTGGAAGTGCTGCCGGTGCTGCCGCCCGAACTGCGTCCGCTGGTTCCGCTGGATGGCGGCCGTTTCGCCACCTCGGACCTGAACGACCTGTATCGCCGCGTCATCAACCGTAACAACCGCCTGAAGCGCCTGCTCGAACTGAAGGCGCCTGAAATCATCGTGCGCAACGAAAAGCGCATGCTGCAGGAAGCGGTTGACTCGCTGCTGGACAACGGTCGCCGCGGCAAGGCCATGACGGGTGCCAACAAGCGCCCGCTGAAGTCGCTGGCCGAAATGATCAAGGGCAAGGGCGGCCGTTTCCGTCAGAACCTGCTGGGCAAGCGCGTCGACTACTCCGGCCGTTCGGTCATCGTGGTGGGCCCGACCCTCAAGCTGCACCAGTGCGGCCTGCCCAAGCTGATGGCGCTCGAGCTGTTCAAGCCTTTCATCTTCCACAAGCTGGAAACGATGGGCATCGCCACCACGATCAAGGCGGCGAAGAAGGAAGTGGAAAGCCAGACCGCGGTGGTGTGGGACATCCTCGAAGAGGTGATCCGCGAGCATCCGGTCATGCTGAACCGCGCGCCGACGCTGCACCGCCTGGGTATCCAGGCGTTCGAGCCGGTGCTGATCGAAGGCAAGGCCATCCAGCTGCATCCGCTGGTCTGCGCGGCGTTCAACGCCGACTTCGACGGTGACCAGATGGCTGTTCACGTCCCGCTGTCGCTGGAAGCGCAGATGGAAGCCCGCACGCTGATGCTGGCCTCCAACAATGTGCTGTTCCCGGCCAACGGCGACCCGTCGATCGTCCCGTCGCAAGACGTGGTGCTGGGTCTGTACTACACGACCCGCGACAAGATCAACGGCAAGGGCGAAGGCCTGACCTTTGCCGATATCAGCGAAGTGCTGCGCGCCTACGAGAACAAGGAAGTCGAACTGGCTTCCCGCGTGAACGTGCGTATCACCGAGTATGAACTGGTCGACAAGGACGCCGTGGGCGATGCCCGCTTCGCGCCCAAGATCACGCTGCAGGCCACTACGGTCGGCCGCGCGATCCTGTCCGAGATCCTGCCGAAGGGCCTGCCTTTCTCGGTGCTGAACAAGCCGCTGAAGAAGAAGGAAATCTCGCGCCTGATCAACACCGCGTTCCGCAAGTGCGGCCTGCGCGAGACCGTGATCTTTGCCGACAAGCTGCTGCAGTCGGGCTTCCGCCTGGCCACGCGCGCCGGTATCTCGATCGCCATCGACGACATGCTGGTGCCGCCGCAAAAGGAAAAGATCATTTCCGACGCGGCTGCCAAGGTCAAGGAATACGACAAGCAGTACATGTCGGGTCTGGTGACCGACCAGGAACGCTACAACAACGTCGTGGACATCTGGGGCGCCGCCGGCGACCAGGTGGGCAAGGCGATGATGGAGCAGCTCCAGCACGAAGACGTGGTCGACCGCGACGGCAACACCGTCAAGCAAGACTCGTTCAACTCGATCTACATGATGGCCGACTCGGGTGCGCGCGGTTCCGCTGCGCAGATCCGTCAGCTGGCCGGCATGCGTGGCCTGATGGCCAAGCCGGATGGCTCGATCATTGAAACGCCGATTACGGCGAACTTCCGTGAAGGCCTGAACGTTCTGCAGTACTTCATCTCCACCCACGGCGCGCGTAAGGGCCTGGCGGATACGGCACTGAAAACCGCGAATTCGGGTTACCTGACCCGTCGTCTGGTCGACGTGACGCAGGATCTGGTGGTGGTGGAAGACGATTGCGGCACGACCAACGGCGTGGCCATGAAGGCCCTGGTCGAAGGCGGTGAAGTGATCGAAGCCCTGCGCGACCGGATTCTCGGCCGTGTGACCGTGTCCGACGTGGTGAACCCTGAAACCCAGGAAACCGCGATCGAGGCCGGCACCCTGCTGGACGAAGACCTGGTCGACATGATCGACGCCATCGGCGTGGACGAAGTCAAGGTGCGCACCCCGCTGTCGTGCGACACGCGCTACGGCCTGTGCGGCATGTGCTATGGCCGCGACCTCGGCCGTGGCGTGCTGGTGAACTCCGGCGAAGCGGTTGGCGTGATCGCCGCCCAGTCGATTGGCGAGCCGGGCACCCAGCTGACCATGCGTACGTTCCACATCGGTGGCGCGGCATCGCGTTCGGCGGTGGCATCCAGTGTGGAAGCGAAGGCAACCGGTACCGTGCGTTTTACGGTGACCATGCGTTACGTCACCAATGCGAAGGGCGAGCTGATCGTCATCTCGCGTTCGGGCGAAGCGCTGATCACCGACGACCACGGCCGCGAGCGCGAGCGCCACAAGATCCCGTACGGCGCCACGCTGCTGGTGCAGGACGGCCAGGCCATCAAGGCTGGTACGCAGCTGGCCACGTGGGACGCGCTGACGCGCCCGATCGTGTCGGAGTACACCGGCACGACCAAGTTCGAGAACGTCGAAGAAGGCGTGACCGTCGCCAAGCAGATGGACGAGGTCACCGGCCTGTCGACCCTCGTGGTGATCGATGCCAAGCGCCGTACGGCTGCCACCAAGGGCCTGCGCCCGCAGGTGAAGCTGCTCGACGCCAACGGCCAGGAAGTGAAGATCCCGGGCACGGACCACTCCGTGACCATCGGCTTCCAGGTCGGCGCGCTGATTACCGTGAAGGACGGCCAGCAGGTGCACGTGGGTGAAGTGCTCGCGCGTATCCCGACCGAATCGCAAAAGACCCGCGACATTACCGGGGGTCTGCCGCGTGTGGCCGAGCTGTTCGAAGCACGTTCGCCGAAGGACGCCGCCGTGCTGGCGGAAGTCACCGGCACCACGTCGTTCGGCAAGGACACCAAGGGCAAGCAGCGCCTCGTGATTACGGACCTGGACGGCAACGCCCACGAGTTCCTGATCACCAAGGAAAAGCAAGTCCTGGTGCACGATGGCCAGGTGGTGAACAAGGGCGAGATGATCGTGGAAGGTCCGGCGGACCCGCACGACATCCTGCGCCTGAAGGGCATCGAGGAACTGGCGCACTACATCGTCGACGAAGTGCAGGACGTGTACCGTCTGCAGGGCGTGAAGATCAACGACAAGCACATCGAAGTGATCGTGCGCCAGATGCTGCGCCGCGTGCAGATCGCGGATGTGGGCGACACCAAGTTCATCCCGGGTGAACAGGTGGAGCGTTCGGAACTGCTCGACGAGAACGATCGCGTGATCGCCGAAGGCAAGCGTCCGGCCACGTACGAAAACCTGCTGCTCGGTATCACCAAGGCGTCGCTGTCCACTGACAGCTTCATCTCGGCGGCATCGTTCCAGGAAACCACCCGCGTGCTGACCGAAGCCGCGATCATGGGCAAGACCGACGACCTGCGTGGTCTGAAGGAAAACGTGATCGTTGGCCGACTGATCCCCGCTGGTACCGGTCTGGCCTACCACCGCGCCCGCAAGGCGCGCGAGGCGGCCGAGCGCGAACGCGCCCAGGCGATCTCCGACGAAGAGCAGTCGCTCTTCATCGAGCCGCCGGTGGTGCCGGCGACGACCGAAGGCGAGGGCGACGCGGTCTAAGACTGCCACCCTGAACCTGTAGCAAGCTGCAAAAAAATACCCGGCCCTGGTGGCCGGGTATTTTTTTGCCTGTCGTTATATCCAGGATGTTATTTCGTTCCGTCTCGCTATGAGTCTTCTATTCGTTGTATGCATTTTTTCAGTAAAGCGGCCGGCAATCCACCATGCGCTCCCGGACGAAAGATTTCCGGGAACATTCGTCACAGCCCGAAGCAGTTAGCCGCCCCCTTGGTGGTATGGTTACGCCTTTCGCGGTCCCACCCCTTTTTTAAGCTGTAGATATGTCGCGCGCCCTGGCGATTCTCAAGGATGTTTTCGGCTACCACGCCTTCCGCGGCCGGCAGGCGGAGATCATCGACCACGTGGCGGACGGTGGCGATTGCCTGGTGCTGATGCCCACCGGCGGCGGCAAGTCGCTGTGCTACCAGATTCCCGCGCTGATGCGGCAGCGGGCGGGGCAGGGGGTCGGCATCGTGGTGTCGCCGCTGATCGCCCTGATGCAGGACCAGGTCGCTGCACTGTCCGAGGCCGGCGTGCGCGCGGCCGTGCTGAACTCAACGCTTAGCGGGGCGGAGGCTTCCGCAGTGGAGCGCGACCTGCTCGCCGGCCGGCTCGAAATCCTCTATGTGGCGCCCGAGCGGCTGATGACGCCGCGCTTCCAGGACCTGCTGGAGCGTACCCGTATCGGCGTATTCGCCATCGACGAGGCGCACTGCGTGTCGCAGTGGGGGCATGATTTCCGCCCCGAGTACATCCAGCTCTCGGTGCTGCACGAGCGTTTTCCGTATGTGCCGCGCATCGCGCTGACGGCCACCGCGGATTCGGTCACCCGCGAGGAAATCGTCGAGCGCCTGGCGTTGCACGATGCGCGCGTCTTCATCTCCAGCTTCGACCGGCCGAATATCCGCTATCGCATCGTCGAAAAGGACAATGCACGCCAGCAGTTGCTGGCCTTTATCAGGGCCGAGCACCTGGCCGCCGACGGCGCCCACGACAGCGGCATCGTCTACTGCCTGTCGCGCAAGAAGGTGGAAGACACCGCCAGCTACCTGAGCGGCCAGGGCCTCAACGCACTGGCGTACCACGCCGGCATGGATGCGGGCGTGCGCCAGCACCACCAGGCCCGCTTCCGCGAGGAAGAAGGCGTGATCATGGTAGCCACCATCGCCTTCGGCATGGGCATCGACAAGCCCGACGTGCGCTTCGTTGCCCACCTGGACCTGCCCAAGAGCATGGAAGGCTATTACCAGGAAACCGGCCGCGCCGGCCGCGATGGCTTGCCGGCCAATGCCTGGATGGCCTATGGCCTCGGTGACGTGGTCCAGCAAAAACGCATGATCGACGAGTCAGAAGCGGACGAGGCCCACAAGCGCGTCTCGTCCGCCAAGCTCGATGCCCTGCTTGGGCTGTGCGAGACCGCCGGGTGCCGGCGCGTTCGCATCCTGGGATATTTCGACGAGGCCAGCGCGCCTTGCGGCAATTGCGACACCTGCCTTGAGCCGCCCGCGACGTGGGACGGCACGCGCGAGGCGCAGATGGCGCTGTCCTGCGTCTACCGCACGGCGCAGGCCAGCCGGATCCATTTCGGCGCCACCCACATGATCGATGTGTTGCGTGGCAATGCTTCGGAAAAGATCCGGCAATGGGGGCACGACAAGGTGTCCACCTTCGGTATCGGTGCGGACCGCACGGTATCCGAGTGGCATGCCATCTTCCGCCAGCTGATCGCCCACGGGCTGCTGACGATCGACCATGGCGGCCATGGCGCCCTGCTGCTTGGCGAGTCCGCCCGTGCCGTGCTCAAGGGCGACATGCAGATTACGCTGCGCCGCCAGGCCAGCAAGCCATCCAAGAGCGGTGAACGGGCCGCGCGCGGCACGGGCACCCGCACCGACCATACCGCCGGCATGGATGCGCAAGCGCTGGCCAACTGGGAAGCGCTGCGCAAGTGGCGCACCGAGACGGCACGTGAGCACGGTGTGCCGGCCTATGTGATCTTCCATGACGCCACACTGGCAGAACTGGCGCGCAACGCGCCGGATTCGATGACGGTGATGGCGGAGATACCAGGTATCGGTGCGGCCAAGCTGGAGCGCTACGGTGACGCCATCCTGAAGACGCTGGGCGCCGTGGAGGATATTTGAGGCGCGGCCGCACCAGACGGGCAGACGGGCAAGCGCGCAACTGTTGGAAGCTGCTTGACCGTTTACGTCTCTGCTGCTAGCATGGCAGATTCGAGTTTTTGGCTTTGGATTTCGCTCGCCTGTCAGATTTGTGCACTTCGGTTCGCAATCGACAAGCCCGCCAAGGGGATCGTGTGATGCTCTGGTGGTGTGGTCGCAGCGGGATCCCAGGCGAGCTCGCGTTCTTTGGCCAGTCTGTTCCTCCACAGGTCCGTCTCAAGAGCGCTCGCTCACTTTTCCCGCCCAAAACCCGTCGTTGCCTCTTCGGCCCATTGCTTGTGGCCCCAGGGGTGTTTTTCCGTAAAACCAAGCTGGATTGAACAATGCCAACTATCAACCAACTGGTTCGCAAGCCGCGCGTCTCTGAAGTCATCAAGAGCAAGAGCCCGGCGCTTGAGAACTGCCCCCAGCGTCGCGGCGTGTGCACCCGTGTGTACACCACGACGCCGAAGAAGCCGAACTCGGCACTGCGCAAGGTTGCCAAGGTGCGCCTGACCAACGGTTTCGAGGTCATCTCGTACATCGGCGGTGAAGGCCACAACCTGCAGGAGCACTCGGTTGTGCTGATCCGCGGCGGCCGTGTGAAGGACTTGCCGGGTGTGCGTTACCACATCGTCCGTGGCTCGCTGGACTTGCAAGGCGTGAAGGATCGTCGCCAGTCGCGTTCGAAGTACGGCGCGAAGCGTCCGAAGGCTGCCTAAGGCTTACGCCAGGCAAGCTGGGCACAAAGCCCAAAGCAACAAACGATGGCCTGTGGCGGTTGCGTCACGGTGCTGTCACCAGGCGGCGGTAAAACGGAGCGTACATGCGCCGTGCCGTCGAGTAAGTGGTCACCCGGCGAATTTGCCTGAATGGAAGGCAAGCTAGTTGGTGGCCGGAGAGCGGGAATATTGCCGCGCTCTCAACTGAATCTAAAGGAAAGAAGATGCCACGTCGTCGTGAAGTCCCCAAGCGGGATATCCTGCCCGATCCGAAGTTCGGTAACGTTGAAGTTGCCAAGTTCATGAACGTCCTGATGCTGGACGGCAAGAAGTCGGTTGCCGAACGTATCGTTTATGGCGCGTTCGACCAGATCGAAAAGAAGGCAGGCAAGGCCCCGGTAGAAGTGTTCTCCGTTGCGATCAACAACGTGAAGCCGGTGGTTGAAGTGAAGAGCCGTCGCGTGGGCGGCGCCAACTATCAGGTTCCGGTCGAAGTCCGTCCGTCGCGTCGTTTGGCATTGGCGATGCGTTGGCTGCGCGAGGCCGCGAAAAAACGCAGCGAGAAGTCGATGGCGCTGCGCCTGGCAGGTGAGCTGCTGGAAGCATCGGAAGGCCGCGGCGGCGCGATGAAGAAGCGCGACGAAGTGCACCGCATGGCCGAAGCCAACAAGGCGTTCTCGCACTTCCGCTTCTAAAGCGCGCGAGTTACGCGGTTGGTTGCCGGGCGGGCTGTGTTATGACACGCTCGCCCGTTTGTGTTACGGGCGTTGGCAATGAGATGCCGGCGTCTCACGGACGAATAGAGGATTAAAGTGGCTCGTAAGACTCCCATTGAGCGCTACCGTAATATCGGTATCTCGGCTCACATTGACGCGGGTAAAACCACCACGACCGAGCGGATCCTGTTCTACACCGGTGTGAACCACAAGATCGGTGAAGTGCATGATGGCGCCGCCACGATGGACTGGATGGAGCAGGAACAGGAGCGTGGCATCACCATCACCTCCGCTGCCACCACCGCCTTCTGGAAGGGCATGGCCGGCAACTACCCGGAACACCGCATCAACATCATCGACACCCCGGGCCACGTGGACTTCACCATTGAGGTGGAGCGCTCCATGCGCGTGCTGGACGGCGCCTGCATGGTCTACTGTGCAGTGGGTGGCGTGCAGCCCCAGTCGGAAACCGTCTGGCGCCAGGCCAACAAGTACGGCGTGCCGCGTCTGGCCTTCGTCAACAAGATGGACCGTACCGGCGCGAACTTCTTCAAGGTCTACGACCAGCTGAAGACCCGCCTGAAGGCAAGCCCGGTTCCCGTCGTGGTGCCGATCGGCGCCGAAGACACCTTCACGGGTGTGGTCGACCTCATCAAGATGAAAGCGATCATCTGGGACGAGGCCAGCCAGGGCACCAAGTTCGACTACGTGGACATCCCGGCTGAACTGGCCGACACGTGCAACGAATGGCGCGAGAAGATGGTCGAGGCAGCTGCCGAGTCGAACGAAGACCTGATGAACAAGTATCTGGAAGAGGGCGAACTGTCCGAAGCCGAGATCATCAAGGGTCTGCGCGACCGTACCATCGCCTGCGAAATCCAGCCGATGCTGTGCGGCACCGCGTTCAAGAACAAGGGTGTGCAGCGTATGCTGGACGCCGTGATCGATTTCCTGCCGTCGCCGGTCGACATTCCGCCGGTCACCGGCGTGGACGACGACGACAAGGAAACGTCGCGCCGTGCCGCGGATGACGAAAAGTTCTCCGCGCTGGCGTTCAAGATCATGACCGACCCGTTCGTCGGCCAGCTGATCTTCTTCCGCGTCTACTCGGGCAAGGTCAATTCGGGCGACACCATCTACAACCCGGTCAAGAGCAAGAAGGAACGCCTGGGCCGGATTCTGCAGATGCACGCCAACCAGCGCGAAGAAATCAAGGAAGTGCTGGCAGGCGACATCGCCGCGGCGGTTGGCCTGAAAGAAGCCACCACCGGCGACACGCTGTGCGATCCGGACCACATCATCATCCTGGAACGCATGGTGTTCCCGGAGCCGGTGATTTCGCAGGCTGTCGAGCCGAAGACCAAGGCTGACCAGGAAAAGATGGGCATCGCCCTGAATCGCCTGGCACAGGAAGATCCGTCGTTCCGCGTCAAGACCGACGAAGAATCCGGCCAGACCATCATTTCGGGCATGGGCGAGCTCCACCTGGAAATTCTGGTCGACCGCATGAAGCGCGAATTTGGCGTGGAAGCCACCGTGGGCAAGCCCCAGGTTGCCTACCGCGAAACCATCCGCAAGGTCTGCGAAGAAGTCGAAGGCAAGTTCGTCAAGCAGTCGGGCGGCCGTGGCCAGTACGGTCACGTGGTGCTCAAGCTCGAGCCGCAGGAACCGGGCAAGGGCTACGAATTCGTCGACGCAATCAAGGGCGGCGTCGTGCCGCGCGAGTACATCCCCGCGGTGGACAAGGGCATTCTGGAAACCCTGAACGCCGGCGTTCTGGCAGGCTTCCCGGTGGTCGACATCAAGGTCACGCTGTTCTTCGGTTCGTACCACGATGTGGACTCGAACGAAAACGCGTTCAAGATGGCCGGCTCCATGGGCTTCAAGGAAGGCATGCGCCGCGCCAGCCCGGTGCTGCTCGAGCCGATGATGGCCGTGGAAGTCGAAACGCCGGAAGACTTCATGGGTAACGTGATGGGCGACCTGTCGTCGCGTCGCGGCATTATCCAGGGCATGGACGACATGGTCGGTGGCGGCAAGATCCTGCGCGCGGAAGTTCCGCTGGCAGAGATGTTCGGCTACTCGACGTCGCTGCGTTCGGCCACGCAAGGCCGCGCTACGTACACGATGGAGTTCAAGCACTACGCTGAAGCTCCGAAGAACGTAGCTGACGCCGTGATCACGGCTCGCGGCAAGTAAGTAAGAAATCCGCCGCCGCGCGTTGTGCGCGGCGGCACCATGAACACGACATACTGGTTTCGATTAGGAGCTGAAAAATGGCAAAGGAAAAGTTCGAGCGGACTAAGCCGCACGTGAACGTTGGCACGATTGGTCACGTTGACCATGGCAAGACCACGCTGACGGCCGCGATTGCTACGGTGCTGGCAGCCAAGTTTGGCGGCTCGGCCAAGAAG
>NZ_JBFTQG010000077.1:0-18812 GCF_056398885.1 Cupriavidus sp. 01T418
ATGTCGCGCGCGCCCGGGGTGTTGTGGTCGTCCTTCTCCGGCAGCACGGTGCCGAGCACGGACACGCCGGTGCGCATCACGTCCATCGGGTGGGCGCTGGCGGGCACCCATTCGAGTGCGGCCTTGACGTTGGCGGGCAGGCCGCGCAGTGCCTTGAGCTTGGCCTTGTAGCCGGCGAGTTCGGCGCGGGTGGGCAGCTTGCCGTGCACCAGCAGGTGCGCGATCTCTTCGAACTCACAGGTCTCGGCGATGTCGAGGATGTCGTAGCCGCGGTAGTGCAGGTCGTTGCCGGTACGGCCGACCGTGCACAGCGCGGTATTGCCGGCGGTAATGCCCGACAGGGCGACGGATTTCTTCGGCTTCGGGGCGGCTAGCGGTTGCGCTTCGGACATGTGGGAGTCTCCTTGGGATGACTGTGCTGACTGACTATGCTTGCGATGATGAGTGCTGTGCTGGCGCACGGGCTTACTTGGCCTTGCCCTGGGCGAACAGCGCATCCAGTTTTTGTTCGTAGGCGTGATAGCCGATGCTTTCGTACAGTTCGGCGCGCGTCTGCATGGTATCGACCGCGTTCTGCTGCGTGCCATCGCGGCGGATGGCAGTGTAGACGTTTTCCGCGGCCTTGTTCATGGCGCGGAAGGCCGACAGCGGGTACAGGATCATCGACACGCCGGCGCTGCCCAGTTCGTCGCGGGTGAACAGCGGGGTGGCGCCAAATTCGGTGATATTGGCCAGCACCGGCACCTTCACTGCGTCCACGAACTTGCGGTACATGGCGAGGTCAGTCATGGCTTCGGGGAAAATGGCGTCGGCGCCGGCTTCCACGCAGGCCACGGCACGTTCGATGGCCTTGTCCAGGCCTTCCACGGCCAGCGCGTCGGTACGCGCCATGATGACGAAGTTCTCGTCGGTGCGGGCATCGACCGCGGCCTTGATGCGGTCGACCATTTCGCCCTGGGTGACGATCTCCTTGCCCGGGCGATGGCCGCAGCGCTTGGCGCCGACCTGGTCTTCGATATGCATCGCGCCCGCGCCGAACTTGATCAGCGACTTGGTGGTGCGCGCCACGTTGAAGGCGGAAGCGCCGAAGCCGGTGTCCACGTCCACCAGCAGCGGCACATCGCACACGTCGGTGATGCGGCGGACGTCGGTCAGCACATCGTCCAGGTTGGAGATGCCCAGGTCCGGCAGGCCCAGCGAACCCGCGGCCACGCCGCCGCCGGACAGGTAGATCGCGCGATAGCCCGCGCGCTTGGCCAGTAGCGCATGGTTGGCATTGATGGTGCCGACAACCTGCAGGGGATGCTCATCGGCAAGAGCCTGGCGGAAGCGGGCGCCGGCGGAGCGGGCCAGGTCGGAATTGGAGAAGGTCATGATGTTCGCTTGAGGAGTGGATGGGCTAATAGCGCAAGGGGTGTGCCAGCCGTGCCGGGCGGCGTTATCCAGGCCCCGCGGCGCTCGGCGATCCGGGCATTAGCCGTTGTCAGGCTTGGCCTGGCGGTGATTCATGGCATGTTGTCTGGCGCCATTGTGATGCAATGGACGCAAGCGTTTCATTCCAAATATGAAAGGATTGAATTTCAAAGTTGAAATGCACGCTGCCGGCGCGCACAATCACAAGATTAGCTTGCCATTGGCATCCGCACCGTTTTTTCCGCCCCCATGACTATCGGCCTTCCGTCTCCGATCACTGCTGCCGGCACCGGCAATGCCGCGCGCCCGCGCATCTGGGCCATCGGCATCAGCCGGCTGTCGCGGGCCTTTGCCGACCTGATTCCCGGCTATGCCGCCCAGGCCGAATTCCGCATCGTCGGCAAGGGCTACGCCGCCGCCGCCAGCGCCGTCGCACGAGAAGCGCGCGAAGGCCGGCTCGATGCCGTAGTGGCAGGTGGCTCCAACGGTGCCTACCTGCGCCAGCATGTGGATGTGCCCGTCGTGCTGGTCAAGGTGACCGGCTTCGATGTGATGAGTGCGCTGGCGACAGCACGGCGCATCTCGCCGAAGGTGGCGCTGGTGACCCACGCCGCCACCTATCCGGAGGTGGACGAATTCGTGCGCACCTTTTCGCTGGCTATCCCGGCGTACACCTACCTGACCGAGGACGATGCCGCTGCCCGCGTGAAGGCCCTCAAGCAAGAGGGCGTGCAGGTGGTGGTGGGGCCCGGCATGGTGACCGACCTGGCCGACAGGATTGGCCTGATCGGCGTGTTCCTGTACTCGGGCCATTCGGTGCGGGGCGCGCTGGAGGATGCCATCGAGGCGGCCAGGCTGCGCCGCATCGAGTCCGGGCGGCGCGACTACGTCAACACCATCCTGGCCCATCTCAACGAAGGCGTGGCCGCGGTCGATGCGGAAGGGCGCATCCAGACCTACAACCCGGCCATGGAGCGCTTTCTCGGCACCTCGCCGGCCGCCGCCCTGGGCCGCAAGCTGCAGACGCTGGCCCCCGGGCTGTCGCTCGACGGCGTGATGCAAAGCGGCAGCAAGGAACTGGAGGCCATCCACAAGCTCGGCGACAAGATGGTGGTGGTCAACCGCATCCCCATCGTGACCGAGACCGGCACCGCCGGCGCGGTGCTGACCTTGCAGGACGCCAATGCCATCCACCGGGTCGACCGCAACCTGCGCTCGCGCAGCCGCGCCCGGCCGGCCGGGGTGCGCTACAGCCTGGACGACCTGGCTGGCGCTTCCCCCGCCATGCATCACCTGCGCGAACTGGCGCGGCGCTACGCGGCGGTGGATTCCACCGTGCTGGTGGGCGGCGAAAGCGGCACCGGCAAGGAAGTGCTGGCCCAGGGCATGCACGACGCCAGCCCGCGTCGGGCGTTTCCTTTCGTGGCGGTCAACTGCGCGGCCTTCCCGGAAACCCTGCTGGAGAGCGAACTGTTCGGCTACGAGGAAGGCGCTTTCACCGGCGCGCGCCGTGGCGGCAAGGCTGGCCTGTTCGAATCCGCCCACAACGGCACGCTGTTCCTGGACGAGGTGGGCGACATGCCGCCCGCGCTGCAGACCCGCCTGCTGCGCGTGCTGCAGGAAAAGCAGGTGTTGCCGATTGGCGGGCTGGATGCCGTGCCGGTCAACGTGCGGGTGATCGCCGCCACCCACCGCAACCTGGGCGATCTGGTGCGGCAGGGCAGCTTCCGCCAGGATCTCTACTACCGCCTCAATATTCTGCGTATCGAGATGCCGCCGCTGCGCGAGCGCGCCGGCGACCTTCCCGAGCTGGCGGAACTGCTGTACCGCCGAGCCCAGGAACGCCTGGGGCAGCGAACGCCGCAGCCGTTGCCGCAGGCGGTGCGCGCAAGGCTGGCCGGGTATGCGTGGCCGGGCAATATCCGCGAACTGGAGAACGTGACCGAGCGCATTGCCGTGCTGGTGGCGGGGCGCAAGCTGGCCCCCAGGGATTTGCTCGATGAATTGCAGGCGGCGGCGCCGGAGCTGTTCGGCTCCGAGCCGGAATGCGATCCTGCGCCATCGAGCGGCGGCCTGCGGATCGTGGCGCGCAGGGGGGATGACGAGGAGGCCGGAGTCGGCTCGCTCGCGGGCGTGGCGCGCGCCAGCCAGGCCGAGCATATCCGGCGCGTGCTGGCCGAATGCGGGGGTAACCGCGCCGCCGCCTGTCACCAGCTGGGCATCAGCGCCACTACCCTCTGGCGGCGCCTGAAAGAGGCACCGTAGCCGGCCGGCACGGCTTCAGCGCCGTGCCACGCCGGGCTGCGGCGTCAGCCCCTTGGCCGCCAGCCAGTCCGCGTTGAACAGCCGCCCGGCATACAAGTCGCCGCGGTCGCACAGCAGCGTGACGATCGTGTGGCCCGGCCCCATCTCGCGGGCCAGCCACGCCGCCGCCGCTACGTTGATGCCTGACGAACCACCCAGCCACAGACCTTCCTCGCGCAGCAGCCGGTAGACCATGTCGACGCAACTCTGGTCGTCGATCCGCACCGCATCGTCGATCGGCGTGTCGGCGAGATTGGCGGTGACGCGGCTGGAGCCGATCCCCTCGGTGATGGAGTTGCCCTCGGCCTTGATGGCGTGGTGCTTGACGAAGTCATACAGCCCGCTGCCGTGGGGGTCGGCCAGCACGATGCGTACCGGCGGATTGCGCTCCTTCTCCTTCAGGAATCGCGCGACACCGGCCAGCGTGCCGCCCGTGCCGGTGGCGCAGACAAAGGCGTCGACCTTGCCGGCAGTGTCATGCCAGATTTCCGGGCCGGTGGTTTCGTAGTGGGCCTGGCGGTTGGCGAGGTTGTCGAACTGGTTCGCCCAGATGGCGTTTTCGGTCTGCTGGGCCAGGCGGCCGGCGATTTTCTGGTAATTGCCGGGGTCGGCGTAGGGCGCCGCCGGTACCGGGCGCACCTCGGCGCCGAGCAGGCGCAGGCGGTCCATTTTTTCGGGTGACTGCGTGTCGGGGATCACCACGATGCAGCGGTAGCCGCGCGTGGCGCAGATATGCGCCAGGCCAATGCCGGTATTGCCGGCGGTGCCTTCCACCACCGTGCCGCCGGGCTTGAGCACGCCGCGCCGCTCGGCGTCGCGGATGATGAAAAGCGCCGCGCGGTCCTTGACCGAGCCGCCCGGATTGAGGAATTCCGCCTTGCCGAGGATCTCGCAGCCGGTTTCCGTACTCAGGCCGGCTAGCCGGATCAGCGGTGTGTGGCCGACGGTGCCGACAAAACCGTCCTTGATGTCCATGATGCACTCCGAGCGTTGCGCTCCCGATGCGCTGGAGCGCTGGAGCGTCACTCAAAGTGATAGATCGGCGTGGGCGGAATGACAAGCCGCGCCATGGAGCCCAAGGGAGGACGGGCCAGGCTGCAGCTGAAAAAGTGGAATTTGAAACGCTCCTGCCTGACCGGCCCGGGGGTGACCGTCAGGCCGCATTCAACCACCGGAAACTGATATCGCCCTCCAGGAAGTCCTGCCGGGTAGCGTGAAAGTCACGCACATACTCGCTGTTGAGGTGCGATTCCAGCGCGTGCCGGGAATTCCATTCCATGTAGAGCACGAACACCTCGGCATCCTCGGCATCTTCTCCCACGTGGTAGCGCAGGCAGCCGGGTTCCATGGCGCCGCGCAGGCGCAGCGCGGCAAGCTTGGCAACCAGGACCTCTCGGCGGTGGGCCTTGGCGCGCGCGATTCCTACAAGCGTGTACGTTGTGGACATGGTGTGAGCGGCAAGCGTATGGCGGGCCATTGTAGCCGCGCGGCAGGGCCTTGGGCCGAATGCCCGAGGGCACTGGCTGGATATTTGCCCGGGTTGACAAGCCGGCCCGTGGGTGATGGCGGGGCGCGGCGTACCCGGCGTCAGTCCAATGTAATCCCCGCCGCATCACGGCAAGCGCCGCCACACTCCGCAAAAATATTGCCGCCAGCCCTAAAGTATCCCGATCCATTGCCGTTAAGCGACCACGCCTGAATCAATCTGTACGCGAGGAACTGGCATGCTGAAACGGATCAAGACCCAGCAGCTTCAAGTCGGCATGTTCGTGGCCAGGGTGGGCGGGCCGTGGCTTGAGCATCCCTTCTGGCGCTCCAGGTTCCTGGTGAACAGCCAGGAACAGATCGACCAGATGATTGCCTCCAAGGTCGAGGAGGTATGGATCGACCTGCTCAAGGGCAAGGGCGTGCCGCACGTGCCGCAAGTGGCGACAGGTTCGCTCACCGTGACACCCGTGGCCGACGAGCCTGCCGGCGCCGTGCCGCAGTCGGCGGTGCCGCTGGAGGTGGAGTTCGGGCTGGCCCGGGAGGTGATGAAGAACGGCAAGGCAGTGGTCGGGTCGATGTTCACCGACGCCCGCATGGGCCGCGCGCTCGAAGTGGAGGGCGCGCTGATGCTGGTCGAATCCGTTTCCAATTCGCTGACCCGCCATTCGCAGGCCCTGATCGCGCTGGCACGGCTCAAGGTGCGGGACGATTACACCTATCTGCATTCCTTCGCGGTCTGCGCGCTGATGATCGCGCTCGGGCGCACCCTCGGCCTGGACAAGGGCGAGGTGCAGCAACTCGGCCTGGCGGGCCTGGTGCACGATATCGGCAAGATCTCCATTCCCACGCAGGTGCTGCACAAGCAGGGCGACATGACTGCCGCGGAGATAGCGATGGTGCAGCGCCATCCTTCCGTCGGCTATCGCATCCTCAACGAGGCCAAGCTCTACAGCAACATCCCGCTCGATGTCTGCGTGCACCACCACGAGCGCATAGACGGCCGGGGCTATCCTTTCGGCCTGCACGGAAGCGAGATCAGCGTGCACGCCAAGATCGCCGCGCTGTGCGACACCTATGACTCGCTGACCTCCAACCGCCCCGGCCACCAGGCCTGGACGCCGGCGCGTGCGCTCGAATACATGGCGGTGCGTGTCGATACCTTGTTCGACCGCACCGTGTTCCAGGCTTTCACCAGGTCGATCGGCATCTATCCGCTGGGCACGGTGCTGCGGCTGCGCTCGGGACGGCTGGCGGTGGTGTTCGCGCAGAACGACAACGAGCCGCTGCGGCCGCGGGTCAAGGTGTTCTACTCGCTGAGCGAGGCCACGCACCTTGGTCCGCAGACGCTGGACCTGAGTGAGGCGGAAGACACCATCGTGGGTTTCGAGGACCCGGCGCAATGGGGGTTTCGCGACGAGCAGTTGCTGGAGCTCTGCGGGGCCTGAGGCCGCGCGGCAGCCGGGCCGCACGGATGTCCTTGCCGGGTGGGTAGAGGACTTGCGCCTCCGAGTCACCAGTTTGGCCACCACAGCCAAACCAGTTGCACTTTCGCGCAGCGCGCCTTGCCTGGCGCGCCAAAAGCAAACCGGCGCCATCGGCGCCGGCTTTCCCGCCACGGCAAGCGTAAACCGCTTACTGGACCTTGGCCTTTTCCTTGAGCGACTTCATCATCGCCTGGAACTGCTCGCGCTGCCAGTTCTGGTCGCCCATCAGCATCTGCACCAGCTGCGGCTTGACTTCCTCGAAGCTTGGGATCTTGGCGTCGCGCACGTCGTCGAGCTGGATGATATGCCAGCCGAACTGGGTCTTGACCGGGGTCTCGGTCATCTGGCCCTTCTTCAGCGCCGTCATGGCGGCGGAGAATTCCGGCACATAGCTGCTGCTGTTGGCCCAGTCGAGATCGCCGCCGTTGGCCGCGGAGCCGGGGTCCTTGGACGAGGCCTTGGCCAGGTCTTCGAACTTGGCGCCGGCCTTGATCTTGGCGATGATGGCGCGTGCGTCGGCTTCCTTTTCCACCAGGATGTGGCGTGCGTGGTATTCCTTGCCGCTGCCAAACTGGGACTTGATCTTGTCGTACTGCTTGTGCAGTTCGTCGTCGCTGGCGCCGTGGGTCTTGACGTAGTCTTCGAACACCGCACCGGCCAGCACGTTCAGCTTGGCTTGTTCGAGTTGTTCCTGAATGTCGTCGCGCTGGGTCAGGCCGCGCTTGTTGGCTTCCTGCAGCAGCAGCTCACGGTCGATCAGCATGGTGCGGGCACGGTCGCGCAGCTCGGTGCTGGGGGGCTGGCCGGTGCCGGCGATCAGCTTGTCCAGCTTGGCCGAGGGGATCGCCTTGCCATTCACGACGGCGGCGTTCTGGGCGAGGGCGGGCAAGCTGCCAGCGGCAAGCACAGCCGCCAGGCTGAACGAGAGGACTGTGGTCTTCATGGAATCAGGTCTGAGAGTTGCTCGAGGAATCGCGGGAGTTTTCGCGGGATTCAAGTTCTTGGTCGGTCAGCGCCGTCACCGCCAGCGCGTGGATTTGCGAGGGGAACAGATCGCGCAGCGCATCATACACCATGCGGTGGCGCGCCACCCTGGTGCTGCCGGCAAATTGCCCGCTGACGATGGTGACGTGATAGTGCCCGCCACCGGAGGCGGCACCGGCATGGCCGGCGTGCAGCGCGCTGTCGTCGCGCACCTCTACGCGGGAAGGGGAAAGGGCTGCGCGCAGCAGGGCTTCGATTTGTGCGGGTTCTGCGGCCATCGGCGAATGCATATCCTGGTGGATGTCCGGCCCCGGGGCCGGAAGCTCTGTCTTGGGGAGGGGCGCGGCGGGCAGGGCCCGCCAGGGCGCCAGCCTGGACTTACTTGGGGGTGTTTTCCTGCATGTGGCGCGACAGCCAGACGCTTTGCGCCAGGATGAACACCAGCATCAGGCCCATGCTGCCAAACAGCTTGAAGTTGACCCAGGCGTCGGTGGAGAACTGGTAGGCCACGTAGAGGTTGACCATGCCCATTACGGCGAAGAAGGCGGCCCAGGCGGCGTTGAGCTTGCCCCAGGCGGCTTCCGGCATGGTGACCTGCTTGCCCAGCATGGCCTGGATCAGGTTCTTGCGCCAGATCAGTGCCGACAGCGTCAGGGTGGCGGCGAACAGCCAGTACAGCACGGTGGGCTTCCACTTGATGAAGGTCTCGTTGTGCAACAGCAGCGTGGCGCCACCGAAAACCGAGATGATCGCCAGGCTGACCCACTGCATCGGCTCGACCTTGCGGTGGCGCAGCCAGACCCAGCCGATCTGCACCACGGTGGCGGCGATCGCCACCCCGGTGGCAGCGTAGATGCCCGCGAATTTGAAGGCGACGAAGAACAGGATGACCGGAAACAGGTCGAACAGGAATTTCATGCGGACTGGATTTATCGACGCAAGGTCGAGGACTGGTTGGCGGCGAACCGCCGCGTGGGCGGTTCGGGCTTAGCGCGGCGTGTCGGGCGATGTCGGTGCGGCGTCACCTGCTTCGAGGTCGGCGGCGGGGTCGCGCTCATCGAATTTTAGCGCAGCCGAGTTGATGCAGTAGCGCAGACCGGTGGGTGCGGGGCCATCTTCGAAGACATGACCCAGATGGCTGCCGCATTCCTTGCAGCGGACTTCCACCCGCACCATGCCGTGGCCGCGGTCGGTGTGCTCGTCAATCACTTCGCCGTTGATGGGGCGGAAGTAACTGGGCCAGCCGCAGCCGGCGTCGAACTTGGTGCTGGCTTCGAACAGCGGCGTGCCGCAACCGACACACCGGTAGGTGCCGCGTTCCCAGTGGTCCCAGTAGCGGCCGGTGAAGGGCCGTTCGGTGGCCGCCTCGCGGGCAACGCGATATTCGATGTCGGAGAGTTGCTCGCGCCACTCGGCTTCGGTCTTTTGCGTGGTCATATCCGGTTTTCCTTTCTGGTTGGCCGGTAAACAAACCGCCTTTCGGCTTTTCGTCACCCATGGCCAGTTGGTCGTACTCGACTGCCAAACCATACAAACCATACAGCGTGGCTGCGACCTTACGACGAACAGCTCACTTCCAGCCCCGCGGCCCAGTCCGGTGGCAGCGCGGCGTAGGCGTGCGCCTCGGGCTGCTCGTCAAAGGGGCGCGATAGCACGGCCAGCAGGCGGTCCACCTCGCTGAAATCGTTCTCGCGCGCGCGGCGGATGGCGGTTTCGGCCAGATGGTTGCGCAGCACATACTTGGGGTTGACCGCCAGCATGGCCACCGCCCGCGCGGCGTCGACGGAATTCTCGGCGCGCAGCCGGGCGCGGTACTTGTCGGCCCAGGCATCCCATGCCGCGCGATCCAGGAACAGGTCGCGCACCGGTGCATCCTGGCTGCCGTCGGCAGATGAGATGTGGGCGAGGTTGCGCCAAAACAAGGTGTAGTCCACGCGCTGGGTGTGGAGCAGCTCGAACAGGTCGGTCAGCAGCGGCTCGTCGTTCTCATCGCCGGCGCCAATCGGGCGCAGTCCCAGCTTGCCGCGGTATTGCCGGAAAAAGGCCGCGCCATAGCGTTCGCGGAACGGATCGAGCGCGGCGCGCGCGGCTTGTACCGCGGCATCGGTGGCGGCCTTGCCGGCTTCCCCGTCAACCTTGCCGTCGCCTTCGCGCCACAGCGGCATCAGCGCCTGGGCCAGGCAATGCAGGTTCCAGAACGCAACCTGCGGCTGCTGGCTGTAGGCGTAGCGGCCCTGCGAGTCCGAGTGGTTGCAGATATGGTTGGCGTCGAAGGCATCGAGGAAGCCGAAGGGGCCGTAGTCGATGGTCAGGCCGAGAATCGACATATTGTCGGTATTCATCACGCCATGGCAGAAGCCCACTGCCTGCCAGTGCGCCATCAGGTCGGCGGTGCGCAGCGAGACTTCGCGCAGCAGTGCCTGGTAGGGCTGCTCGTCCTCGCGGCATTCCGGCATGAAGCGGTCGATGACGAAGTCCGCCAGCTGGCGCAGCGCGCCAAGGTCTTCGCGCGCGGCGAAATGCTCGAAATGGCCGAAGCGGATAAAGGACGGTGCCATCCGCGTCACCACGGAGGCCGTCTCGATGGTCTCGCGCCGCACGGGCGCGTCCGAACCGACGATGCACATGGCGCGGGTGGTGGGCACGCCCAGCGCGAACATGGCTTCCGAGCACAGGTATTCGCGGATCGAGGAGCGCAGCACGGCGCGGCCGTCCGCCATGCGCGAATACGGTGTCATGCCGGCGCCCTTGAGCTGGATTTCCCAGGGACCGCTGGCGGTCCGGGCTTCCGCCAGGCGGATGGCCCGGCCATCGCCCAGTTGCCCCGCCCAGACCCCGAACTGATGCCCGGAATAGACGCTGGCGAGGGGATCCGCCCAGTCGGGCACGTGATTTCCTGCAAAAATTTCGATGAAGCTGCGCTGTGTTGCGTCATCCGCGTTCCAGCCCAGCAGGCCGGCCGCCGCCGGGGCCACGCTGACCAGCCTTGGCAAGGGCAGCGGTGTCGGCGCGAGCCGGGTAAAGAAGCGCGATCCCAGTTCGGCAAAGCCGGGCACGGTCGTGAATGGCGGCACCGTCGCGGCCGCGTCCGATTGGGCAGGGCTGGCGGCTTCTGGCAAGGCGCGGGAGGCGTCGGTCGGCTCGGGAGAGTTCACTGGGGCTCTACTGTGGGTGGCTGGGCACTGCAGCGCCAGCATGTCGATTTTGTCGCAAGTGCGCTTGCAGGCTAGGGAAAACGACATGTTGAGGCGCAACATGGCTGGCGGTATTGTACTTCCACGCCGTCATTTGCATCTCTGACCGCCGTTGTCACCACAATGTTTCCGGTTATCCCTTGAATCCCGCACCCGATGCACCGCGATGGGGCCGGGGCGCTGCCAGCCGGACGCCGGGATATGGCATTGCACAACGGATTCCCGTTGACGTTTCATCAAGGGATGGCAACAATCGGCCAAAAAATAGAACGGTTGTTCGTTTTTTGACTAAATTCGAAAAATTACAGGAGACTATTCCATGGCATTGATGGGTCAAATGATGTGCGAGCCCCTGCTCATTTCCTCCATCATCAAGCACGCCGCACGTCACTATGGCGGCACGGAAATCGTCTCGCGACGGACGGAAGGCGATCTGCACCGCTATACCTACCGCGACTGCGAGCTGCGCGCCCGCAAACTGGCCCAGGCCATTGCCGCGCTGGGCGTGCAGCCGGGCGAACGTGTCGGTACGCTGGCCTGGAATGGTTATCGCCACCTGGAGATCTACTATGCGGTGTCGGGCTCGGGGTCGGTATGCCATACCGTCAACCCGCGCCTGTTCCCCGAGCAGGTTGCCTACATCATCAATCACGCCGAAGACCAGTATGTCTTCTTCGACGCCACCTTCCTGCCGCTGGTGGAAGGCGTGGCGGCGCATTGCCCGGGCGTGAAGGGCTGGGTGATGATGAGCGATCGCGCGTGCATGCCGGCCGAGCCCAAGGTGCCGCTGATCTGCTACGAGGACCTGATCGACGCGCAGGATGGCAACTACACCTGGCCGCTGCTCGACGAGAACACCGCGTCCGGCCTTTGCTACACCTCCGGCACCACCGGCAACCCCAAGGGCGCGCTGTATTCGCAACGCTCCACCGTGCTCCATTCCTACGCCTCCGCGCTGCCGGACGCGCTGGGATGCT
The DNA here is from genome assembly GCF_056398885.1 of Cupriavidus sp. 01T418. Classification (NCBI taxonomy): domain Bacteria; kingdom Pseudomonadati; phylum Pseudomonadota; class Betaproteobacteria; order Burkholderiales; family Burkholderiaceae; genus Cupriavidus; species Cupriavidus sp. 01T418. Next base: position 11,845 of record NZ_JBFTQG010000077.1, read on the forward strand.
CGGCGCGCGATGTGATCCTGCCCGTGGTGCCGATGTTCCACGTCAACGCGTGGGGCCTGCCATATTCGGTGCCGCTGGTTGGCGCCAAGCTGGTGTTGCCGGGCGCCAAGCTCGACGGCGCCTCGCTCTACGAGTTGTTCGAGCAGGAGAAGGTGACCTTCTCGGCCGGCGTGCCCACGGTATGGCTGAGCCTGCTGCAGTACGTGCAGGCCAACAATCTCAAGTTCTCCACCTTCCATCGCACCGTGATCGGTGGCTCGGCGGCGCCGCCCGCCATGATCCGTACCCTCAAGAGCCTGGGCGTGGAAACCATCCACGCCTGGGGCATGACCGAGATGTCGCCGCTGGGCACGTCCTGCAGCCTCCTGGCGCGTCACGAAGGCCTGCCGGAAGAAGAGCGGCAGAAGGTCCAGGAAAAGCAGGGCCGCGCGATCTACGGCGTGGACATGAAGATCGTCGACGGCGATGGCAACGAACTGCCCTGGGACGGCAAGGCCTTCGGCGACCTGCTCGTGCGTGGCCCCTGGGTGATCGAGCATTATTACCGCAACGATGCCTCGCCCCTGGTGGATGGCTGGTTCCCCACGGGCGACGTGGCCACCATCGACCCCGACGGCTATATGCAGATCACCGACCGCAGCAAGGACGTGATCAAGTCCGGCGGCGAGTGGATCTCCTCGATCGATATCGAGAACGTGGCGTCCGCCCACCCCGCGGTGCAGATGGCGGCCTGCATCTCCTGCTATCACCCCAAGTGGGATGAACGGCCGCTGCTGGTCGTGGTGAAGCGGCCCGGCGCCGAGGTGACGCGGGAGGAATTGCTCAAGTACTTCGAGGGCAAGGTCGCCAAATGGTGGATTCCTGACGATGTGGCGTTTGTCTCCGAGATTCCCCTTACCGCCACCGGCAAGATGCAGAAACTCAAGCTGCGCGAACAATTCAAGGACTACCGCCTGCCGGCGGCCTGACCTCAGGGCAAGGCGGGCATGGGGCCGCCAATCCTTGCCGGCCCATGTGGCCAGCACTTGCAGGAAAGCTTTGCGGCGCGCCGGGGTTTCGGGAGGGGGCGCCGCCGCGAATCGGGCATGACCACCAACAATAAAACCGAAGGAGACAAGCATGATCAGATTGCGTCCGCTCATGGCCGCCACGGCCATTTTCGCGGCAATGGGTTCCGGGGTCGCGGCTGCCGAAACGGTAAAGATCGCCTTCATCGATCCGCTGTCCGGCCTGATGGCGCCGGTGGGTCAGAACCAGCTCAAGAGCTTTCAGTACGTCGCCGAGATCGCCAACCAGAAGGACTGGGGCGGCGGCAACAAGTTTGAAGTGGTCGGCTTCGACAACAAGCTGTCGCCGCAGGAGAGCCTGACCATTCTCAAGCAGGCCGTGGACCAGGGCATCCGCTATATCGTGCAGGGCAACGGCTCCTCGGTCGGCATGGCGCTGGAAGACGCGGTGGCCAAGCACAACGAACGCAATCCGGGCAAGGAAATCGTCTACCTGAACTACGCCGCGGTGGACCCGGACATGACCAATAGCAAGTGCAACTACTGGCATTTCCGGCTCGACGCCAACTCCGACATGAAGATGGAGGCGCTGACCACCTTCCTGGCCAAGGATCCCAGCGTCAAGAAGGTCTACCTGATCAACCAGAACTACTCCTTCGGCCACCAGGTGGCGCGCGCCGCCAAGGAGTACCTGAAGCGCAAGCGCCCGGATATCCAGATCGTCGGCGACGACCTGCACCCGCTGGCGCAGGTCAAGGACTTTGCCCCATACGCGGCCAAGATCAAGGCGTCGGGCGCCGACACCGTGATCACCGGCAACTGGGGCAGCGACCTCGCGCTGCTGATCAAGGCCGGCAAGGATGCGGGCCTGACCACGAAGTACTACACCTATTACGCCGCCACCACCGGCGTGCCGACCGCCATGGGCCCATCGGAGGCAGGGCATGTCAAGTACGTCGGCTACTACAACCCCAACAACAAGGGCTTCAAGGGCGGCGATATCGTCGAAGGCTTCAAGAAGAAGTACAACGATGACTTCTACGTGATGGCCGCCTACACCGGTATTGCCATGCTGGGCAAGGCGTTCAAGGACACCAAGTCGACCGATCCGGTCAAGGTGGCCAAGGCGCTCGAAGGCCAGAAGGTGGACAGCATGAATGGCACCGTGGAGATGCGCGGCTCGGACCACCAGGCCCAGCAATCGCTGGTGGTGGCCACCTGGACCAAGGTCGATGGCAAGGAAGTGAAGTTCGACCAGGAAAACACCGGCTTTGGCTGGAAGACCGATGCGCTGATGGACCAGTACGTGGCTGCGCAGCCGACTTCCTGCCAGATGAAGCGCCCGGGCTAAACCTGCGCCTGGCGGGCGGCGCGGCCAGATCCGGCGCGCAGCCCGATCCTGCATACTTCGGCCGTGCCGCCCCGGGCGAGTGACGCGCACCCGCGTTGATCCGTATCCAGGCCGGCCACCGGCAGCCAGCGGGCTGTCCGGCGTCAGAATGAAGGATATGTTGTGGAATTCTTCGTCATTTCCATGTTGAACGGCATCAGCTACGGGCTGCTGCTGTTCATGCTCTCTTCCGGGCTTACGCTGATCTTCAGCATGATGGGCGTGCTGAATTTCGCGCACGCCAGCTTCTACATGCTGGGCGCCTATTTCGCTTACACCATCGCCAGCAAGATCGGCTTCTGGCCGGCGCTGATCTTCGCGCCGCTGCTGGTGGCAGGGGCAGGAGCGCTGGTGGAACGCTTCGGGCTGCGCACCGTGCACAAGTATGGGCACGTGGCCGAGTTGCTGTTCACCTTCGGCCTGGCCTACCTGATCGAGGAAGGGGTCAAGCTGGTATGGGGCCTTGCCGCCGTGCCTTACCGCATCCCGGCCGAGCTGGATGGCCCGCTGTTTACCGTATTCACCTCCTCCTTCCCCAAATACCGTGCCTTCATGATGCTGGTGTCGCTGGCCATGCTGGTGGCGATCTACCTGGTACTCACCCGCACCCGCATCGGGCTGGTGATCCAGGCCGCCTTGACCCATCCCGAGATGGTCGAGGCGCTTGGCCACAATGTGCCGCGCGTGTTCATGATGGTCTTCGGCGGCGGTGCGGCGCTGGCAGGGCTGGCCGGCGTGATCGGGGGCAATGCCTTTATCACCGAGCCGTCGATGGCGGCTGCCGTGGGGTCGATTGTCTTCGTGGTGGCCGTGGTGGGCGGCATGGGGTCATTGGTGGGGGCGTTCATCGCCTCGCTGCTGATCGGCGTGCTGCAGACCTTCGCCGTCACGCTCGATGCCTCGCTGGCCGGTTTGCTGGGCTCGATCGGCCTGCAGATTACCGACAGCACGCCGCTGTCTTCGCTCTGGAAGCTCACGGTGGCGCAGGTTGCCCCGGTCCTGCCGTATTTGTTGCTGGTGGTGATGCTGATTTTCCGCCCGCGTGGTTTGATGGGTACCCGGGAGGGCTGACAGCATGGAGACGACAATGCAACAACGCCGCGAGACGGTCGTGACCGGCCGCACCATGCGCTATCGCCCGCTGAACCTGGCGCGCTGGATCATCTGGGGGCTGACCGCGTTCCTGATGCTGGTGATGCCCCTGTTCTTCACCGGCGGCTTCGCCATCACGCTGATGTCCCAGATGGGCATCATGATTATTTTCGCGCTGTCATACAACATGCTGCTCGGGCAGACCGGCATGCTGTCGTTCGGCCATGCCGTTTATGCGGGCCTGGGTGCGTTTATCGCCATCCATGTGCTCAATATGGTGGGCGCGGGCAAGGTGTGGCTGCCGGTCTCGCTGCTGCCGGTGGTGGGCGGCCTGGCCGGCGCCTTTTTTGGCGTGCTGTTCGGCTACGTCACCACCAAGAAATCCGGCACCACCTTCGCCATGATCACCATGGGCATCGGCGAGATGGTGTTCGCCAGTTCGCTGATGTTCCCCGATTTCTTCGGCGGCGAAGGCGGCATTTCCACCAACCGCATGGTGGGCGACCCCGTGTTCGGCATCACCTACGGACCGGGGCGGCAGGTGTACTACCTGATTGCGGTGTGGTGTCTGCTGTCGATGGTGGCAATGTACGCCTGGACCCAGACACCGCTTGGCCGTATTGCCAACGCGGTGCGCGACAACCCGGAGCGGGTCGAGTTCATCGGCTACAACACCCAGCGCGTGCGCTACCTGGTGCTGATCCTGTCGGCCTTCTTTGCCGGTATTTCGGGCGCGCTGTCGGCCATCAACTTCGAGATCGTGTCGGCGGAGAACGTCAGCGCGGTACGCTCGGGCGGGGTGCTGCTGGCAGCCTTTATCGGTGGCGCGGGCGTCTTCTTCGGGCCGGTGATTGGCGCCGTGGTGTTCATCCTGTTCGCGGTGGCGCTGTCGGACCTGACCAAGGCGTGGCTGCTGTACCTTGGCCTGTTTTTCGTGCTGATGGTCATGTTCGTGCCGGGCGGCATCGCCAGCCTGCTGGTGATGCAGGTGCCGCTGCTCGCGCGCGGCAAGCTGCGCCGCTTGCTGCCCGACTATGGCCGCGCCGCGGCCGCCGGGCTGGTGCTGCTGGCCGCGGTGATCCTTACCGTGGAACTGGTCTACAAGGTGCAGGTGGACAGCGCCAATGGCACCGGGATGTCGCTATTGCACATCGCTTTCGACGCCGGCACCGTCGCGCCGTGGCTGGTGGCAGCGGTATTGTGGGTGGCTGGCCTGCTGGCCTGCCGCGCCGCGCGCACGCGGGTGCGCGCCACCTGGGACAGGGTACAAGCCGAAATGGCGGGAGGTACGGCATGAGCGCCGCGCTGGAATTGAACGATGTGCGCAAGAAGTTCGGCCAGACCGAAATCATCCGGGGTGTCAACCTGACCATCCCCAAGGGTGAGCGCCATGCGCTGATCGGCCCCAATGGTGCCGGCAAATCGACCACCTTCAACCTGATCTCGGGCCGCTTCGCGCCCAGTTCGGGCTCGGTCAAGCTCAGCGGGCAGGAGATCGGCGGGCTGCAGCCCTTCGTGATCAATCGCATGGGGCTGTCGCGCAGCTTCCAGATCACCAATATTTTTCACCGGCTGTCGGTATTCGAGAACCTGCGCTGTGCGGTGCTCTGGTCGTTGGGATACAAGTACTCGTTCTGGCATCGCCTGTCGGAGCTGCGCGACGCACGCGAGCGTGCCGACGAAGTGCTGGAGCTGATCGGCCTGCATCACCGTCGCAATACGCAGGCCAGCTTGCTCACCTATGCCGAGCAGCGCGCGCTGGAGATCGGCATCACCATCGCCGGCGGTGCCGAGGTGATCCTGCTGGACGAACCCACGGCCGGCATGAGCCGTTCGGAGTCCGACCACGCGGTGGAGCTGATTCGCCGTGTGACGGTGGGCAAGACGCTGGTGATGGTGGAACACGACATGAGCGTGGTATTTGGCCTGGCCGACCGCATCTCCGTGCTGGTCTATGGCGAAGTCATCGCCACCGATACCCCCGAGGCCATCCGCGCCAACTGCAAGGTCAAGGAAGCCTACCTGGGCACGACCCTCGACGAACCTGCCACCGAAGGAGCGCACTGATGGGCAAGCGCATGCTGGACGTGCAGGGCCTGCACGCCTACTACGGCAAGAGCCACATTCTCCACGGCGTCGACGCGCACATCGACGAAGGGGAGATCGTCGCGCTGCTGGGCCGCAACGGGGTGGGACGCTCGACCATGGCCAAGGCCATCCTCGGCATGGTCAAGGCCGAAGGCTCGGTGCGCTTTCGCGACGAGGAGATCCTCGGGCGGCGCACTTTCGAGATTGCCCACCTCGGCGTGGGCTACGTGCCGGAAAACCGCGACATCTTCCCCACGTTGACGGTGCGCCAGAACCTGCTGCTGGGGGAAAAGCGCAACCCGCGCCAGTCCAAGCCCCGCTGGACGGTGCAGGATATGTACAACATGTTCCCGCGCCTGAAGGAACGCGAGAACACGTCCGCCGGCGTGCTCTCCGGCGGCGAGCAGCAGATGCTCACGCTGTGCCGCACCCTGATGGGCGACCCCGACCTGGTGCTGATCGACGAGCCCACGGAGGGGCTGGCCCCGATGATCGTCACACTGGTGGGCGACTACCTGAAGACGCTCAAGGAGCGCGGGGTGTCGGTGCTGCTGATCGAGCAGAAGCTGGCGATCGCGCTGGATATCTCCCAGCGGGTCTATGTGATGGGGCACGGGCACATCGTGTTCGAAGGCTCGCCACGGGATCTCAAGGCGAATGCGGCAATTCGCAAGGAATGGCTGGAAGTGTAGGGGAGGACGTTTTTTTGCGCTTCCAGCTGCGCCAGCAGCTGGAAGCGCTAACGCCGTCTCGCCGACGCAAGCTGCCTGGCTTTTCCACTCGCGCACCGGTGATGAACTTGCCGCTGGCCTAAAGGTCCAGCGGCGCATCCTTGGGTGCGGCGATGAAGCTCTGCGCCGACAGGATGGCGTGGCCGGCAAGGGTGGCGGGGTAGACAGGCGCGGCGGCCGTCTGCGCGGCGGCGGGCAGGGCCCAGGCGGCAGCGGTGATGGCAATAACGGCAGTGACGGTCGCGGACGGGAACGTGCGCATGTAGGCGAACAATAGAGAGGAAAGACCGCTACGATGCATGAGCTGCGTGACGGCGGCATGAAAGGAGTGTGACGACAGCGTGACGAACCAATGTCTCGAACTGACAACAGCGTACGCGCCAGCCCGATGCCGTCGGGCCTCAAAGAGCGTTCTGCGACAATATTTGCACGGGTCAACGCCATTCAGACGGGTTCCGTCTTGATCGTGCCTTGGGTATCCGGGTTCAGGTCAGTGACATGCGGATCGCCAAATTGCACGAGATAGGCATCGCCGTAGTCGACGCGTACCTCTCGCGCCGGGTTCTCCGGAGCGAACAGATTGTCCAGTGCAACAAGGGCCGCGATCGCTTCGGTTCTCGGTTTCCCGTCCTTGTCGAGCATCGAGACGTCGAAGCCCAT
>NZ_JBFTQG010000078.1:0-18379 GCF_056398885.1 Cupriavidus sp. 01T418
TCATTTCTCACGAGCGCAAGACCCGGCTTCGGGCCATCGTGTTTCACCGCAACGGAGCCAACCCGCTCTGTCGCGATAAGGGAGGATTCGTATATCGATCAATCAGTCAGTTTGCAAAACGGCTTGACAAGGGACTGCTCATAGAAGGGTCTGTTGACCAGTCTGGGAGAGCTACGGCGCCGCATTTGCATTTCGAAGCGAGATTCAACAATCTGCCGATCGACTCCACCCGGGCACTTCCGCGTAAATGTTGACGGACACCGAGGCGGATCAACGGACCAGGTCATTTGCGCGAAAAGTAAGGGAGGACGGCTCGCGCTTCGTCCTCCCCGGCTGCCACGTCAGTTCGCTGGAGGGAAATCCAGGTCCGTGTCGTTGACGCGATTGAACGTGTTGGTGAACACGGTCAGGCCGATCGTTAGCGCGATGTCCGCCAGTTGCGCATCGTTGTACCCCGCGTTGCGGATGGCGATGAATTCCTCAGCGTTGAGGGTCCCGCTCGTCTCCTGGATCGTGCGAACGAACTGAATCAGCGCGTCACGCTTCGCGTCGCCGGTGGACTCGCCTGCACGAATGTGGCGAACCGTTTCGGGCGACAGCCCGACCATCTTGCCCAGCATGACGTGTGCGGCAACGCAGTAGTCACAGCCAGTCAGTTCGCTGACCAGCAGCTTGATCGTCTCCAGGTCTTGCTTGCTGAGGCCGCCGGTTGCGAGAGCACCCTCGGCGTTCAGTACTGCCTTGAGCGTGGCGGGCGCAATGTGCCCGAGCGCTGCGAAGAGGTTGGGGACGCTTCCGCCCGTCGCCCGCTTGACCTGTGCGTAGACTTCAGCGGTGGCACCAACTGCTGAATCGACTGCCGGCACGGTGATACGGCTCATGATTGACTCCTGAAGAGATCGGTTAGGTGAGGCTCTAGTGTAGGTACGCAGAATGATCTTGCCGAGGCCTTGAATGCTCATTAGAATGCTCTAAAGTATCATCGTCATCGTCATCGTCATCGTCATCGTCATCGTCGCGGAATCATGTCCCCTCCCAAAGACTGGCTGAGCAGACTGCTCGAAATCATGACTGTCACAGGTCAACTCGACGTCCGATGTGCCTACGGCTCGCCATGGCGCATCGTCTACGAGGACTTTCAACCGGGCGAGATTCCGTACCATGTCGTGCTCAACGGCTCGGCGATCCTCGAAGGGCCGGCCAGCACCGCGCCAGTCGTGCTTCAGGCGGGGGATATCGTGCTGTTGCCGCACGGCTCGGCACACGCGCTCCACGACGGCAGTGGCCGCCAGGCCGGGCCCGCACGCGAGCGAAGCGACGTCAACGTGACAGTCAGTGAGAATGACGGCCAGGGGGAACGGCTCGACATGCTCTGCGGCCGCTTCTTTGTCGCGCCGCCGCATGACCGGCTGGCGCGCGAGTTCCTGCCGACAGCGCTTGTGGTCAGAGCCTCGGCATCCGAGCCGGCAGGCGGCACGCGGGCGCGACTCACCAGCCTGATGGAACTGATGCGAGGCGAATCCCAGGGATTTCGCCTGGGCGGGCATGCGATGCTCAACGCGCTGTCGACGATGTTGTTTGCACTGAGCATGCGTCTGGCGAGCGAATCGGACCAACCCCCTACGGGCCTTCTGGGTTTGGCAGGGCATCCGCGGCTAGCCCCAGCGATTGCCGCGATCTTCAACGAGCCCGCGTTTCCGTGGACGGTGCCCGAGCTGGCACGGCGCTGCAATATGTCGCGCGCGACGTTCATGCGGCAGTTCCAGCACAGCTTTGGGCGCACTGCCCATGGCCTGCTGCTTGCCGTTCGAATGAGTCTCGCGGCAAACGCGCTAAAGAATCCCATGACGAAGACGGAGGCGGTGGCAGAAGCTGTCGGATATCAATCGGTCGCTGCATTCCGGCGGGCATTTACAGAGTTGCTGGGCATGACGCCCGCCCAGTGGCGTCGAACCATCGGCGCTCCGTCGCACGCGGATGAGCGTGCCGATGACGATGGTCTTCCTTTGGAAGAGTCGACCGCAGCCGGGTACGAGCCAACGGAGTAGCGAGCTTGCGCCGACAGCCCTAGACCAGCGACTTTCCGACCGACGCGCCGCCGTCGACGAAAAGCGTCTGGCCTGTGATGAACGCAGCGTCTTCTGACAGCAGGAATTCAATTGCCGCAGCGATCTCATCGGGTTTGCCGAAGCGATTCATCGGCACACTGGAAAGAAATCGCTTCTCCCCCGCACTTCCCGGTGCGCTGTTCTTCCGGAACAATTCTGTTTCCGTTGGCCCTGGGGCAACGGTGTTAACCGTAATCCCCGTGGTTGCGAGTTCCAGTGCCCAGGACCGTGAGAAGCTGAGGAGGGCAGATTTTGCAGCGGCGTATGCGGTCCGTTCGAGTGCGCCCAGAACCGTCAGACTCGAAATGTTGACGACACGTCCCCAGCCGGCCTCACGCATGCCCGGCAAAAGCGCCTGCATCGCCTGAACCGCTGGATGGAGGTTGGCGGCAAAAACGGCATCGAGGTCTCCTATCTGCACCTCGCCGATTCGCTGTGGTCTGACCAGTCCCACGTTGTTCACAAGTCCGTCGAATTCGAAAGTACCGCGAAGCTCGCCAAGCGCAGCCTCGGTCTGTTGCAAGTCAGACAGGTCGACGGAAACCAGCTTGCCGGGAAACGATGCATCCGCGCTCCGAGCCAGGCCAACTACCTGGTGGCCTCGGTGAGCAAGACGATCTGCCAAAGCGCGGCCGATACCTTTGCTGGCGCCTGTGATGAGGAATGTACGAGTCTTCATGGGGTCTTCCTTCAATGTAGAACTGCACCACGAATCTTCCGCGCGCGTGCCTCGGTCAACAAGGCAGGCGGACTGCATAACAGCCATTCCCCAGTGGAATATTCATAGTTTTGCATGTGCCCCCCGCGATACAGGAATTAAGGCGCGGCGAATGTAGTCGCGCCCCTCTCGCCTCGCTACAGTAAATTCAGGCTCGCAGAGCAACCCTGCGTGGGAGGTAAAATCGTGGCAGCCGTTCGGGTTACGAAATCTGTCATCAACTTCGACGCCACATGAAGGAGCGCAGGGGCCTTCTTTGGCGGCCATCAGGGGTAGAAAATGGCAAAAGACGTGCAGAAACACCGGGTCGCACTCGTTACCAACGCGGCAGACTATGCTGGGCCACCCGCCTGCAGTGCGCTGATAGCAGCTGGATTTCGGGTGCTGGTACACGACAGCGCGTTTGGCGAACCGGCAACGTGGAGCGCTTTCCTGCGCAACCATCCTGGCACTGAAAGGATTCAGGCGGAGCACCCAGCCGAATTAATTGAAGCAGTCTGGATGAAGGAAGGCCGCATTGACGCGCTCGTCAGCAATGATCACTATCCCGCACCGCAGTCAGCATTCACGACTACTGAACTGACCCACCTCAGGAACACACTGGAAGCGTTATTGGTGCGCCCGTTTGCGCTGCTCCAGGCCGCCGTCCCGAAGCTGAAGCGGCAGGGTGGCGCGAATATTGTCCTCATCACGTCGTGCCGCACGCGCTCGCCGATCGCAGGTGGCGCTGTTCCCGATGCAGCGCGTGCGGCAGCCAATGCGCTTGTGCGGTCGCTCTCTGTGGAACTGGCGCCAGACAACATCGCGATCAATGCGATCGCGCCAAATTTTCTCTACAGCGAGGCCTATTATCCTCGCTCCGTTTTTGTGGAAAACCCTCGCGGCAAGGCTTACATTGATGCGCATGTGCCGATAGGGAGGCTGGGGAGGCCGGAAGAGATCGGTGAAGTTGTTTCGTTCCTGGCTACAACCCACGCAAGATTCCTGACCGGTGCGGTGATTGATTTCTCCGGCGGATGGCCCGCCACGGCGCCACGCCCGTCCTAGCCGCGACGTCCGCTTGATCCGACCATTCGAATGCTTTCATCATTGCCACCGAGGGAGCGCCCGCGGTCCGACCGTGAGCAGACGCGATGCGCCATTCCAAATAGAATAGCGATGATTCTGGAAGGAGAAACGGATGGACCGCTTTGGAGCAATGGAAACCTTCGTCAGCGTCGTCGAGGCAGGTTCTTTCTCGGGCGCGGCAAAACGGCTTAACCTGGGCCAACCGGCAGTTTCAAAATCCGTCGCGCAACTTGAGGAGTATCTTGGTACACGGCTGCTCCTTCGCTCAACACGTGGTCTCACGCCGACAGATGCCGGGCTGAGATTCTATGAGCGCGCAAAACGGGCGCTGGAGGAAGCAGGCGAGGCCGAGCAGGCGGCACGGGATTCATCGGCGGGTCTTTCCGGCCGACTTCGCATATGTGCGGCGGTTACATTCGCGCGCCTGCATATTCTGCCTGCGCTGAAAGCGTTCATGGATGAGCACCCGCAGCTCGAGATAGATATTCTGCTGGACGACAGGAATGTCGATCTGTTGGAAGAGGGCGTGGACGTGGCATTCCGCATGGGTTCGCTGGAGGACTCCAGCATGACGGCGCGCCATATCGCGCAGAGTCCCAGAGTTGTAGTCGGCACGCCGCGATATTTCGAGGTGGCCGGCGTCCCGGCGACACCGGCCGACCTTAGCCAGCACGAGGCGATAGTTTACTCGCAGCGTGGGGGCGGCGAAACGTGGTCTTTCAGTCAGGGAAGCAGAGAGGTCTCGGTGGTCGTTTCGGGGAGGGTCCGCGTCAGCGCGGCGGAAGGGATTCGGACCGCGGTACTTGGAGATATCGGTCTCGCCGTTGCCTCGCAATGGATGTTTTCTCCCGAGCTTTCGGCAGGCAAAGTCCGGGCCGTACTCACGGACTGGAGATTGCCGCCCATAGATCTCTGGGCGCTTTTTCCGTCCGGACGACTGGTAACTTCAAAGGCCCGGGCGTTCGTGGCGTTCGTTGAGACAACGTTGGCCGCAAAGTCTCCCTGAGGCTATGGCAAGTCGCTTTCGCCTGGACTAAACGACGCAGGGAGAGATGGACTCGCCCAGCGCGATAGAGATGCCGCGAAATTGCCGCGGCATCCATCCTTGATCGCGCTTAGACCTGTGTCAATCCACCATCCACAAACAGCTCGATGCCGGCTACATAGCTGCTGTCGTCTGATGCAAGAAATAACACGGCAGCTGCCAGCTCTTCAGGGCGTCCGATGCGCCCCAGCGGCGTCGCAGCTGCAAATTTCGTACGCAGCTCGTCTGCTTCTTCCTGTGTGGAGACCTGGCTTTCGATGATAGGCGTGTCGATCGCCCCTGGGCTTACCGCGTTGACACGAATGCCGCGACCTTTCAACTCAATGGTCCATGTCCTCGCGAGCGACCGTACCGCTGCCTTGGCGGCACTATAGGTGTCGTGCGCTTGTAATCCCAGGACGCCGGCTACCGAGCTCGTCAGGACCACGCTGCCGCCATCTCGCAGCAGAGGAAGTGCCTTCTGCACGGTGAAGATCAATCCCCGGACGTTGACATCGAACGTCCTGTCATAGTGTTCCGGCGTAATCTCCTCAAGTGTTTTGTGCTCAATTGCGCCGGAATTCGCAAATAGTACGTCGATGCTTCCCCGTTGCTCACGCACCATCGCGTAGAGTCGGTCCAGGTCCTCAAGCTTTGTCACATCGGCTTTGACCGCCGTGACATTCCGTCCGATTTCTGCGGCCGCCTGCTCGAGTTGCTCCTGCCGGCGACCGACAATGAAGACATAGGCACCCTCGGCGACAAAGCGCTTCGCGGTGGCGAGGCCAATGCCGCTGTTTCCGCCGGTGATGACGGCTGTTTTGTTTAATAGTCGATCCATGAGATCTCCTTGGAAGTCGGTCTGTCCCGGGAACGCGCACGCAACATCGTCACGCGGCCAAAGGGATCAGGCTCTCGACCTTGTGCTCCAGAACGCCATCAAGAAGGTTCAGCTGCCGCTTGGCTTCGGTGACGAACCGCTCAACGGCGAGCGGAAGGTGTTCAGGCGCAAACTTATGGAAGTAACCGGCTTGCCCGAAAGCCGGACTCAATCCCGACGCGTGTACAAAGCGCTGCTCAAAGGTCCGTGCCCGTGTGACAGGGTTCCGCGAAAGAAGCTTGCCATGTTTCTCTGCGAGGTAGACCAGGATTGCGGCTGATTCGCTCAGGACAATCGCACGGTCGGTGTCGGTAAGCACGGGCACCTTTCCATTGGGGTTGAGTTCGAGAAAGCTCTCGCTTTTTTGCTCGCCCTGCCGCACGTTCACAGCCTGCCGGCGAGCACAATCTCAGGCGCGCTGCGCCGCCTTCTCAAGAACAGGGAAGATCTCCGAAGGATCAGGGCGATGCGTGTAATCGGGATTCACTTCGGAATAGAGCACCACGCCGTCCTGGCCGATTACGTAACGCGCCGGCATCGGCAACACCCAGCTCGGATCATCGTTAAACGCCGGCAGATCGTTCTTGAGCATCTTGTACAGATCAACGAGGTAGTCGGGCAGATTAAAGCGCAGGCCGAAGGCGGCGGCAGTCTCACTCTTGACGTCGCTCAGCACAGGGAAGCCAAGTTGGTTCGTGCGAACCGATTTGCGGCTATTCACCGCCGTCTGCGGCGAGATGGCAACGACATTCGCGCCCAATGCCTTGAACTTCGGAAGTACCTCATTCAGCGCCTGAAGTTCGATATTGCAGTACGGGCACCATACGCCACGGTAAAAGCTCACGATGAGCGGACCCTGTGCGAGGAGCTCTGCAGAAGATACCTCGTTGCCTTCCTGGTCGAGCAACTGGAACTGCGGGGCACGGTCGCCGGCCTTGATCGCACGCGCTGCCTGGCCGCTGGCGATGAGCTCTGCCGTTGCACGTTCCATGATCGGGTGAATCTCCGGCGGCGCGTTGAAGGGCGGCTTGCCAGCCTTGAAGTCTGCTTTGAAGGCGTCGAGTTTGTCTTGAAGGGACATGGTGGGTCTCCGTTAGTTGCGTGGGGTATCGTCTGGTACAGGCGAACTGGGTTCGTCTTGAGCACTATCTTCGGATAAGACGACTTGCGTCGGTAGGTACCACTGACGAATAACACCCATTCTTTCGCGGAATGCCCGGCGTCTACCGAATGGAAAGCCTGCCTTCGCTGCTTAGGCGTGCCGCAAGTTGGATCTCCTTCTCTCGGCTCAGTCCTGGCCGCCGGGTGCCCCGCACGTAGTGAGCGGTGTGTAGGTACACGAACCGGCGCCGCGTAGTGTGAAATCGCCCACGCAGCGCTGGCTGTTTCAGGGTCGAAGCGTTTTCAATTGCGTGCAGACCAGACTTCAAACGCAATGACTTGGCTTTCCCCTGGCAGCGCCTACGATTCCGTTCAGCGATAGGAAACAGGCGGGCGCCTGCCTGCTGCCGGTGGCAGCGGTACACGCGGCGCGGGTCGGGAACTCTATCGAGATAGGAGCGAGGTGAGCGATGCCGAAATCAGCCGAACGCCCCAACCGACTCAGGCCAGTTTATCTTCGAGTCGGATCACTCGCGCTTGGGCGATAGCTGATGGTCGATGGTGGGCCGTCTCCAACGCTGTGAGGTGGCGCTCAATGCATTGGTAGATCTGTCAAATGAACTTCTTGCCACTCGTGAAATTTCGATCCGGCGCCTGGGAGCAAGGCTGAGACTCCCCTCGCCGCTCCAGACTCCATGTCCGATGATTCCCATGGTGTAAACCCCGAGCCGATTGGTCACCGCGCTGTCATCATCCGCGGCTAGAGTGTCGGCTCAAAAATGAAAGCGACAAAGGAGACGCAGATGTTCCTCACGTCTGACCAAATCGCCGCCGCGCAGCGTGCGAGCCTGGAGACCCTATATGGGCTAACGCTTAAGGTGTTCGAGAGCTTGGAGCGGCTTGCCGCGCTGAACCTGCAAACGAGTAAGGCCCGTTTCGCTGACGGCGCCAATGCTACGTTGAAGGCGCTATCTGCAACGACTACTCAGGATATCCTGACGTTCCAGGATGAGACCCTTAAGCCGGCGCACGAGAAATTCCTGAGCTACATCCGCCAACTTTCCGAGATTTCCGGCGCCGCCCAGCTTGATTTCTCAACGTTCATTGAAGCGGTCCAGGCCGCCAACGCAGAGCAGTTGCAGGCCTTCTTTGCGAAAGTCTCAGAATCTGCCCCGGTTGATTCGGAGTCGACAATGGCCATCGTGAAGTCGGCCATCCACGCCGCCCAGACCGCTTTCGAGTCAGTCCAGCAAGTCACGAAGGAAACGGCTAAGCTTGCGAGTGTCACCCTCGGTGACGTTGAAGTGGATTCAGAATCGACCACTGTCGAGGATTCCGAGGCCTGAGGCGCGAGCCTATTCCTGGGGGCCGCAGAATGGACCTTTGGCTCGCTATTGCTCTTGGGATTCTGGAATAAGAAACTGCGGGTGCTGGGGGCTCTTGGTTCAACTTTCAGCTTCGTTGCTACGCTTACAATCATGCCATTCGTTCCTGGCGCATGGGAAGCTGCCGCTGGCGATTTCCCGCGATGACAATAGTTTCGGCCTTCCTTCTGAAGGATACACGTGGTCTATCCCAGCCCATGGCTTGAAGAGGGTGGGCTTTTGGTCGAACCAAAATTTGGGGCTGACCCAGACCGTAAAAAAACATAACGGCGGAACGCGCAAACAGATAGGTGTCTTGCACGGCTGAATCTGGCTGCAGCCCTTGCTGGACAAGGGTTGCGCCTATGTTTTTGTCATTCGTTTGGTTGCAATGAGGCCACTCGGGTCCCTATCCTGTCGTTTGTTACCAGTCAGCATGGCGACGATCAGGTTCTCTTTGTGAGCCACGCTCATAGCGATGGCCGCAATGACGTGTACCACTATCAGCACCATCAATGAGTCCGCCAATAGCCCATGCACGTCCTTTGGCCAATCTTCGCCCCAAAATGCATCTAGTCTCGACATCCAGCCCGTCACCGCAAGCGCAAGGATGAGCGTCCACATTGTGAGCATCATCAAAGCACCGAGCGGTGTATGACTTAGATGCCGTGGCGGTCGGCGGGCAATGATTCCTTTGAGGTCCGAGATGACGCAGGAGGGCGTGGGGACCCAAGTAGAAAACCGTGCGGGCTCCGTGCCAATGAAGCCCCAGAGAATACGAAACAGGACGAGGCCCGTGGCCGCGTATCCGGTGGCGCGATGCAGCGGTCCGCCGGAGTCCTCGAACAGGTTCCACAACACAAGCGCCGCTACGGTCCAATGGGTCAGACGAACCACAATATCCCAGACACGTACCGACGCGGTGCTCGTTATCATGTGTTCAATCGGCTACCGTTATTTCTCGATTTCCGATTTCACGACATCCAGCGTCTTGGTGTCATAGTAAATCTCAGCCTTCTTGCCTTCCTTCGTGCTGCCATAGATTTCGTAGCAGTTGCCATCCACTTTGAATTTTTTGATGCTGTAGCCTTGCGCCTCAATCTTCGCTTTGGCGTCGGCTTCCTTCATCCATTCGGCTTTGGGATGTGCGGCGCATTTGGCGCCGGCGATTGCTCCCGTCGAGAACAGGCCCGCGAGGACGAGCAAGGCAATCCGCAGCATGGAAGGTCTCCAATTCAGTATTTAGATGGCTGCGTAGCATATCGGAGCCGGTAATGATTCGCAATACAGGTTTCCCAGCAGCACCCGGAGGTCAGTCCTCGTCATCGTGCCAGCGATGCCACTCGCGGTGACGCTCCCGCCAAGCTCGCCCGCGCCAGTCGGCGTGCAGGATGAGGTAACGGGGCCGTCAATCGGCTACGTCTGCGCTAGCGCAACTCGCATCGCATACAGCGTGCAGACGTTTGCGCGGCCCGCTGAAATGCGCTGGAAGCAGTGACTTCCGGTGGTGCTTCTTCGGCAGGGATAAGGGAGAATCCCCAACGCGCGAAATAGGCTGGGGCCGCCGTGGACAGGAGATAGGCGTCTCGTGCCTCAGTGCCGCGAGCCCGCATCAGGAGCGCCTCAACCAAGCGGCTGGCGATGCCCCTTTCGCGGTATTCGGGTTCCACTGCTACCGAGCGGATGAGGATGGACTCTCCATGGTGCTCTGTCGCTGCGCAGCCAACGATGTGGCCATCACACACCGCAATGTGGAAGGCCTCGATCATTTCGGCAATATCCGCGGCAGGCAGCCTGCAACGCTCAAGCAATGTAACGACTTGCTGCCAGTCGGAGCGAGAGGCCGAACGTAGTTGAACGTCGGTCAACATGAGGAAGTGTCTCCATCTTGCGCTCCCTTAGGCAAAGAGAAGCCTGCGGCACGCTCTAGTAATGTTGACGGCATATGTTTGTCTTCTTCTTCACTTAACAGCGAGATGGTCATGCGCCATCGTCGGCAGTCATGGCGGTAAGCCTATCACCGAATATGCGATCGGCTTGTAAGCGATTGTGAGACCACTCGCGGTGCGGCTTTCTCCACTCTGCCTACTTGCTCGTGACAACCAGACGGACCACGAAGCGTGAGACTAGGTGTACATGCGTCTGCCAATTCGCGATGCAGGAAGTAGTCCAACGCTTCTCCCGCCCAAGGCAATCCGACCGCCAGCTGCGCTCGCAAAAAAAGCGGGGGAAGGCCATGGATTGTGCCGGGCCGGGAAGCGGCCTATATTCCACAAAGGATAAGCGCGTATTGTCATTGCAGCCCCCACAAACTCGATGCCCCCAGCTATGTCCGTTCCCGATTCTGGCGCTACTGATCCCACCCAGTCGGTGTCTTCCGCCCCCCCCTTCGCCCTTCTCGACGAACACTACCGCTTACTCGTTGAAGGCATCGAGAACTATGCCATCTACCTTCTCGACCCGACCGGCCGCGTGACGAGCTGGAATCCCGGCGCCGAAAAGATCAAGGGCTACACCCCCGGGGAGATCATTGGCAGGCACTTTTCCGCGTTCTACACGGAGGAAGAGCGCGCCCAGGGTGTGCCGGAGCACGAGTTGCGCGAAGCGGCCAGGTGCGGGCGGCTCGAGGATGAAGGATGGCGCGTGCGTAAGGATGGCACCCGCTTTTGGTCGAACTTTGTCATCACCGCGTTGCGCCATCCCAATGGCGAAATCTGGGGTTACGCCAAAATCACACGCGACCTGACGGAGCGCCGGCGAATGGAAGAAGCGCTGCGTCAAAGCGAGGAGACTCTCCGCCTGCTGGTGGAAGGCGTGAAAGAGTACGCGATCTTCCTGCTTGATCCCCAAGGCAACGTCATGACCTGGAATCCTGGCGCCGAAAGCATCAAGGGGTATCGACGCGATGAGATCATCGGGCGGCATTTTTCGACTTTCTATCCGGCAGAAGACATCGCTGCCGGAAAGCCGGCCAGGGAGCTTTTGCAGGCGGAGCGAGAGGGTAGCCTCGAAGACGAGGGTTGGCGCGTGCGTAAGGACGGCACCCTGTTTTGGGCGAACGTCATCATCACAGCGGTCTATGACGCGGAGAGAAGGCTGCGGGGATTCGCCAAGGTCACGCGTGACATGAGTGAGCGCAAGCGGCTTGCTGAGCTCGAGGCCTCCAGCCAGAGAATGAATGAGTTCCTGGCGACGCTCTCCCATGAGTTGCGCAACCCGCTCGCGCCCATTCGGAACGCGGTCAATGCCATTGCGGTCCAACCGGAGAACCGGAGCGTCGTCGACCGCTGTCACGCCTTGATTGATCGCCAGGTCACGCACCTGACCCGCCTGGTGGATGACCTGCTCGATGTGGGTCGCATCACTGCTGGGAAGGTCCAGCTCCGGATTGAGACGGTCGACATCCGCGAGATCATCGAACTCGGCGTCGAGGCCGCGCGCCCCACGCTTGATGCCCGTTCGCAAGAGATATCGCTCAATCTGCCGACTACACCAACCTTGATGGAGGCGGACCGCACGCGGCTCACTCAGATAGTCCAGAATCTGCTTCTGAATGCATCCAAGTTTTCCCCTCCATCTACCTCGATAGAGGTCAACGTGGTCACCGCTAGTCGCCAACTGACGATCTCGATCACCGATCAAGGTTGCGGCCTGCCGCCGGATTCCCTCGATTCGGTCTTCAATCTCTTCGTGCAGGATCGCCGTTGGCACGGTAGTCACGAGGGCGGCCTTGGAATTGGCCTATCGGTTTGCCGCTCGCTGGTCGAGCTTCACGGCGGGACGATTTCCGCGGCAAGCAAGGGACTCGGCAAAGGAAGTACTTTCACCATACGGCTTCCGTACCGCCCCGCGGCCCTCCACCTGGACACGGGCGCAGGAACAGCGAAGGCAACAAAGCCAAGCCTGCGGATCCTGATCGTCGACGACAACCGAGACTCAGCGGACAGCCTCGCCATGCTCTTGGAACTTCAGGGGCACCTTCCCACAATCGCCTACGACGGTCCCCATGCTCTGGCTATCGCCGAGAAATGCAGACCACAGATCGCCTTCATCGACCTGGCGATGCCCGGCATGAGCGGCTATGCCCTGGTCCGTGCACTCAAGAATCTACCCCAGCTGTCGGATACGCGGCTTGTAGCAATGACAGGTTTTGGTCAGCCGGACGATCATCAGCGAAGCCGCGACGCGGGATTCGATTTCCACGTCGTGAAGCCCATTGAACTGCCTACCATTCTGGAGTTGGTCGAGCACACATTGGCCATCGGGGATAGCCCTCGAACGAACCAAAGGCCTTGAGCGAGCCGCACGGGCGCCGCGCGAGCCACGGGTCAAAGCGGCAGAGTAGCTACCCTGGGAATTCCGCAATGTGCAATATGCACGACGAAAACATTGTCGGACGGCGCCCTATGGCGGAGCCGGTAAGGCCCTCAAACCTCTAAGATGGATCTTTGGTACGCGTACGCGAAACAGCCCCCATGATGCCCAGGCCGAGGACGATGACGCCTATGATGCCCACGTAGACCAGGGCCACACCTGCCGTAACGAGACCCCATGCAATACCGCCGACGAGCAGCAGCAGTCCAACGAGGAAGAGCGCAAATGACATGAGACAGCTCCTTGCAGAACGCCGCTGTGGCTGCGGCATAAGATCAATCTAGGCGGCGCACCCGCCGACAGGCATCGGGGGATGGCGGAGATGCACGTAGGCCTGTTCTTACACGCACGTCATCGTGGCGCCACCGCAATGGCGGCCCTAACCGCACGAACTGTTTGCCGCTGCGCCGGCGCCGCGCGCCTTGCATGCGGAGCCCCCTCCACTAGTTCGGTGATGTAGGACACCACCCTCTGGCGCCCCCGGTTGCCACTGCCAAGAAATACAGGCAGGCAGAAGTTCTGATTCCCACCAGATCTGGTGGGAATCAGAATGCCCAAGCGGCCCATCTATGAATAGACGGTGCTCAGGACACGCTTACACGTCAGAAAATTTCAGGTCGAATGGTTCTCGTTTATGGTCTGATGCCGGGCGTGCTCGCCATGCTTTGCAACCCAATCATGGCACCCGACTCGTCAGTGACTCGTGCGAGTTCGCGATAAGCATTAGCCTGAACGCGTTCCGGTAGGGGGACGAACTTTGCCTGTCGAGCCAAGTCATCTCCGTGCAAATATCCCCAGGTGACAAACCGGAGCGTAGCCAGCGTTTGCTTTCCGGATTTACTGATTTCGGGCACCGCAATGAACGTGCCCATCGTAATTGGCCATGTGTCCCGGCCCGGGCGGTTGACCAGGCTGCTGGAAAAATCGCCCTTTCTGTTCCAGTCGCTGTTCAACACGGCCTCGCGAAAGCTGTTGACCTGAGCGGTTACGAAGTTCCCTGCAGCGTTGCGTAACTGAACGGGGCTTAGGCCGGCGTTGAGCACGTAGTTGTAGTCGATGTAGCCGATGGTTCCAGGGTTGCTTCGGACCGCTCGGACGACCTCGTCGCTTCCTTTTGCAGGCAGAAAACCGGCCGGCCAGGAGAGGGAAGACTTCGTGCCAAAGGCAGTCTTCCAGTCATTGCTGACATTGCTCAGATAATCCGTGAAGTGAAAGGTCGTTCCTGAACCGTCAGCGCGTACGACCGGTCGAATCTTCAGCCTGGGAAGAGAGATACCGGGATTCAGCGCTTGAATTTCGGGAGCGTCCCACGCGTCGAGCTTTCCCAGAAAAATCTTGGCCAGCACGTCGCCAGTAAGACGCAATTGGCCTTGGGCAACAGAGGGAAGATTGACCACGGGAACGGCCGCGGTAACCACAGTTGGCACCAGCACCAGATGCACACGCTTTGCTTCCGACGCAGACAGCGGCACATCCGACGCCCCAAAATCGATGCTCCCCTCGCGCATGCGCTTCATGCCCTCGCTCGAACCCACCGCTTCGTACGCGATATTTGTGCCTGTGGACGCTTTGTACGATTCCGCCCAAATCTGGTAGACAGGTGCAGCGGCAGTTGAGCCTGCCCCATGAACCTGTGCGCTCGCCAGAGGCGATATAAATGGCACTAGAGCGGCAACAGTGAGAGCGGCTTTGTATAGCATGGGAGGTAGGAGGAAGTCTGGGCCTGATTGTACTTCTCAAGAACCAGTTCGGTAACACTAGCGTGGCCAACCCCTGGCAGATTTCGTGTATTTCAAACCACAACCTTTCCAAACGGACTGACGTCTACCTCACCACAGCGTACGCGAAGAACGCCGGCCTGATGCTGGACACGGCTTCCACCGCGTTCGCCAGCAGCCTGGCATTTGGCAACAGCTATTCCCTGGGCAACGGCCAGAAGTCGATGCTTGGCGCTGCGCTGGGGATCCGCCACAAGTTCTGAGTCTGTCATCGGAAAACAGCCGTGCTGGTCTGGGCGGCGTGAACAGGGATCAGGCCGCGCTATGTTTCCTCCGGTTCCCGGACGCGCCGCACGTTCTCAGCGAGGGACCTTTGGGTCGGCAGGCGCAAGGTGAGATAGGGCTTTGTGTGGAGCATAGGACGAGAGGATCAAGCGCGCTTTCCTCGCGACGAATTGCTGGAAGATCTCCGCTTGCAGGGGGGGGGCCTGCATGCCCAGCGCTCCGGTGCGATATGTCCGCGAACAATCCTTGAGAGCAGGGAGGAAGCCCCTCATGCGCGAAAGGACAGCAAGTAGTGTGAGGCACGCCTGTCCGCATCATGGATGCAGGGGCGTACCGCTGTTGAACGCTTCGGCGAATTCATCCGAGTAGATCTCGGCTAGCGCGAAACGCAGTGCAACCGCGCGCTCTGTCCCATAAACCGTCTCAAAACGAACCTGTGCGCGTCGCCACAGCGGGTTCGATTCGGCTAACTTCGCACGTCCCACCTCCGTCATCTCCACCCGCCTGCTGCGGCCGTCCTTTTCGTCACGAATCTGTATCAGGTACCCATCGCGCTCAAGCGGCTGGATATTGCGTGCCAACGCAGAACGGTCCAGCACCATGGCATGGGCGAGTTCCGTCATGGTGGGACGGTTACCTCGCGAAATATGCAAGAGGATCGAGCGTTGCGAGACGCTTAGCCCGCACGGTGCCAGCGCCGCGTCATAAAGTTGCGTAATGCGTCGGTTTGCCTTGCGCAGCGCGGCGCCATTGCAGACCAGGGGATCTTTCAGAATCGATGACGGCATTGTCGGTTTCCCCCTCCAGGCGTCCTACTCGCCTCCAGTATCAGTGCGCCGCGCGCGGTGCGACGAACTTCCTTCATTGTAATCGATACTTGACGAATGCATGCATATGCAAGTAAATTTAAGTGCGTGTATATGCAAACATCTTGGCATCTCATAGTTGCAGTTCAGGGAGGCAGCACATGACCATGGTTTCAACCAGCTCCGCAATGCCGCGCGCTGCCAATTCGCGCCTGCGGTCGATGCTGGAGGCGCCAATCGTCCCGATGTTGGCCAGCATGAGCTGGTCAAATATGCTGATGATGCTGGCCCAGTCGTCCACTGGATTGATCGAGACCTGGTTCCTCGCCAAACTTGGCACAGACGTGCTGGCAGGTGTCGCGGTGGTGACACCCGTGCTGATGCTGATGCAAAATATGTCGCAGGGCGCAATGGGCGGAGGCATCTCTTCCGCAGTGGCACGCGCCCTTGGGGCCGGTAATGCCCCCCTGGTGGAACAACTCGCGCGCCATGCCCTGGCGATCAATGTCCTGGTTGGAACGATCTTCGCACTGCTATTGTTCGTAGGGGCGCGGCCGCTGTTTTCGTTGCTCGGCGCGCATGGCGCACCGCTGGATGCTGCCTGCACATATGGCCGCGTGCTTTTCGCCGCATTGCCGCTTATGTGGGCAATGAACGCCCTTGCCAGCGTGATTCGCGGTACGGGAAACATGTCCATGCCGGGCATCGTGATATGCCTCGGCGCTGCGTTGATGATCCCCTTGTCGCCGTGTCTGATTTTCGGTCTCGGCCCATTCCCCAGGCTGGGCGTGGCAGGCGGTGCATGGGCACTTTTGGTGTACTACGCGGCGGGCACGCTGACGCTGGGCTGGTACTGCATGTCGCGTCGTTGCGCCGCGCGCTTGTCCGTCGGCACGCTGCACTGGGCGCCGATGCGCAGCATTCTCGTGGTCGGCGGGCTTGCGTGCCTGAACCCCGTCCTCACCAACGCATTGATCGCCGTGACGACAGCCCAGGTCGGGCACTACGGCGGCACCGCGGCGCTGGCAGGCTATGCCACCGCTGCGCGTCTCGAATACTTGCTGATCCCGATTGCTTTCGGCCTGGGCGCCCCGATGGTTGCGCTGGTCGGCGCCAATATCGGTGCAGGCCAGTTGGATCGTGCCAGGCGCATTGCCATCCACGGCGGCTGCATGGCCTTCGCGCTTGCCGAAATCGTGGGGCTGGCCGCAGCGCTGTGGCCACAGGCCTGGATGCGCCTTTTCGGGTCCGATGCACAACTGCTTGAGACCGGGACGCTCTACCTGCGCATCGTCGGACCATTCTATGGCTTCTTCGCGCTGGGATTCTCGCTGTACTTCGCCTCCCAAGGCGCGGGACGCCTCAAATGGCCGCTGATTGGCGGCGCGTTACGTCTTTTCCTGTTCGCCGGTGGTGGAGCCGTGGCGTTGGCCTACGGTGCGTCGCTCGCGCAATACTTCGCCCTGGGTGCGCTGGCCATGGTGGTCTATGGCGCGTCCATCGTCTGGTCGATCCTCGCAGGTGCCTGGGCCGAATCTCGTCAAGGTGGGGCAGCAGGTGCCGCAGGCCGTCGATAGATGATAGCTAGTAGCCCCGCCCGGGTGGCTGACGCTCTCGGGTGAGGCGCTGAACCATCTGTTTACTTCGGCCTATTGAGCCTATTGAGCCTATTGCGGACCGATCTTGAGATTCTGCGCAATGCGTGTGAACTTCGCGTGCTCAGTCTTCAGGAATGCTTGGGCTTGGGGCACCGTCATCGACTCCAGGGTCCGCGCAAGATTGGATTCAATGCGAGCGCGGTTCTCGGGGCTGAGGATCCATGCATTCAGTGCTTCGTTCAGGCGCGCCACCAGGGGATCGGGGGTCTCGGGTGGGGCAAGCACGCCAGCCCACTGGCTATGCTCGAAATCTGCAAGGTATTTGCTTTCGGCAAGCACGGGCACGTTAGGCAAGAACGGATTACGTCGTTTGCTGGCCACGCCGATGGGTTTGAATCGCCCTGTCTTGATCATGCCAAAGGTCGGGCCGCCCATGGGAATGAAGGTGAGATCGATTTGCGCACCGGCAATGTCATTCGTCACCGGCGCCGCACCCTTATAGGGAACCTCCAGGAACTGAATGCCTGTTCTGGCTTGAAAGTCCGCACCGACCAGGTGGGGTGCGGAACCGGGGCCCCAATGCGCGATGGAGAGTTTGCGATTGGCCGGGTTCTTTGCAAAGGTAATGAGCTCGTCGACGTTCTTGAATGACAGGGCAGGGCTCGAGACAAGAATGAAGTCAGAGATACCCGTCAAGCCAAGAAGCTTGAAGCGGTCCGGATGATACTTGGCGGAGGCGACGCTAAGCGGTGCCACCAGGAAGTCAATACCAGTGGTGCCCAAAAGTGTGTAGCCGTCACTTGGGCTTCGGAGTACGTTCATCGCGCAGATGGATCCGCTTGCCMCTGGCAAGTTATCCGCAAGGACGTTCTGCGCGAGATTCTTCTGCATGACCACTGCCGCGGCGCGAATCGACGCGTCTGCGGGCCCCCCGGCCGGGAAAGCAACCTTGATGACGACTGGCTTGCTCGGGTATCGCGTTTCAGCCAGAAGAAGGGATGGATACCACAGTGCCGGCGCCGCCCCAAGGGCAGCCTGCAATAGTTGTCGGCGCGTGTATTGAATGGGCATGGTCGTGTCTCCTTGTCGTAGGTATGCGATTATGTTAGCAATGTTAACTTAAAGGAGACAAGAACTAATTTGGCATGCGTGTTGCCTGCTGCCGTTCAGAGGGCTTCGGCGGCGTTACGCCGCAATGTGCTTGCGTGAGGCAGGTAGCAGTTCGGCGACCCGCTGGAGGTGCTCGGGCCCGGACGTGACAGCGCTGAGGAACAGGGCGATGGAAAATTCGATCATCTGCTCCACTCGGACAGGAAGATCCGATCTCGGCACCCG